>JAOPVZ010000031.1 GCA_025965935.1 Frankiales bacterium | reverse complement strand
AGCACCTGGTCGCCGCGCTCGATGAGCGTCACCTGCGAGCCGAGCGCCTGCCAGGCGAACGCCATCTCGACACCCACGACGCCGCCGCCGAGCACGGCGAGCCGCTTGGGTGCGGAGCGGGAGCTGGTGGCCTCCCGCGACGTCCACGGCTTCGCCTCAGCCAGGCCGTCGACCGGCGGGATCGCCGCAGCGGAGCCGGTGGCGATGACAACGGCCTGCCGAGCGGTGAGGGTGACCCCGTCGACGGACACCTGCTTGTCGCCGGTGATGCGGGCGTGCCCGCGCGCGACCGCGATGCCGGTCCGCTCCGCCCACGACACCTGGGAGGCGTCGTCCCAGCCGCTGGCGAAGGAGTCGCGGCGGGCCAGGACGGCCTGCGCGTCGAGCGGCCCGACGGACACCCCCGGCATCGCGCGCGCCTCCGACAGCAGCTCGACGGGGCGCAGCAGCGCCTTGCTCGGCATGCAGGCCCAGTAGGAGCACTCGCCCCCGACGAGCTCCGACTCCACGAGGAGTGCGGTCAGCCCACCTCGTACGGCGTAGTCGGCGACGTTCTCGCCGGTGGGCCCGGCGCCGAGCACGATGACGTCGTAGCTCGTCGCGCTCAGGTCCTCGACCCTGTGGTCGTCCGGTTCCGGCACGGCTGCTCCTCGACGACGGTGGGAGGTGCTCTCACCCGACCCAACCACAGCCGACCTGCAGGTCATCCCGGCTGGTCTGACGTCCCCGTCGCACATACGTGGTCCGGGTGGGCAACAATCAGGGCACGACCCCGGAGGATGAAGGAGCACCGTTGGCCACCGACGGCACGGACAGCACGGACCGCCCCGAGGAAAAGGGCGCCGCGCCCCGCAAGCGACGCCTGACACCCGGCCGCCGGGCGCGCGCCGCGGCCGAGCAGACGGCCGCTGCCGGGACACCCGCCGAGGAGGTCGTCCCCGAGCCGATGGGCGCCGAGACGCCAGTTGTCGAGGCTGCCCCCGAGACCACTCCAGGCAAGGCACCCGTGAAGCGCGCCCCGATCAAGCGGGCCGCCAAGAAGGACTCGCCAGCTGGCGAGGCCGCAGCCCCACCGGCGAAGGCGCCAACCAAGGCTGCCAAGGCACCCGCGAAGGCACCGGCCAAGAAGGCCGCCGCCAAGGCACCTGCGAAGAAGGCCGCGGTCCCGTCCGCCGCCGAGAAGCCCGCGGCCACCCCGGCGCCTGCGAGGACGCCCACCGTGCCGCCCGCCGAGAAGCCGGTCAGGCCGGCTCCGGAGCGCTCCTGGTCGACGCCGTCCGCATCGACCACGTCGCTCCCGCCGGTGCAGCCCGGCGTGCCGATCACCAAGCAGCACGTCGCGGGTGCCGCGGCCATCCTCGGGCTGCTGGTGATGCGGCGGCGGCGTCGCAAGAAGCGCCGCTGAGCGGGTCCTCCTGGCCCGAGGTCAGCCGCCCAGATCGGACCGGAACTGGTCCTGGCACTCCTGCTGGATGACGGTGTCGCCCTTCGCCGCCTGCATGCAGTCGTAGTAGCGCGACACGGCGCTGGAGTTGGCGATGAGGTAGCCGTAGAACACCGCGGCGAACAGCAGCCCGAACCCGCCGAGGATCGCGCCGGTCAGCGCCACACCACCGTTGGTGGCCTCGTGCCGTTTCGCGCGCCGGCGGCCGACCAGTCCGAACACGACGCCCAGCGCCGGGGCGATGACCGTCCAGAACAGGCAGGTGGCGCCGACGATGCCGAGCACCAGAGCGGCGACGCCCATGCCGTTGCGGCCGCCGGCGCCGGGGAACGGGCCGGTGGGAGTGCCGTAGGGCAGCGGCGCGCCGTACGGCGGCGGGGAGCTGGGAGGCGGAGCGCCGTACGCGGGCGGGGCGCCGTAGACCGGCGGTGGCGGGGTCGGCTGGCCGCCGGGGGCGGGTGCGGCGAACGGGTCGTGCGGATCGGTCATGCGGACCAGTCTGGCGCACCTGACGCGGGGCTGAGCGGCAGCCCGCAGTGGTGGGCGTTGTGGTGGGATGGTCTCCGTGAACTCCGCTCGACGCCGGTGGCTTGCTGGTGCCCTCCTGGTCGGCGTGGGCTGGTTGGCCTCCCCGAGTGCCGTGCCGGTCTACGACGGGATCAGCGCCCCCGACGAGCCCTACCGCTACGTCTCGCCGCCGCCCGACGCGACCAAGACCGCTCCCGCAACGTCGGTGTCCGTCAACACCCCGGTGACGGGCGGCTCGAACAGCCAGGGCCTCTCGCTGCAGACCGGTGAGACCGGCCCTCAGATGTCGGTGTTCCTGCCGCAGTTCGCGATGCGTGCGGCCACCGGGCCCATCCACATCGCTGTGACGCCGGCCGCGCCGACGGACCTCCCGCCCGGCGCGACGGCCGACGGCAACGTCTACGACATCGCCATGACGGCGCCGGGTGGCCCGGTCACCCTCGACAAGAAGTACGCCGCCATCGCGACCCTCTACCTGCGGGCCACGTCGCAGCGGGCGCCGCAGCCGACCATGTACTACCGCCCTGCTGCCGGAGCTGCCTGGACCGCGCTGGGGACGACGGCTGGTGGTCTGGACATCAGGGTCTCGAGCTTCCCTGGCGCCGGCCAGTACGTCCTCGCCAAGGCCGGGACCGCCGCTGCTGCGAACGCCAGCAGTGGGATGCCGGTGCTCCCGATCGTGCTCGTCGGCGTGCTCGTCGTCCTGGCCGCCGCCGTGGTGGTCGTGCGCCTGCGGTCCACTTCCGGTGACGCCGCCGGCACGGCCGCGCCCTCGCCTGCCGAGTGACCCGGGTCGGGCTGCTGCTCGTCGCCTTCGCGGTCGCGCTCGGACTCCGGATCGTCCTCGGTCGACCCGATGTCGCGGCGGACGTGCCCGCGGCGCTCGTCTTCGCGATCGCCCTGCTGGTGGTGGCCATTGCGGCCGGGACGCGGGTGCCCGTGAGCCCCCGCGCGGTCCTCATCGGGATCGCCGGCCTGGCTCTGGTCTGCGCTCCGGTGGCGTTCGAGCACGTCCTCACGGCCAAGCCGGTCTACGGCACGCAGGGCTTCGCCGGCTGGGCCGCCGCGGTCGTGGTCGTGGCCACGGCCGAAGAGGTCTTCCTGCGCGGCGCTCTCTACGACGCGACGGAGCGGGTCTGGGGCGCCTCCGCAGCGATCGGCCTCGGCGCGGTGTGCTTCGCCCTGCTCCACGTGCCGCTCTACGGTTGGCACGTCCTGCCGCTCGACCTCGCGGTCGGGCTCGTCCTCGGCGGGCTGCGGCAAGGAGCCGGTACGGCGGCAGCGCCGGCCATCACGCACGTCGGGGCCGACCTCGTGGGCTGGTTCCTCCGGTGAGCTCTCAGTCCTCGTCGTCGTGGGGTCGGCGCAGCACCAGCACGGTGATGACCACCAGCAGCAGCACACCGCCCCCGAGGAACAGCACCCGGGTCAGGCCGAGGCCGCCGGAGGAGATCGGCTTCGAGCCCGGCAGCCGCACGACGGCGTAGTCGCCGACGGCCTTGAAGGTCGTCGCCATGATGTCCCGGCCGGTCAGCTGCGACGGGACCTCCGTCCAGGCGGCGCCCTCCCCGGTGCGGTAGACCACCACCGGGTTGGGCTTGGTCATCACCGCAGTCCGCAGGAACAGGAAGCCGGACTGGTCGGGTGACAGTGTCGCCCCCGGCGTCACAGCCAGCCTGTAGACGTCGCTGTCGAAGGTGCCACGCGGCGGCGTCCCGGTCGGCGCCAGCGGGGTGCCGGTCAGGGTCACCTTGGACGTCGAGGTCGTGCGGAACGCGCCGGGCGCGAGGTCGACGAGCAGCTGCGGCCCGGTCTCAGCCGTCTGCACCCGAAGCGCGCCGACCTGCCCGCCGGACACCGTCGCGGTGGCGCTGGCCGACGTCGGCGCCGGCGTCTTCCCGACGTACCGGTAGGGCTCGTCGGAGTTCGGCAGGCCGTCGTAGATCGGCACCGAGGTGGGAGAGGCAAGCCAGCCGACCGTGATCAGCAGCGCGCCGGCGAGCCAGCGCCTCACCCGCTGGCCTGGGTGAGCGGCAGGGCGATGAGGACCAGGCTGAAGGCGGTGTAGCCGACCATCGCGATGAGCCACGGGTACTCGCTGCGGCGAGCCGCCCGTTCGTCCGCTGCCGTTCGGGCGAGGTGCCGGTGCGCGAGGACGACGGCGATGACGTGCACAGCCACGATCACCAGCAGCGCGATGTACCAGTTCACCTTGGCCGGCAAGACGTTGCGGTTCGGGACGAACGTGGTCTGGGTGTTGCCGTAGCCAGGGTTCTGCACCAGCGGGTAGAGCTGCTGCAGCTGGATCATCAGGTACTGCAGGTTGTGCGCCAGCAGGTACCCGTAGGCGATCGGCACCAGGGTCGGCAGCAGACCAGCCAGCGCTGTGAACGGGCTGCTCTTCTGCCCGCCGAGCCGAGCGGACCAGTACGCGAAGCCGGTGAAGACGGCGAGCACCACGACGACGAGCCCGGCCAGGATGGCGGTCTCGGTGAGCTCTGTCGACAGCGCGAACTGGTCCTTCTGGATGTGCTTGACCCAGGTGGGGGTGGCGAGCAGGCCGTCGAAGTTGATGCTGATGAGCAGCAGCAGTACGAGCAGCACGCGGCTGGGCGTCGTCTCGAAGGGCACGTCGAGGCCCCCGGCGAACCCGCGGCGACCAGGCGCCCCGAACCGGAACCAGCCCTGCCGTCCCCAGGTGTTCCAGAGCACGGAGAAGACCTCGCCGCGCGCGACCCACTCCGGGCCGAACACCATGCCGAGGAAGAACGAGGCAAGTGAGTAGACGACGAGCATGGCGCCGACGAAGGCCGGCTTGATGGACAGCGTCTCGCTGTTGAAGACGAGCTCGCCGAGGACCAGCAGCACGAACAGCCCCAGTGCCGGCCACCAGGCGAGTCCACGGGGGTACTCCAGCGGGGTCTTGCGGGCCAGGACCAGCTTGCGCAGCCCGGCGTGGTCGCCGAGCCGCGCCAGGTTGGCGAACGGGTTGACCGGGCGGGTCCAGTCACCCAGCGCGCCACAGGTCAGGGGGATGCCGATCCAGAGCAGGATCCAGAAGAAGACCGATGCGAGGTTGTCGGCCGGTGCCTGCACGCCGGTGATCCCGATCACGGCGATGGCGAGGATGAACAGGATCGACAGCGGACCGGCCACCCGCGGGAACGACCGGGCCGGCGCGGGGTCCGGCGCGTCGATCGCAGGCTGGGTCTCGCCGCTCAGCCGTACGACCAGCAGGAACGACAGCAGGACGACGGCGGCACCGCCGATCGCGAACAGCGTCAGGGGGATCGGCAGCTCGTAGCGCTCGCCGATGTTGTGGGCGAGCACGATCGCCGGTCGGTGCATCCGCCCACCCTAAGAGCACGTCCGCGAAGGACGCCTGAACGTGCCGGCCGGGGACGGCGCCCCCGGCCGGCACGGCTCAGCGGCCGCGCTCGGCCCAGGCGATGTGCGCCAGCCACAGGCAGGCGCCCAGCAGCGACAGGCCCAGGCCGTAGAGCAGTGCGTTGAGGGCCAGCTCGGTGCCGGCCCCTTCCTCGAGCGTCACCCACGGCAGGGGTGACCAGCGGAGCGTCATAGCGGACTCCTTGCAGGACGGAGGACCGCGCCGGCAGTCCGGCACGGGAGCGAGGGCTCAGTCCTGCGGGGGACCTCTCACCGAGGCGGCACCACGGAGCCGGTACGCCGGACCCGGCGTGGGTTGCATGGCCGGCGCGGGTGCTCCGCCGGCGAGCAGTCGGGGCGACTGCGGGGCGACCGCATCCAGGAGCGGTGCGGAATCGGTGTGCTCCCGCGTCGCGAGGCGGACGGCCGGCACGGAGTCGGGCACGGCAGCGGTGACCCGCGCTGCCGCCGTACCGGCAGAGCTGTGGGTGCTGGGGGCCAACAGGGCCAGCAGCAGCGCGACGACGGCGAGTGCTGCTCGCCGTCGGGCGTGCGCCGTGTGCCCCGTGTGCATGACCCCAGACTAGGTATGTTTCACGCGTGCGCGTCCCCCCGCTCGTCGTTGCGCTGACCGCCGTGGCGGCGCTGACCGTCGTGCCGGGCTCCGCCTCCTCGACGACTGCGTGCCCGTGGGTGGGCAGCTCGGCGTCGCCGTCGACCAAGGCGTCGCAGGTCGTGACCCGCATGACCCTCGCGGAGAAGGTGCAGCTCGTCACCGGCGCCGCCACGAGCGGTCCGTCCGCCGGTCTCGTCAAGGGCGTCGCACGGCTCTGCATCCCGAACATCGTCCTCAACGACGCGAGCGCCGGGCTCGGCAACCGGCAGACGGGCACGACGGCGTTCCCCGACGAGATCGGCCAGGCCGCTACGTGGGACACCTCGCTGCAGACCTCCCAGGGCCGGGCGCTCGGTCTCGAGGCCGTAGCGAAGGGCGTGAACGTGCTCTTCGGGCCGGGAGTCAACCTGGCGCGGAATCCCTTGAACGGCAGGGGATTCGAGTACGCAGGTGAGGACCCGGTGCTCGCCGGGAAGACCGCAGCGGCTCTCGTCCAGGGCGTCCAGTCGCAGCACGTCATCGCGACCGTCAAGCACCTCGCCCTCAACGACCAAGAGGCCGACCGCACGACCGTCTCCGCGGACGCGAGTGAGCGGGTCGCGGCCGAGCTGTACCTGCCGCCGTTCGAGGCAGCGGTGAATGCCGGGGTGGGTGCGGCGATGTGCGCCTACAACCGGGTGAGCGGCAGCTACGCGTGCCAGGACAAGAGCCTGCTGGACGGCGTCCTCAAGGGCAGGCTGCGGTTCCCGGGCTTCGTCGTCAGCGACTTCCAGGCGACGCACTCGACGGCCGCCGCCAACACCGGGCTCGACGTGGAGCTGCCGACCGGGAAGTTCTACGGGTCGGCGCTGACCAAGGCGGTCCAGTCCGGCGCCGTCCCGGTGTCGCGGCTGAACGACATGGTGAAGCGGGTGCTCACCTCGATGTTCCGGATCGGGCTCATCGACCACCCGCCGCACGCGTCGGCTGCCACGGCGACGACGTCGACCAGCATCTCGGTGGCCACCCGGGTCGCGCAGCAGGGCGCGGTGCTGCTGCGCAACACCGGGGTGCTGCCGCTCGCGAGCACCGTCAGGAAGGTCGCGGTCATCGGCGACGCGGCGAGCCAGGACGGGGCCGCTCGTGCGTCGCAGGGCTATGGCAGCGCGCACGTCCCGCAGTTCGCGCTCAACGGGCACGTGACGTCTCCGCTGGCCAGCATCACCACGCGCGCCCAGCGGGCCGGCGCGACGGTGTCCTACAACGACGGCAGCAACGCGGCCCAGGCAGCCCTCGCCGCGGCGACGTCCGACGTGGCGGTCGTGTTCGTCAACGACGTCAACAACGAGGGTCTGGACCGTCCCGACCTGAAGCCGCGCAGCGGCTCCTGCTCGCTGTCCGGGACGGCCGAGTGCAGCTACTCCTCGGTGGACCAGGACCAGCTCGTCCAGGCGGTCGCCGCTGTGAACAAGAACACCATCGTGGTGCTGCAGACCGGCGGCCCGGTGGAGATGCCATGGGTCAACCAGGTGGCCGGCATCGTGGAGGACTGGCTGCCCGGCCAGGTCGACGGCGCGGCGCTGGCCCCGCTGCTCTGGGGCGACGTGAACTTCTCCGGCAAGCTGCCGGTCACGTTCCCGGTCAGGCTGTCCGACGGTCCGCTGAAGACCGCCGCGCAGTACCCCGGCACGAAGGACAGCTTGGGCGTGCCGCACGCGGTCTACAGCGAGGGCCTGCTGATCGGCTACCGCTGGTACGACGCGAAGAAGGTCGCGCCGCTGTACCCGTTCGGGTTCGGGCTGTCGTACACGACCTTCCGGTACTCGAAGCTGCGGATGGTGCCGACGTCGACGGGCGTCACGATGCAGGTGACGCTGACGAACACCGGCAAGCGGGCCGGGGCCGAGGTGGTGCAGGTCTACGCGAGCGCTCCGGCGTCGGCGGGTGAGCCGCCCAAGGCCCTCGCGGGGTTCACCAAGCTCACGCTGCGGGCCGGGGAGACCCGGACCGTCTCGATCCCGGTGGGCAGCCGTGCCTTCTCGGTCTGGAGCACCGCTCGGCACGCCTGGACGCCGGTCGCTGGCTGCTGGGTGGTGCGCGCCGGGGGCGGCTCGACGTCCCTGCCGCTGCTCGCAAAACTGTCGCGCGGGGGCAAGACCTGCTAGAACACGTTCTATGTCTGGCGTGTCTGAAGTTGACCTGCTCATCGTCGGCAGTGGCGGTGGTGGCCTGGCGGCCGCACTGACCGCTGCGGACCTCGGGCTGTCTGCAGTGGTGGTCGAGAAGACCGACCTGTTCGGCGGCTCCACGGCGCTGTCCGGCGGCGCGCTCTGGATCCCGAACAACCCGACCCTGCTCAAGGCCGGTCAGGGGAACCCGCCGGAGGAGGTGCTCCGGTACCTCGAGGTCCTCACCGAGGGCAAGGTCCCGGCGGCCCGACTGCAGGCGTACGTCGAGCACGGCCCGAAGCTCATGCAGCTGCTCGCCAAGAGCAAGTGGATGAAGTTCTCGTGGTGCCGCGGCTACTCCGACTACCACCCCGAGTACCCCGGCGGGAAGCCGCTCGGCCGCTCGATCGAGGCCAAGCCGATCAACACGAAGGTCCTCGGCGAGGAGGAGTCGCACCAGCAGAAGAACGCCATGGAGGGTCCGCTCGGGCTCTGGATCACCATCGGCGACTTCGTGCACCTCAACATGATCAAGCGCACCCGCAAGGGCAAGCTGCTCGGCATGAAGGCGGGGTGGCGGGTCGCCTCGAACATGGTCCTCAAGCGGCACATGGCGACCGGCGGGCGCGCCCTGATCGCCCGGATGCGGCTCGCCATGCGCGACGCCGGTGTGCCGCTGCGCCTCAACACCCCGCTCCGCGAGCTGGTGGTGGAGGACGGCCGGGTCGTCGGTGCCGTGGTGGGTGACGGCGAGGTCATCCGCGCCCGCAAGGGCGTGCTGCTCGCCACCGGCGGTTTCGAGCACGACCTCGCGATGCGCAAGGAGCACCTGCCCGAGGGTGGCCAGGACGACGTGAGCGCCGGTGCGCCGGGCAACACCGGTGACGGGATCCGGGCCGGCCTGGCCCTCGGCGCCGACGCGGACCTGCTCGACGACGCCTGGTGGATGCCGTCGCTGGTGGAGCCGCGCAGCGGCGACGTCATCGTGCTGGTGGCGGAGCGCGCGATCCCCGGTGCGGTCATCGTGAACAAGGCCGGCGAGCGGTTCACCAACGAGGCGTCGCCCTACGTCAACTTCGTGCACGACCAGCTCGAGGGCGGCCACCTCCCCTGCTGGTTCGTCATGGACCAGAAGGCCCGCGACCGCTACCCGTTCGCCCGCGCCCTGCCCGGCAAGCACCTCTCCCGCGCCTACTACGAGGCCGGCGTGGCTCACAAGGCGGACAGCCTCGCCGAGCTGGCGGCCAAGCTGGAGATGCCGGGTCTCCTCCAGACCGTCGAGCGCTGGAACGACATGGCGAGCCAGGGCGTCGACGAGGACCACCACCGCGGCGAGAGCGCGTACGACCGCTACTACGGCGACCCGACGCTCCAGAACCCGGTGATGGACACCATCGACCAGGGCCCGTTCTACGCGGTCCGCCTCGAGGTCGGCGACCTCGGCACCAAGGGCGGTCTCGTGACCGACGAGAACGGCCGGGTGCTGCGCGCCGACGGCTCCGCCATCGAGGGCCTGTACGCGACCGGCAACACCGCCGCCTCCGTCATGGGCAACGAGTACGCCGGCGCCGGCGCCACCATCGGCCCCGCGATGGTCTTCGGCTACCTCGCCGCCAAGCACGCAGCCACCTGACCCCTCGCGTGCGCGGGTGCGTGCGTGCGCGCGTGCGTGCGTCTCCCTGATCCGTTCCAACGGATCGCGTCCGTACGGGCTCCGCAACCGGTTGTGCCGCTGTCACGCCTCCCGCAACCGATCGTGGCCGCCACCCCGCCGCCCCCCTGCGCGATCGGTTCCAACGGATTGCGCTGGCGCTGTCGCAGGAACCGATCAGGTTGGGGGTCGGGTGCCCGCAACTGATCAGGCGGCGTGCATCCACCCGGCCAGCGTCGCGTTCAGGATGCCCAGGACGTACCCGGGGTCGTGGACGATCTCCTGCCAGGTGAAGCGAAGCAGCCGCCAGCTCGTGGACACCAGCATGTGGTCCCGCTTCCGGTCCTTGTTCCGACTGTCCTCCGGGTTGTGGAACCGCCGGCCATCGACCTCGACCACGATGCGCAGAACGACCCAGCAGAAGTCGACCCTGGCGCCGCCGATCCGGTACTGCGAGTTCGGCCGAGCGAGGCCGGCCTCCAGCACGAGCACCCGAAAGGCAGACTCGAGCACCGAGCCGCACTTGGGGTCGGACCAGAGCAAGACCTTGCGCATCCTGCGGTAGCCGGGTTTGGCGTGGTGAGCCCGTACGGCGGCAGTGAGCTGCTTGTGCGTGATCGTGCTGCTGCGCATGGCGCTGTCCGCGATCGCGACGGCTTCACGCATCGGCAGGGTGATCGCGCAGTGCAGCACCGTGTCGGTGGCTGAGAGGACAGGCAGCGGATCGAGCTGCCGGACGGGCAACGGGACGCGGCTCTGCCAGACAAGCTGTGTGAACTCGACATCGGCACGCTCCGTCGTACCTCCTGGAGGCACCACCACCTCGACCTTCTCGGGTTCAACGAGGAGATCCCAGCCCCACGCGAGCGCGGCGCTCCGGCCGCCGAGGACGGCGCGTTTCCCCAGCTCGAGCAGCACGGCGCGCATGAGCGCGAGGTAGCCGAGATCGAGCACGCCGTTGGTGAGCAGGTGTCCCGCGACCGGGGGTAGCGGCTTGGTCGAGTACACCGACCGGCGCACGCGCTGCACCAGCTTCTCGTCAATCGCGAGCCTGAGGTGGTGCCGCGAGAGCCCCGCAGCGCTCAGCTGCCGGTACGGCGAGAGGTGCTGCCGGTTGGACGGGAACAAGCTCGCGAGGTCCATGCCGCACAACGCTCCTGGCCGAACGCGACGTCTTGACCTGCCCGGTCACCTCTGTGGATGGCCGCGAGGGTGTGGATGACGTCATCGGTTGCGGGTGCGCCCAGGGCGACCTGACCGGTGGTGATGCACGCGTCGACGCGATCCGTTGGAACCGATTGCGGAGGTGGTGGCGGCGGGGGTGGGGGGTGGCGCTACTCGGGGGTGACGAGGGCTTCGAAGGCGTCCGCGCCCTGGGTGTCGGCCCGGACGACCTTGGCCGGGTAGCTGCCGAGCAGCTTCACCGACAGGGCGGTACGACGGAGGTCGGCGAGCACCTGCTGGGTGCCCTCGTCCGCGACGTTGCCCTCGAAGTCGAGGAAGAACAGGTACTCGAAGGGCCGGCCCGGCCGCGGACGGGACTCGAGCTTCGTCATCGAGTGGCCGCTCTCGGCGAGCAGCGTGAGGCAGCGCAGCAGCGCGCCCTCCTCGTGGCTGGTGACGAGGACCAGGCTGGTCTTGCTGGGTACGCGGGCGGCGACCGCGATCGGCTCGCGGGCGAGCACGAGGAAGCGGGTGAAGTTCTCGGCCTGGTCGGTGATGCCGCGTCGCAGTACCACGAGCCCGTTCGCCTCGGCTGCCTCCGGGCTGCCGATCGCGGCCCAGGTCGGGTCGCCCTCGGCGGCCACGGCGCGCATCGCCTCGGCGGTGTCGAAGACGGTCACCGGCACCGCGTCCGGCAGCGTGCGCAGGAACGCCGCGCACTGCTCGAGGCCCTGCGGGTGCGACAGGACCCGCGTCAGCGAGGTGACCGCGACGTCGGACACCGCGGCCAGCGCGTGGTCGACCCGCCAGGTCTCCTCGCCGACGACGTGCACCTCGCGCTCCTGCAGCAGGTCGTAGACCTGGTTGATGCTGCCTGCGGTCGTGTTCTCGACCGGCAGCACGGCCACGTCGCACTCGCCCGCGACGAGGGCGTCCACGACCTCGGCGAAGCTGGCGTAGCCGCGGAAGGAGGCGGCCCAGCCGCGGCCCGCGAGGTGCTTGCGGGCGGCCAGGTGGCTGTAGGCGTGCGGCACCCCCTGGAAGCCGACGACCGCCGGGTGCTCCGGGCTGCCGAGCAGCTCGGCGACCTGCTTGTCGACGGCGTAGCCGATGATCTCGCGGAAGATGCGTCGTACCAGCTCGCCGGACACGCCGCGTTCCTCGGCGGCAGCCTCCACGGCGTCCAGCACGGCCCGCTCCCGACCGACGTCGCGGACAGGGGTGTCGGTGCCGGCCTTCGCGGCGCCGATGTCGGCCACCAGCTCGAGCCGCCGGGCGATGAGGTCGACGAGCCCGCGGTCGACGTCGTCCAGCTGCCGGCGCAGCTCAGCGAGATCCATGCGGGACATCCTGCCGGGTGGTCAGGACGGGCGGACGAGCAGCCTCACCTCGAGCTGCCCGAACGTGGCCCGCTGCCTCGTCGGCCAGGTGCGCAGCAGCTGTTGGGCGAGCTCGCCACTGGTGTTGGGGGTGGGGGCCCAGTCCTGCTTGGGGTACCCGACGATCCAGACCCGGTCGTGCCCGCCGAGGCGCTGCTCGATGGTGCGCATGTCGTACTCGGGCAGGTAGACGTAGCCGGCCTCACGACGGTCGCCGACGTGCTTCAGAGCGATGTCGCGCACGTGCACGCCGGGAGTGCTGTCGAGGCTGGGCAGCGCCGACGTGCGGGTCCAGTCCGGCGAGAACAGGACGGCGTCGCCGGCTTGGTCGTGCGCCGCGATGTAGGCGGAGGCAGCCGGCAGGTCCTCTAGCCGGTAGGGGATCGTCGCCTCCCGCACGACCGAGGCGACCGCCACCAGCACCAGCGCGACGGACAGTGCGGCCACCAGCCGCGGCGAGGAGGACCGGGCCAGCGACAGACCGCCGGCGAGCGCGATGACGAGAACCGTCCAGAGCAGGTAGCGAGTGCCGAAGAGGTGCAGGCGCAGTCCCAGGAGGGCCAGCAGCGCAGCTGGGAGTGCGGCGGCGAGCAGCAGCCGGCGTACCTCGTGGCGGCGGATGCCGAGAGCCATGACCGCCCCCCAGACCAGCAGGGCAACGGCACTGAGCAGGCCGTCGGAGCCGAAGAACTCGTGCACCTGCTCGGCCGCGGCGACCGGCGAGGTGTAGGGGATCCAGGCGGTCTCACGGCGCTGCTGGATGATGACGACGAGCAGCGGCAGCCAGGCCACCACTGCCGCGGTGAGAGCGCCGACGAGCTGCCACTGCCGGCGACGTGCGAGCACGACCAGCTCGACGAGGAGCAGCAGCACGAACAGCGACTGCGTGTAGAGCAGCAGCAGTGCCAGCACTCCCAGCAGCACCGGCCGGCCTCGGCTGAGCAGCACCAGGTGCAGGGTGCCGGCAGCGAGCGCGAGTGCCAGCGCGTAGGGCCGGACGATGTTGGCGAACTCCCACGTCACCGGGTTGCCGAGCAGCAGCAGGCCGGTGAAAGCCCCGGCCCGCCGACCCCAGCGATCGGTCGCCGTGCCGATCAGCAGTGCGGCCGCCACCACCATGCCGAGCAGGCTTGGCAGCCGGGCCGCGAACGCCGTGTCGCTGACGGCGAGGAACGGGTGCAGCAGCGCGTAGTAGAGGCCGAGCGCCGCGTCGATCTGGCCGAGGGCGTCCCAGAGCGCGTGGTAGGTCCGGTGCGCGACCTCGGTGCTGACGACCTCGTCGCGGGCCAGCGGCCGGCGCCCGAGGAAGGGCAGCTCGAGCAGGAAGAGCAGGCTGAGGAGCGCGGGAGGGAGGCGACGGACCACCCGGGCATCTTCCGCACAGGCGGGGTGTCGCTTCCGCCACATCACCCTGACAAATGTGGTGATCTAGGACACCGCGTCCCAGCCGCGGACGAGCCGCGAATCGGCAAGCTCGCGCCAGAAGGGGTCCTCGAGGCCCATCGGGTTGGTCCCGATCGGCGGCTGGCAGAGGTGCGGGCCGGGGTCGAGCACGACCGGCAGGTCAGGCGCGGGCCGGGGCGCGCGGAAGTCCAGCGACTCGGCGAGGTTGCGGGCCGCCTTGTCGCGCTTCGTGAGTGGCGCGAGCCCGAACCGCCACTCGACCATCTTGAGGATCGAGGTGTGGTCGTAGACGTTGTGCCCGACGTGCCCTGGTCGCGACCAGGGCGAGACGAGGAAGGTCGGCACCCGGAACCCGGCCTGCGCGTGGTCGTCCTTGCCGCGCGCGCCGGTGTCGTGGTTGTCCGGCAGCCGCGGCGGCTTGACGTGGTCGAAGAAGCCACCCCACTCGTCGTAGGTGATGACGAGCGCCGTCTTGGACCAGGCCGGGCCGGACATCAGCGTCTTGGCGACCAGGGACAGGAAGGCCTGGCCGCGGTGGATGTCGGCGTGCGGGTGGTCGTCGTTGCTGCCGCCCTGGCCCTCTCCCAGGAAGTAGGGGTCGACGTAGCTGAACGCGGGCAGCGTGCCCGAGGCGGCGTCGGCGTAGAAGCGCTCGACCGGGCTCGAGACCGGCAGGTACTTCTGCCCCCACAGGGCGAGGAACGGGACGTCGGAGAAGTAGTAGCGGCTGCTCACGCCTGCCGCGGCGAGGCGGTCCCAGATGGTCGGCAGCGTGCTCGTCGTGGAGGTGTTGCTGATGCGGTCGGTCTGGGCGGCGTGGGTGTAGAAGCGGTTCGGGTAGGTCGGGCCGAGGATGCTGCAGAAGTACCGGTCGAAGGTGGTGGCGTTCTTGACCAGCGGCCCGTAGAACGGCAGGTCGGCCTCGGTGTAGTAGCCGAGCGCGAAGTCGTCGTTGTCGCCCTTGCGGAAGCCGTCGAGCCGGCCGCCGTCGAACTGCAGCCGGCCGCCCTCGAAGGAGTGGTCCGGGTCGTTGAAGCCACAGCCGTTGCGGGTGTCGGCGAGGTGGTGGGTGGCGTGCCCTCGGCCGTGGTCGTCCTTGTAGACCAGCCCCTTCTGCCGACCGTCGGCACCGGGCACCCAGCCGAGGTAGTGGTCGAAGGAGCGGTTCTCCATGCACACCAGGACGATGTGCTCGATGCCGCTGGCGGCAGGGCTGGGCAGCGCCGGGTACCGGGAGGTCTGTGGGGAGGCGAGGGCGCTGAGGGCCTCGGGCCCGAGCGCGGCGGCCGCACCGAGGCCGGCCGCAGAGGAGAGGAAACGACGGCGGCTCAGGTTCATGGCGGTTGCTTCGCCGTACCGCCCCGCATTCCTGCGGACGGGAGGTGAACGGCAGCCGAACCCTCGGTGCCTCCGTCTTGGACGGCTGACCTCCTCGTCGTGGACGCCGGCCCAAGCGCCTAGCCTGCGGCTCGTGAAGGCTGTAGAGGCGCGGGAGCTGCGCAAGACCTTCGGGGGCGTGACTGCCCTCGACGGCCTCGACCTCGTCGTCGAGCCGGGCACGGTGCACGGCCTGCTCGGCCCGAACGGCGCCGGCAAGACGACGCTGCTGCGGGTGCTCCTGGGGCTCGTCCACCTCGACGCGGGGGACTGCGTCGTCGACGGGTCGGTGGGTGGCTTCGTGGAGGCACCGGGGTGCTGGCCCTACCTCACGGGCCGGCAGAACCTCGAGGTGCTCGCCGGCATGGACGACGCCCCGGGCGATGTCGGCGAGGTCCTCGACCGGGTGGCGCTGTCGGACCGGGCCGACACCAAGGTCGGCGGCTGGTCGTTGGGCATGCGGCAGCGGCTCGGCATCGCCGCGGGCCTGCTGCGCCGCCCGCAGCTGCTGGTGCTCGACGAACCGGCCAACGGCCTGGACCCGCTCGGCGCCCGGCAGCTGCGCGACCTGGTCCGGGAGCTGGCCTCGGACGGGCTCACGGTGCTGCTCTGCAGCCACGACCTCACCGAGGTCGACGCGCTATGCCAGGACGTCACCGTCGTGGTCCGAGGTCGCGACGTGTGGCGCGGTCCGGTGGCCGAGCTGCGGTCCCGTCCGGGCCGGTGCCTCATGACGACCAGTGACGATCCCCGGGCCCGCGTCCTCGCGCCGACGGTGCTCGACGACGTCGAGAGCGGCCTGTCGTTCGTCGCGACCACAGCCGAGGTGGACGCCTTCGTGCTCTGCCTGGCGCGAGAGGGGATCGCCGTACGGTCGCTGGAGCGGGAGTCACTGCCGCTCGAGGAAGCGTTGCGGGAGCTGGTCGCATGAGGGTGCTGCGGTGGGAGCTGCTGCGGCTGCGAGCGCAGCCGCGGGTCAGGGCCGCCTTCGCGATCTGCCTGCTGGGGCCGCCGTTGCTGGCGCTCGTGCTCAGCGCCCAGACCGGGCTGCCGAAGGACACATTGTTCGGCCGGCACGTGCGCGACTCCGGCTTCGCGCTTCCCCTGCTGGTGCTGGGGTTCGCGGGCACCTGGGCCTTCCCGCTGGTGACCAGCATCGTGGCGGGCGACGTCTTCGCGACCGAGGACGGGCACGGCACCTGGCAGGCGCTGCTGACCCGCTCACGCACCCGCGCGGAGGTCTTCACGGGCAAGGTGCTCGCCGCCGTCCTGACCTCGGCGGCCCTGCTCGCCGTGGCCGGGCTGAGCAGCCTCGTCGCGGGGCTCGCGCTGGCCGGCGACCGTCCGCTCGCCGGTCTGTCCGGCACCCCGCTCGGACCGGGTCGCGCGGCGAGCCTGGTGCTGCTGAGCTGGGCGACCGAGCTGCCGCCGCTGCTGGGGTTCGCGGCGGTGTCGGTGCTGCTCTCGGTCCGCACCCGCAGCAGCCTGGCGGGGGTCGGCGGCCCGCTGCTGCTCGGTCTGGTCATGCAGCTGCTCGCGCTCCTCGGTGCCCTCGGGTCGGCCGCCAACGTGCTCCTCACGACACCGTTCGCGGCCTGGCACGGGCTGGTGCGCGGCGACCCCTACTACGGGCCGCTGTGGCAAGGAGCGCTCGTCAGCCTGGTCTGGGCGGTCGCGTGCCTGATCCCGGCCAGACGGCTCCTGCTGACCCGGGACGTGACATGACCTGATGGACGCTCAGCGCGAGGTCGAGGTCAAGCTCGGGGTGCCCGACGGGTTCGAGCCGCCGCACCTCGTCGACCTGGCCGGGGTCGACCGGGTGGCGGTGCGGACGCTGCGGCTGCGCGCGACCTACTGGGACAGCGAGGACCGGCGGCTCGCCCGGGGAGGGCTGACGCTGCGGCACCGCACCGGCGAGGGGCGGCCCCGGTGGACCCTGAAGACCGCCACCTCGACCCCCGGCGGTCTGGACCGCGAGGAGATCAGCGTGCCCGGCCCCGGGACACAGGTGCCGCCCGCGCTGCAGGACCCGCTGACGGCGCGACTGCGGGGAGCGGAGCTGCACGGACTCGCGCAGGTGCGCACACTGAGGACGACCACGCTGCTGTTCGACGCCCAGGGCGACGAGCTCGTCGAGGTCGTCGACGACGAGGTGACGGTCCTGCGCGACGGCGCCGTCGTCGACGGCTGGCGTGAGCTGGAGGTCGAGCAGCGGCCGCACGGCCGCAAGGTCGCGAAGCGGGTGGTGGCCGCTCTTCTCAGAGCTGGTGCCACCGACGTCGACCAGACGCCGAAGGGCGTGCGTGCGCTCGGTGCCGGCGACGAGCCGGACCTGCCCGAGGCGCCGCCGATCAAGTCGGCCGGCGACCTCGTCCGGGCCTCCCTCGCGAACGGGCTGCGCAGCATCGTGGAGCAGGACCTGGCCGTGCGGCGCCAGCTGCCGGACGCGGTGCACCAGCTGCGGGTGGCGTGCCGGCGACTCCGCAGCGACCTGCGTACGTTCGCCGTCCTGCTCGACGAGCCGCGCACCGATGAGCTGCGCGGGGAGCTGTCCTGGCTCGCCGGCAGCCTCGGTGCGGCGCGCGACCTCGAGGTACTGCGGGAACGGGTGCACGTCCGCGCCCGCGAGGGAGACCCGCTCGACGTCGGTCCGGTCGATGCGCTCCTCGCCGAGCAGGAGGAGGTTGCGGCGGCGAGTGCGGCCGAGGCCCTGCGGTCACCGCGCTACCTGGTGCTGCTGCAGCTGCTGCACGACGTCGCCGTGTCGCCGCAGCTGAGCGAGCTCGCCGAGCAGCGAGCGCGCGACGTCGTGCCCGGGCTCGTGGACCGTGCCGCCGCGAAGCTCGGCAAGGCGCTGCGCCGGCTCGACCTCGACAGCCCGGACACCACCTGGCACCGCGCACGCATCAAGGCCAAGCAGGCCCGCTACGCGGCGGAGGCGGCTGCGCCCGTGCTGGGTCGGCCGAGCAAGCACGCCAAGCGGCTGCAAACGCGGCTCGGTGAGCACCAGGATGCGGTGGTCGCGGCGGAGCGGCTGCTGGTGATCGCGGCCGAGCACCCCGACCTCGCCGTCCTGTGCGCGCGCCTCGCCGAGCGCGAGCGGCTGGTGGCCCGGTCCGTCCGGCGGTCCCTGCTCGCTTACTGAGAGCTCAGGCAGTCAGGCGTTGGCGGCCACGGCACTGCTCCAGGGCGCCCAGTCGACCTGCACGTCGGCCGCGCGGACCCACTCGACGTGGCCGCCCACCAGCACCATGGACTGGTCCTTCCAGCGCGCGAGCAGCAGCGCCTCCACCGCGCCGTCGAGGGTCACGTGCTGCGGCGGCTGGACCAGCTCGTAGGCCGACTCTTCCTGGTGCATGCCGCCATTCTGCGCGCGGCAGATGACGCGGACGTGTCCTCAGCCGGTCGGTGCTGTGACGTCCGTTTCGAGGCTGTAGCGGTCGAGGTAGCCGCTGAAGCGCTTGCGCAACTCGGCGGCGCTGACGCCGAAGTCGGTGACGTCGTAGCGGTGCGTCCCGAAGCGGCCGCGCGGGTTGGCGTCCACATGTGCCCGCATCGCGGCGGCCGCGCCCGGCGTGAGCTCCTCGCCGAGGAAGCCGTAGAGGTCGTGCACGATGCTCAGCGGATCCGCGAGCAGGTCGAGGTAGCGGATGTCGAGGATCGGTATGTCGGGACGTGCGTCGCGGAAGGCGTCCACGCGCTCGGTGCAGGCCACCAGCACGTCGGTCCAGCGGCGGGCGATGTACGCGCGGTGGTCCGCATCGCTGAAGGTGCCCGACAGCGAGGCGACCAGGCTGAACGCG
>JAOPVZ010000299.1 GCA_025965935.1 Frankiales bacterium | reverse complement strand
GCGCGTGTACTCGACGTGGTCGCGGCCGGGCAGCTCCTCCAGCCGCAGCAGGCCGGCGTGCAGCCAGTCGGCGTACGGGTGCTCGGCGGCGAGCTCGCCCTTGATCTCGTCGTCCTCGACGATCCGCCCCTGGGCGGTGTCGACGAGGAACATCCGGCCCGGCTGCAGCCGGCCCTTGCGCTTGACCTGGTCGCTCGGGATGTCGAGGACGCCGACCTCGGAGGCGAGGATGACGCGGCCGTCGTTCGTCTCCCACCAGCGCGACGGGCGCAGGCCGTTGCGGTCCAGGACCGCGCCGATGAGCGTCCCGTCAGTGAACGTCACGCAGGCCGGCCCGTCCCACGGCTCCATGAGCGAGGCGTGGAACTCGTAGAAGGCGCGCTTGGCCGGGTCCATCTCGGGGGCGTTCTCCCACGCCTCCGGGACCATCATGAGGACCGCGTGCGGCAGTGACCGGCCGGCCATGTGCAGCAGCTCGAGGACCTCGTCGAAGGACGCGGAGTCGGAGCCGTCGGGGTGGCAGACGGGGAACAGTCGGCTCAGGTCGTCGGGCAGCTCGTGGGGGCCGCGCAGCAGCGCCTCGCGGGCACGCATCCAGTTCCGGTTGCCCTTGACGGTGTTGATCTCGCCGTTGTGCGCGATGTAGCGGTACGGGTGCGCCAGCGGCCAGCTCGGGAAGGTGTTCGTGCTGAAGCGCGAGTGCACCAGCGCGAGCGCGCTCTCGAACCGCTCGTCGGCGAGGTCCGGGAAGAACGGCTGCAGCTGCTCGGTCGTGAGCATGCCCTTGTACACGACAGTGCGCGTCGACAGCGACGGGAAGTACGTCCCGCACTCCCGCTCCGCGCGCTTGCGGACGACGTAGGCGCGGCGCTCCAGCGCGTAGGCCGACATCCCCTCCTCACCGGCGCCGAGGAAGGCCTGCCGGAAGATCGGCATCACGCCCGCGGCGGTGCGTCCGATCCCCGCGCCACGCGGGTCGACCGGCAGCTCGCGCCAGGTGAGGACCCGAAGGCCCTCCTCCGCGACGATCTTCTCGAACGCGAGCTGGATCTCGACGGCGCTGCGCGGGTTGGTCGGCAGGAAGGCGGTGCCGACGGCGTAGACCTCAGGAAGCTCGACGGCGACCACGGCGCGGTAGAACGCGTCCGGGACCTGCACCAGGATGCCGGCGCCGTCACCGGTCTCCGGCTCGGCACCCGAGGCGCCACGGTGCTCGAGGTTGCGGAGGGCCGTCAGCCCCTGCTCGACGAGGTCGTGGCTCTTGCGGCCGGCGATGTCGACGACGAACGCGACGCCGCAGGCGTCGTGCTCCTGGTCCGGCCGGTAGAGGCCCTGGGCAGGGGGAATCGCCGTGGGAAGCGCGGGAAGCATGGTCGAGCCTTCCGTCATTGGGTGGGTCAAAACGCACTGCCACCCGGGACGTCGCTGGCCCTGCTGCAGATGACGAACACGTTACACGCACGGGCGCCGGCGACCCCAACCCTTTCGGGGTGTGCGGATAGTCACGGTCTGGCCGTCACCCGTTTGGAGCAGTAGTCACCGATTTGCAAGGGATATGGCCCATACGGGCCATGGTGGCGCTCCGAACCTGGGCACACCCTGGCAAGCGTGACCGTACCCCCCTCCGGTCGCCGCTTGGTGGCGCACGCGCAGGCACGCAGGCAGGTGCTTGCCTGCGCGCTTCTGCTGGCGCACCTCCCGCTCCTCCTGGCGCTCGTGCTCCTCCCTGTCGACCCGGTCTGGCTGGGTACGACGGGAGGGCTGCTGCTCGCGGAGGCGCTGACGCTCGCCGTGCTGCTGCGCACCGAGACCCGAGCGCGCCGCGGTGAGGAGCAGCTGATGCTCGCGCTGTGGCAGGGGCACGCCAGCATGCGAGCCCGGCAGGAGGAGACCGAGCGCATCCGGTCCGATCTCATCGCGACCGTGAGCCACGAGTTCCGGACACCGCTCACGGGCATCCGCGGGGCGGCGCTGACCCTGCTCAAGCGTGGTGACCGCCTCGACACCGAGGCGCGGGCGCGGCTTCTGCACGCCGTGCTCGGCCAGCAGGAGCGGTTGTCGCGCCTGCTGGAGAACATGCTCGCCGCCTCGTCCGCGATCGGCCCCGACCCGGCCGCGACGGCCGAGGTCGACGCGGTGGCCGCGGAGGTCGCCATGCTCACCGGGCGCGACGTTTCGGTGGTCATCGAGCCGGGGCTGCTCGCGCACATGGACCGGCAGGCCCTGCACCAGGTGCTCGCGAACCTGCTCGACAACGCGCTGCAGTACGGCAACGCCGGGACCGTCCCGCTCATCGCGGGCGGCCGCGACGGCGACGAGGTCTGGGTCTCTGTCAGCAACGAGGGCCGGCCGCTCGAGGACCAGCGCCTGTTCGAGCCGTTCACGCAGGGCGATGGAGGGCCGACCCGCGCGCACCAGGGCCTGGGCATGGGGCTCTACCTGGTGCGGCGCCTCGTGGAGGTACACGGCGGTCGGGTCAGGGCGCGTTGCGACGACGGCTGGGTCACGGTGGAGCTGCGGCTGATCGCCGCCCAGGAGCGACGGCGTCAGGCGCCGACAGCGTTCCCGATCGCGTAGGTCACGGCGGCCGCCGCGCCACCGAGCAGCAGCTGGCGCGTGCCGGAGTACCACCACGTGCGGCTCGTGAAGCGCGACACCCCCACGCCGGCGGCGAACAGCGCGATGATCGTCAGCACCACGGTCGCGGCCAGGGTGCTGGCGCCGAGCAGGTAGGGCAGCAGCGGCACCAGGGCGCCGAGCGTGAAGCTGACGAAGGACGACCCGGCGGCGGTCCACGGGCTCGGCAGGTCGTCGGGGTCGACGCCGAGCTCCTCGCGGACGTGCACGCGCCAGGCCTCCTCCGGGTTGGCGCTGAGCTGCTTCGCGACCTCCCGGGCGAGGGCCGGCTCAACTCCGCGCTGCACGTAGACCTGTGCCAGCTCGGCCTCCTCGGCCTTCGGGACGCGCGCCAGCTCGAGCTTCTCGACCTCGATCTCCGCGAGCGTGAGCTCCTGCTGGCTCGCGACGCTGACGTACTCCCCTGTCGCCATCGAGAACGCGCCGGCCGCGAGGCCGCTGACACCGGCCAGGATCACGGCGTGCGTCGAGGCACCCGACGCGGCGACGCCGATGACGAGGCTCGCGTTGCTGACCAGTCCGTCGGTGACACCGAACACGGCGGGGCGCAGCCAGCCGCCGGTCACGTCCCGGTGGTGGTCCGGAGGCGGGATGCGGGGGTCGTCCTCGATCTGCACCGTCATGCATTCGAGGGTACGTCGGTGGGCGGCTGCACGATCTCCTCGCGGCCGCTCCCTCGGCGTACCCACAGGTAGCTGACGGCGGCGAGGAACAGCAGACCCGCGGTGAAGTCGTTGAGCCGGATGCCCAGCAGCTTGTGCGCGTCGTCGATCCGCAGCGCCTCGATCCAGCCTCGACCCACGCAGTAGGCGGCGACGTAGAGCGCGAAGGCACGGCCACGGCCGAGCTGCCAGCGGCGGTCGGCCCACAGGACGAGCCCGGCGACCCCCAGGTCCCACAGCGCCTCGTAGGCGAACGTCGGGTGAAAGGTGGCGAAGCTGGAGTAGCCCGCCGGCCGGTGCGCCACGTCGATCTTCAGACCCCACGGCAGCGTGGTGGGCCTGCCGAACAGCTCCTGGTTGAAGTAGTTGCCGAAGCGCCCGATCGCCTGCGCCACCGGCAGGCACGGCGCCAGCGCGTCGGCGAAGGCGAGGAAGGGCACCCCGTGCTTGCGCAGCACCCACCACGCCCCGAGCGCCCCGCCGGCGATCCCGCCCCAGATGCCGAGGCCGCCCTGCCAGATCTTCAGCGCGTCGATCGGGTGTGACAGGTAGTGGCTCTGGTCGCTGGTGAGCACGTGGTAGAGCCGGGCGCCGACCAGACCAGCGGGTACGGCGGTGGTCGCCACTTCCGCGACGAACCCCTTCTTCCCGCCGCGGGCGACCCATCGCTTGTCGCCGAGCCACACGGCCACGACGGCGCCGAGCAGGATGCAGGCGGCGTAGGCCCGCAACGGCAGCGGGCCGAGGTGCACGACGCCACGGGATGGACTGGGGATGTAGGCGTGCATCACCCGCTCACACTAGAAGGCGACCGTCTTCCAGGTCCTCCCGGCGTCCCGGCTGAGCTTCATCGTCTGGTCCGGGCTGCTGCCGAAGCCGCCGATGCAGTAGCCAAGGCTCGCCGACTCGAAGCCGCCCTCCGACAGCCCGCCGTCGGTGCTGAGCGCGATGCTCCAGGTGCGGTCGGCGTTGCGGCTCACGGCCACCTCCTGGTGGTCGAAGACGAAGTCGCCGGCGCTGGTCAGGTACAGGTCGCTGCCGGTGAGCTGCGGCGGGTCGCCGACCGCCTTCCAGGTGCTGCCGCTGTCGGTGCTGCGGTAGGCGTGCTTCTCCTCGTGCCCCAGGCCGGCACCACCGGAGCAGACGAGCAGCCAGCGGCCGTTGCCCGTCACTCCCGGCACCGCTCCCAAGCCGGCCGCGCACGGTGTCTTGCGGACCGTGAACGCGGCGGCGTGGCCCCCGACGTAGAGGGAGCCGTTGTCGGCGGAACCGGCGACGACCTGCGAGCCGTGCAGCACGAACGTGTTCGTCTGCGCAGGCCCACCCTCGGACACGAAGGCGCCGCCGGCCACTGGCGCGGAGCGCAGCCTGCCACCCGAGTTGATCCACACCCGGCCCGCTGCGGCTGCCAGCTCGCCGACGTCCGCGACGCCCGGGACGACCTTCCAGGTGGCACCGCCGTCGTGCGTCGCCCAGAGCTGGTCGCCGGTCACGAAGCCGTTGGTCTGGTCGGCGAAGCGGATCTGCGCGAGGTGGTCAGGGGAGGTCTTGGGCGCCGGGACGGCCCGCCAGGTCGCGCCGCCGTCGCGGGTGCGGGCGATGACGTCGCAGCTGCCGGCCCCGCTCGGACACGACGACGCGCCGAGCACCCATCCGGTGCTGGCGCTGACGAAGGTGGCCGACTGCGGCCGGAAGCCGCTCGGGACCTTGGTGCCGGCCGGTCCCACCACGGCCGCCGCGGTGCGCGTCGGGCTCGCGGTAGGAGTGGCGCTCGGCGAGGCGGAGGCGGTCGCGGACGGCGACGCGTCCGGGGGTGCCGTGGGAGTGGGGGTCGCCTTGGTCGTGCCGTGCGAGCAGGCGGCGACGAGGACGAGCAGGCAGAGTGCGCGCTTCACGCCTTCCGTCGTACCCCTTCGGAGAGGTCCGCCGCGAGTCGCCGCACCGCATCGAGCCCACCGTCCTGCAGGGCGCGCACGAATGCCGAGCCGACGATGACGGCGTCGGCGTAGCCGGCGACCTCAGCGGCCTGCGCGCCGTTGCTCACGCCGAGCCCGACCGCGACCGGCAGGTCGGTGTGCTGCCGGGTCCGCGCGACGAGCTCCTCGGCGCGGTTGCTGACGGTGTCGCGGGTGCCGGTGACGCCCATCGTGCTGGCGGCGTAGACGAAGCCGCGGTTGGTGCGTCCGACCACCTCGAGCCGCTCGTCGGTGCTGCTCGGCGCGACCAGGAAGATCGGGTCGAGGTCGTGCTCCTTGGCGGCCTCGAGCCAGGCACCGGCTTCCTCAGGGATGAGGTCTGGGGTGATCGCGCCGGAGCCGCCGGCGTCCTTGAGCCGCTGCGCGAAGACCTTCGGTGTGAGACGCTCGATCGGGTTCCAGTAGCCCATGATGACGGCCGGCGCGTGCGCGCTGACGGCCCGTACCGCGTCGAAGACCTGCGCGACCTTGGTGCCGGCGCGCAGCGCCGCGTCGACGGCGACCTGGATCACCGGGCCGTCGATGCCGGGGTCGGTGTAGGGCACGCCCACCTCGACGAAGTCGACGCCGCTCTCCACCATCGCCACCATCGCCGCGACGGACTGCTCGTAGGACGGGAAGCCCACCGGGAGGTAGCCGACCAGGGCGGCGCGACCCTCCGCGCGGGTGCTCGCGAAGAGCTCGTCGAGACGCGTCATTCCTGCGCTGCCCTCACGGCGGAGGCCCGCTCGATGTCCTGCTCCGACACCAGGCCGAACCAGCGCGCCGCCGTGTCGACGTCCTTGTCCCCCCGGCCGCTGCAGCTGATCAGCAGGACCAGGTCGTCGCGGCCCTGCTCGGCCACCCACTGCTTGGCTCCCGCGAAGGCGTGCGCCGACTCGATGGCGCAGAGGATCCCCTCGCTCTTGGCGAGCAGCTCGAGCGCCGCCATCGCGTCGACGTCAGTGACCCCGCGGTACACCGCGCGGTGCTGGTCGCGCAGCCAGGCGTGCTCGGGGCCGACGCCCGGGTAGTCCAGGCCCGCGCTGATGCTGTGCGTGTCGAGGGTCTGGCCGTCGTCGTCCTGCATCAGGTAGGACCGCGCCCCGTGCAGGACACCCGGCTCGCCGGCGGTTAGTGGGGCTGCGTGCCGCCCGGTCTCGACGCCGTCCCCGCCGGCCTCGCAGCCGACCAGCGCGACCGCCTCGTCGGTGATGAACCGGTGGAACAGACCCATCGCGTTGCTGCCGCCTCCGACGCAAGCGATGGCGGCGTCGGGCAGCCGGCCGATGCGGTCGAGCAGCTGCTGCCGGGCCTCGACGCCGATGATCCGCTGGAAGTCCCTGACCAGCATGGGGAACGGGTGGGGGCCGACGACCGAGCCGATGGCGTAGTGGGTCGTCTCGACGTTCGCGACCCAGTCGCGGAACGCCTCGTTCGTCGCATCCTTCAGGGTCCGGGTGCCGGTCGTCACCGGGACGACCTCCGCACCCAGCAGGCGCATCCGCGCGACGTTGAGGGCCTGTCGGCGGGTGTCCTCCTCGCCCATGTAGACCGTGCACGAGAAGCCGAACAGCGCCGCTGCGGTCGCTGTCGCCACGCCGTGCTGGCCGGCCCCCGTCTCCGCGATGACCCGCGTCTTGCCCATCCGCTTGGTGAGCAGCGCCTGGCCGAGGACGTTGTTGACCTTGTGGCTGCCGGTGTGGGCCAGGTCCTCGCGCTTGAGGAACACCCGCGCACCGATCGCCTCGCCGAACCGCTTCGCCTCGGTGAGCGGCGTCGGGCGGCCGGCGTAGTTGCGCTGGAGGTCGTCGAGCTCGGCGAGGAAGACCTCGTCGTGCAGGGCCTTCTCGTGCTCCCGTGTCAGCTGGTCCAGCGCAGCGATCAGCGCCTCGGGCACGAATCTGCCGCCGTAGGGCCCGAAGTGGCCGCTCTTGTCCGGCAGCTCCGGGGCGGCTCCTGCGATCGTCACTGCTGGTGCCGCGCCGCCGGGTGGGCGCCGGCGGTGACGAGGGCGGCGACGGCCTGCCGGGGATTGCCGTCCTTCACGACGCCCTCTCCGACCAGCACGGCGTCGGCGCCGTTGCCGGCATAGCTGAGCAGGTCGTGCGCGTCGCGGACGCCCGACTCAGCCACCTTCACCACGTGCTCCGGGATCTCGGGCGCGAGCCGCGCGAAGACCTCGCGATCGACCTCGAGTGTCTTGAGGTTGCGGGCGTTGATGCCGACGACCCGGGCGCCGGCGTCGAGAGCTCGCACCACCTCGAGCTCGTCGTGCGCCTCGACGAGCGGCGTCATGCCGAGGCTGACGGTCCGCTCCAGCAGGCTGATCAGCGCCTCCTGCTCGAGGGCCGCGACGATGAGCAGCACCAGGTCGGCGCCGTGCGCCCGCGCCTCCCACAGCTGGTAGCTCGACACGATGAAGTCCTTGCGTAGCAGGGGCACGTCGACGCTCGCGCGCACCGCGTCGAAGTCCTGCAGGCTGCCGCCGAACTTGCGTCCCTCGGTCAGCACGCTGATGACGGCCGCGCCGCCCGCCTCGTACTCCTGGGCCAGCCCCGCCGGGTCCGCGATCTCCGCGAGCTGGCCCTTGCTGGGGCTCATCCGCTTGACCTCGGCGATCACCTGCACGCCGGCCTGCTTGAGCGCTTGCGCCCCGTCCTTGGCCGGCGGCTGCTGCGCCGCCCGGTCCTTGAGCTCCTCGAGGCTGGTGGTGGCCTGCCGCGTCGCGAGGTCCTCGCGGACGCCGACGAGGATCTCGTCGAGCACGCTCACCGGGGACCTCCTTGCACCCCGCCACCGTAGACCGAGCCCCTTCCCGCCGTACCCCCGGGTCCCCCCGCCACCGCCCATGTGTGCGGCGGCCTGGCTCAGGAATCACGCTCAGCCCCGCACGCATCGAGGGCCTTTTCTGATGCGTGCGGGGGCCAGGCTCAGGAATCACGCTCAGCCCTGCACGCATCCGTCCACAGATGCGGCACCGGCTCACCCGGCCAGCTCGTCGCGGACAGAGGGTGAGAACATGGACCGACGGATCACACGGCAGCTGGTGGAGCGCGCCCGAGGGCAGCAAGGACTCCTCCGCGCTGCTGACGTCGACGAGGTGGATCCGGCACGATCACTCGACGAGCTGGTGAGATCCGGCAACTGGCAGGAGGTCCTGCCGGGCGTCGTGGCCCCCGCGGCCGTCGAGGTGACGGCCCCGCTGCTGGAGTCCGCAGCCATGCTCTGGGCTCCGCAGTCTCGACTCAGCCACGAGAGCGCGGCTCGCCGATCCGGCTTCTGGGTGCCCGATGCTGACTCCGCCTCGATCATCACGCCGTTCGCCGACCCGCGCCGGAGCATGCGCGGAGTGACGGTGTCCCGCACGAGGCAGTACCCCCAGACCCACATGACCGACCAGTTCCATCGATGGACCATGCCCGCTCGCACGCTGGTCGACCTCGCAGCGCGGCTCACCCGCCGTCAGCTCGAGGCAACGCTGCTCAGTGCTGTGCGCAAGAAAGTCGTCAGCGCAGACGAGGTCCGGCTCGAGGCCCAGCAGCTCCGGAAGCGCTCGACGACCCAACTCGTGTTCGAGGTCGTCGCGCTGTGGACGGCAGAGCGAGAGTCCTTCCTCGAGGACGTCCTCTTCGGCGATGTGAAGGCGGTCGTGACGGAGCGGGTGGAGCGGCAGTACGTCGTGCAGCGCCGCGACGGCAGGGTCCAGGCGCGGCTGGACGTGGCCGTCCCTGAGCTGCTGCTCGACTTCGAGGCAGACGGGCTGTTCTTCCACTCGACCGACGACCAGATTGCCGCCGATCAGAAGCGCGACCGCGGCCTGTTCACGCGGGGCTGGCACACGGCCAGGTTCCGCGAGGGTGTCCTGGACCACAGAGCCGCTGTTCGTGCCGAGATCCGGGCCATCGTCGAACGCCGCCGCCAGGACCGTCGGGCGGCCTGATCCGTGCGGCCTTCCCGCTCAGGAATCACGCTCGAGTCGGCACGCATCGCCTCAGGCGGTGGGGTCGTGGCCCCGGTCGAGGGCGTCCCAGGCGCCCTTGTCGGTCGCCGGCAGCTCGGTCTCGCGGGCGGCTGGGACCTGGTACGACGAGGAGAGCGCCGCCCACCGCCGGCCGCGAGCAGTGACGAGCAGACCGCCGCCGGCCAGGACCAGGCCGCCGAGCAGGGTGAGCCACGGCCAGACCAGGTGCAGCGGTGGGTGAGCCTGCTGCCCGGACAGGACGCACTGTCCCTGGCACTGGGCGTGCGCGGTCGCCAGCCGCGCACCCAGGTCGTCGTGCAGCAGCCGGGCCACGAGCACGACGGTCGCCACGCCGGCGATCGCGGCGAGCACCCCGACGACCAGCCGGCCCCAGGACTTGGTCGCCGCGATGGCGACCACGGCCGCCAGCCCCACGAAGCCGAGGGCGCGGACGTCCGCGGCCACCAGCGTGCCCGGCAGCGGCGTGGACACCCGCTTGATCGTCAGCGAGCTCTCGGGCGCGGTGGCCCAGCCGCGCGTCACGCCGAGCAGCACCAGGCCCGAGCCGAGGAGGCAGAGCAGGACGGCGGCCCAGAGCTCGCGTCGCGGGTTCACGCGCCGGTCAGGGTCTCGGCGGCGGCGATGGCCCGCAGGACCGCCGCAGCCTTGTTCTCGCACTCCGCGTGCTCGGTCGCGGGGTCGCTGTCGGCGACGAGCCCGGCACCGGCCTGTACGACGGCCCGGCCGGCGTGCAGGACCGCGGTCCGGATCGCGATCGCCATGTCCATGTCACCCGAGGCCCCGAGGTACCCGACACAGCCGCCGTAGAGGTTGCGACGGACCGGCTCGAGGGACTCGATGATCTCCATGGCGCGGACCTTCGGGGCGCCGGACAGCGTCCCGGCCGGGAAGGTGGCGGTCAGCACGTCGAAGGCCGTGCGGCCAGGAGCGACCTGGCCGATCACGGTCGAGACGATGTGCATGACGTGGGAGTACCGCTCCACGCTCATGAAGTCGACGACCTCGACGGTCCCCGGCGAGCAGACCCGCCCGAGGTCGTTGCGGCCCAGGTCGACGAGCATGACGTGCTCGGAGCGCTCCTTGGGATCCGCGAGCAGCTCGGAGCCGAGGGCGGCGTCCTCCTCGGGGGTCGCGCCGCGCGGTCGGGTGCCGGCGATCGGGTGCACCACTGCCTCGCCGTCCTTGACGGTCACGAGCGCTTCCGGCGAAGAACCGACCACGTCGTAGGGCGACTCGCGACCGGCGAACCGCAGCAGGTACATGTAGGGCGACGGGTTGGTCGCGCGCAGCACCCGGTAGACGTCCAGCGCATCGACGTCGGTGGCCATCTCGAAGCGCTGCGACAGCACGACCTGGAAGGCGTCGCCGGCGCGGATGTGCTCCTTCACCGTCTCGACGCCGTCCATGTACGCCTCCCGGCCGGACCGCGACTGCACCACCGGCGCAGTCGAGAGGTCCACGATGGCGACCGAGGGCTCGGACGGCTTGGCGAGGGCCGCGACCATCCCGTCGAGTCGCGACACGGCGTCTTCGTACGAGCCGCCCCGGACCACGTTGGCGATGAGCCAGACCGAGCCGTCGCTGTGGTCGAGCACCGCCAGGTCGGTGGCCAGCAGCATCGTCAGCTCCGGCATCCCGAGCTCGTCGGGCACCGTGGAGGGCAGCCGCTCCATCCGTCGTACCGCGTCGTAGGCGAGGTACCCGACGAGGCCGCCGGTGAAGGGCGGCAGCCCTTCGATGTGCGGCGACTGCAGCAGCGCGTGGGCCTCGCGCAGGGCCTGCAGCGGATCCGATGAGGTCGTCGGCAGCCCGTCGCCGAGCCACAGCGCGGCGCCGTCGCGCTCGGTCAGCACCGAGGCGCAGCGCACACCCACGAACGACCAGCGCGACCACTGCTTGCCCTGCTCCGCGGATTCCAGCAGGAACGTCCCGGGGCGGTTCTGCGCGAGCTTGCGGTAGACCCCGACGGCCGTCTCGCCGTCAGCCAGCACCCGGCGCACGACCGGGACGAGCGGCTGGTCGAGGGAGGCGAACTCCTCAGCAGAGGGGGTCGTGACCCCGAACCTCATGCTCGTCTCCGACCAGCGCTCATGGCTTCTCGCCCGCCACGGCCGAGAGGGCGCGTGCGTCGAAGCACGTCCGGTCGCCCGTGTGGCAGGCCCCTCCGACCTGGTCGACCTGGACGAGCAGGGTGTCGCCGTCGCAGTCGAGGGCGACGGACTTGACCCACTGCTGGGAGCCGGAGGTCTCGCCCTTGACCCAGTACTCCTGCCGGGACCGGGACCAGTAGGTGCAGCGCCCGGTCGTCAGGGTGCGGTGCAGCGCTTCGTCGTCCATCCAGCCGACCATGAGCACCTCGCCGGTGTCGTGCTGCTGGCACACGGCCACGACGAGGCCGTCGGCGTCGCGCTTGAGCTGCGCGGCGATCTGCGGGTCGAGGTCTGTGGGGCGGACGGCTTCCTGGGCAGCACTGCTGGTCATGCAGACATCTTCCCAGAGAGGAGCAGCGGCCCGGTGACGGCGATGAGCAGCCCGATGCCGCCGAGGGAGCCGAGGGCGATCGGCAGGGACGTCGCGGCGGAGATCGCGCCGACGAGCGGCGGGCCGGCGACGAACCCGACGTACCCCACCACCGCCACCGCGGCCAGGTCTGCCCCCTGCCGCCCGGGCGCCGCGTGCGCGCCCACCGCGGAGTAGAGCACCGGCGCCAGCACCGACGTCCCGGCGCCCGCGACCACGAGCCCGAGCAGCGCGACCGCGGGCGAACCGGCGACGGCCACCACGACCGCCCCGATGGCCAGCGTGAGGGCGGCGGTTCCGAGCAGCACGGAGTCGCGGACCCGGTTCGCGACCACGCCGCCAGCCAGCCGTCCGACCGCCATCGACCCGGCGAACAGCCCGGGACCGAGACCGCTGACCGCCGGTGAGGCATCAAGGCCGCGCTCGAGCTGCAGCGAGCTCCACGACTGGATGGCGTCCTCGCACAGGAACGCCCCCGCCGTCAGCAGCCCGACGCCGACCAGGAACCACGGCAGCCGGCCCTTCGGCGCCACCTCCTCGGACGGGGCCCGCCGGTACGGCGGTTGGGTGACCCCCACGACGGCGGTGAGGACGGCGACGGCACCGAGGATCACCAGTGGCGAGGCACCGCCCTGCCTGGCCAGCCCCGCCGAGACGCTGCCGACCAGGACGCCGGCGCTGAACGCGCCGTGCGCGACGCTCATGAGCTTGGCCCGTTCGACGCGCTCCCACGCAGCAGTGGCTGCGTTGGCGACCAGGTCCAGCGACCCGGTGCCGACTCCCACCAGGACGAGCGCGAGCACGAGGGTGCCGAGCGAGTGCGCGAGCGCCGGCAGCGGGACGGTGACCGCGAAGAGCAGCAACGAGGCCGGGAGCGCGCGCTGCGCGCCGTACCGGTCGACGATGCGCCCGGCGAAGGGCATGACGGGTACGGCGGCCAGCGCGATCGCGGCGAGGGCCAGCCCCAGCTGCCCGTCGGAGGCGCCGACCTGGTGACGTACCGCGGGCAGCGACGCGGCCCAGGCGCCCCAGAAGACGCCGAAGACCAGGAACGCGAGCACCAGCCCGCGCTGCTCCGACTGCTTCAGCCCCGCCTCCCCGCGAACAGTCAACGGGACTGGTGCACCCAGCTGGCGTGCAGGTCGGCGTAGACACCGGGGAGCCCGACGAGCGAGGTGTGCGGTCCACGCTGCACGACGACACCCTTGTCCACGACGAGCACCTCGTCCGCCGCCTCGGCCGTCGAGAGCCGGTGCGCGATCGTGAGGGTGGTGCGGCCACGCGTGAGCGAGTCGAGGGCACGAGCGAGGCGCACCTCGGTGGCCGGGTCGACGGCGCTGGTCGCCTCGTCCAGGACGAGCAGGTCGGGGTCGGCGACGTAGGCGCGGGCGATCGCCACGAGCTGCCGCTCCCCGACCGACAGCGACCCGCCGCGCTCCCCCACGTGGGACTGGATCCCGTCGGGCAGCGTGTCGAGCCAGTCGAGCAGCCCGAGCTCGGTGAACGCCAGCTCGACGTCGTCGTCGGTCGCGTCCAGCCGGCCGTAGCGGACGTTGTCGGCCACCGTGGTGTCGAACAGGAAGCCGTCCTGCGGGACCATCACGACCCGGTTGCGCAGCGAGGCGAACTGCAGCTGCTCGAGCGGCACCCCACCGAGCAGCACCCGCCCCCGCGTCGGGTCCATCAGCCGGGTCAGCAGCTTCGCGAACGTCGTCTTGCCCGAACCGGTCTCGCCGACGACGGCGACCCGGCTCTGCGCGTCGATCATGAGGTGGACGTCGTGCAGCACCTCCGGCCCGCCCGGGTAGGCGAAGCTCACGTGGTCGAACGACACCGAGAGCGGGCCGTCGGGCAGGACGAGCCCGGGCGCGGGGTCGGCGACGTCGGTGGGGGTGTCCAGCACGCCCAGGACGCGGCGCATCCCGGCGATCGCGTTCTGGGCCTCGTTGAGCACCTCGGTCGCGACCTGCACCGGCTGCACGAACAGCGTGACCAGGAAGAGGAAGCCGATCAGCCGGCCGACGGTGAGGTGGCCGGAGATCGCCAGCAGCACACCGATCACGATGACGGCGCTGTTGGCCAGCGCCGTCGTCAGCTCACCCGAGCAGAAGGTCGTGGCCGAGATGGTCTGGGCGCGGGTCTGCGCCTGACGGGTCCGGGTCACCGCGTCGTCGACGCGCTGCGCGGTCCGGGCCTGCGCGCCGTAGGCCCGGATCACGGGTGCCCCGACGACCGACTCGGAGATCGCCCCGAGCAGCTCGCCGATCCGCTCGCGCACGCCGCGGTAGGCGACCTGCAGCTTCTTCTGGAAGACCCGCAACGAGAGGGCCAGCGGCAGCATGCAGACGTAGACGACGACCGTGAGGACCCAGGACCACCACAGCATCAGGGCCGTGGCCAGCACCACCTGCGCGACCGACACCACCACGAGCAGGCCGCCGAACTGCATGAAGGTGCTGATCGTGTCGACGTCGCTCGTGACCCGGCTGACCAGCGAACCGCGCCGCTCGGTGGCCTGGTGCAGCACCGAGAGGTCGTGCACGCGCCGGAAAGCCCTGGTACGCAAGGCAAGCAGCCCGTCCTCGGTAGTGCGGTAGAGCCGTACGTTCATGAAGAAGTTGGCGACCGCCGTGATCGCGACGGCGAACGCGGCGAGGCCGCAGGCCACTCGCACCAGCGGCAGGTCCGGCGTGCTCCCTGACAGGCCGTGGTCGATGGTCTGCTGCACGGCCAGCGGTACGACGACCCTGCCGGCCGTGCTCAGCAGCGCGAGCCCGAGGGTGGTGGACAGCCCCCTGCGGAACTCGGGCGCGACCTTGAGCCCGTGCGCGAGGGTCGCGAGGGAGCCGCGCTGCTCGGCGGCGAGGTCGACGGTGGTCATGAGACGGTCTCGGTCTCGTCGCCGGCGTGCTCGGCTTCCCGCTCGAGCTCGGCCCGCTCGTAGGCCGTGACCAGGTCCCGATAGCCGTCGCAGCGCGAGAGCAGCTCCTCGTGGGTCCCCCGGTCGACGAGCCGACCCTCCTCGACGAAGACCACCTCGTCGGCGAGCGAGATCGTCGCGCGCCGGTAGGCCACCACGACCACGGTGCTGGCGCTCGCCGAGCCGCGCAGGCCCGCGAGGATCCGCTGCTCCACCGAGGGGTCGACAGACGACGTCGCGTCGTCGAGCACCAGCAGCCGCGGGTTGCGGACCACCGCGCGAGCCAGCGCGAGCCGCTGCCGCTGGCCACCGGACAGCGTGGTGCCGCGCTCACCCACCACCGTGTCGAGGCCCTTGCTCAGGGCCGCGACGAAGCCGTCGGCCTGCGCCACCCGCAGCGACGCCCAGACCTGCTCGTCGCTGATGTCTGCGCCGAGGGTCACGTTGCCGCGGACCGTGTCGTCGAAGAGGAACGTCGTCTGCGGCGCCAGCGCGGCGATCGTGGCGAGCCGGCCGGGGGCGAACGCGGCGACGTCGGTGCCGTCGTACTCGACGACCCCGGAGAGCGGGTCGACCAGCCGGACGAGCAGCGTCGCCAGGGTCGACTTGCCGGAGCCGGTCGGACCGACGACAGCGACCGTCCGGCCCGGAGCGACGTCGAAGCCCACCCGGTGCAGCACCTGGTCGTCGCCGTAGGCGAACGAGACGTCCCGCACGCCCAGGGCCACCGGTCCGGCACCGGTCGCCTCCGTCGTTCCGAAGCGCTGCTGGCCCTCGGCTTCGAGGACCCGCAGGACCCGGTCGTAGCCGACCACGCTGCGGGGCAGCTCGTTGAGGACCCAGCCGATGGCCCGAACGGGGAAGGCGAGCAGGGTGAACAGGTACGCGACGCGGACGAGGGCCCCGCTGTCGAGGTGGCCGCTGCCGACCCGCGACGTGCCGACCACGAGGACGAGCAGCACGCCGATGACCGGCAGCGCCTCCATGAGCGGGTCGAAGAAGCCACGCACCCGGCCGACCTGGACGAGCGTGTCGCGCAGCTCCCGGCTCTTGGCCGTAAACCGCTCGGTCTCGAAGCTCTCGCGGCCCAGCGTCTTCACGACCAGGGCACCGTCGAACGACTCGTGCGCGATGGTGCTCACCTCGCCGCGCAGCTGCTGAGCCCTGGTCATCAGCGGCGACATCCGGCTGCTGTAGACGACGGTCAGGACCGCGATGGCGGGGAAGATGACGGAGCCGACGATCGCGAGCACCGGGTCGGTGAAGAACAGCAGCGTCAGGGTGCCGATGAGCATGAAGACCACGCCGACCGCGAAGGGGAAGGGCGCGATCGGGTACCAGGTCGCCTCGACATCGCTGTTGGCGTTGGAGAGCAGCTCGCCGGTCGGGTGCAGCTGGTGCCACTCGAGCGGCAGCTCGAGGTAGCGGCGGGTGACCCGCTTCCGGTAGGTCGCCTGCAGCCGGTACTGCATGATCCCGGCACCGAGGCGCCGGCCGAGGATGCCGAAGACCTTCAGCGTCGCGACGCCCATGACGAGCACCACGGCACCCGCGAGCGTCGCCGTCGTCGCGTCGCCGCGCTTGATGGACGGCTCGATGACGGTGCTCGTGATGTGGCCGAAGGCGTAGGCCTGCGCGATCGTCATGCCGCCGAACAGCGCGCTGCCCACCGCGGAGATCGCGAAGATCCTCGGCTCCTCGCGGACGGCGAGCCCGAGGATCCAGAGCCCGCGCCAGATCACCTGTCGCGGGCTGCGTCCTGGGCCGTCCATGTCGAGGGTCACGAAACCACTTCAACCACGGTTGAGGTCAACGCGATTCCCTAGCGGACGACGTGACCGGCGGCGCGGAGGGCGGCCTTCGCGTCACCGATCCGCATCGTGCCGAAGTGGAAGACGCTCGCCGCCAGGACGGCGTCGGCGCCGGCCTCGACAGCGGGTGCGAAGTCGTCGACCGAGCCTGCGCCGCCGCTGGCGATCACCGGGACGGAGACGCGGCGGCGGACGGCCTTCAGCAGCTCGACGTCGTACCCCTGCCGGGTGCCGTCGGCGTCCATCGAGTTGAGCAGGATCTCACCGACGCCGAGCTCCTCGCCGCGCTGCGCCCACTCGAGGGCGTCGATGCCGGTGCCCTGGCGGCCGCCGTGGGTGGTGACCTCGAAGGACCCGTCCGGCGCGCGGCGGGCGTCGACGCTCAGCACGAGCACCTGCGAGCCGAACCGAGTGCTGATCTCGCTCAGCAGCTCCGGCCGCGCGATGCCGGCAGTGTTGACCCCGACCTTGTCCGCGCCGGCTCGAAGCAGCCGGTCGACGTCGTCGGTGCTGCGGACACCGCCGCCCACGGTCAGCGGGATGAAGACCTGCTCCGCTGTGCGGCGGACGACGTCGTAGGTCGTCTCCCGCGAGCCCGACGACGCCGTGATGTCGAGGAAGACCAGCTCGTCGGCGCCCTCGGCGTCATAGACGCGGGCCATCTCGACCGGGTCGCCGGCGTCGACGAGATCGGTGAAGTTGACACCCTTCACGACCCGCCCGCCGTCCACGTCGAGGCACGGGATGACCCGGACGGCGAGTGTCACGTCCAGGAACGCTAGTCGTAACCGGAACGCTCTACCCTGTGAGCGTGCTGTTCGCGTTGCTCGTCATCTGCGTCCTGCTCTTCGTGGTGCTCCCGTTCATCGGGGCAACGCTCATGTCGGCTGTGTGGGCGCTGCTCGTCGGGCTCTTCCTGGGTCTCATCGCGCGCGGCATCGCGCCTGGGCACGGCCGTATCGGGCTGCTGACCACCGCCCTGGTGGGCGTCCTCGGCGGGCTGATCGGACGCGTCATCGCCCGGGGCGTGCACGCCGGAGGGTTCGGCCAGTTCCTGCTGGAGGTGCTCGCCAGCGCCGTCCTGGTCATGGTGGCGCGCGGAGCCAGCTCCGGGGCGAAGGCGTGAGGCTGGCGGTCTGCTCCTCCAAGGGAGGAGTCGGCAAGACCGCGACCGCGGCGAACCTGGCCGCGGTCCTCGCCCGCTCGGGTCGCGTGCTCGCGGTCGACGCCGACCCGCAGGACTCCCTCGGCCGGGCCTTCGGCGTGGTGGCCAAGTCCAAGGACGACTCGCTCGCCGGCCTGCTGGAGGACCCCGAGGCGGACCCGCGGGCAGTCGTGCGCACCGAGGTCGCCCCCGGCCTGGACCTGCTGCCGGCGCACCCGAGCCTCGAACAGGTGGGCGTCACGCTCGCGGCGCAGGGCGGCATCGTGACCGGGGTACGGCGGGTGCTGCGACCGCTCCTCGACGACTACGACCACGTGGTCCTCGACACCCACGGCGACCTGGGCAACCTGACGCTCTCCGCGGTCTGCGCCGCCGATGCCGTCCTCTCGGTGTTCACCAGCGACCCCGGCTCCGCCCTGGGGGCGGCCCGGGTCACCGCGTTCCTCGAGCAGCACAAGCGGTTCGAGAACACCAACGCGCGTCTGATCGGCGTCGCGTGCTCGCTGTGGGACAGGGAGGGCAAGGCGGCCCGCGAGGTGTTCGGCGCCCTGGAGGGCACCGAACTGCCGATGCTTCCCACCCGCATCCCGGTCTCGCGGCGCGTCCCTTCCGCCACCTTGGCGAAGCGCCCGGTCGTGCTGTCCAATCCCACGTCCACCGTGGGCGAGGCCTATGCCGCGCTCGCGGTCGACGTGCTCAAGGCCTACGAGGAGACCCGATGACGGCCGCCAAGAAGGACCTCCGCGCCGACCTGCAGGCCGACCTGCTGAGCGATCTCGCGGGTCCCGTCGACGAGACGCCCGCTCCCCCGTCGGCCCAGCCCGTCGCCGTACCTCCCGAGCTGAACGACGCCACTCCCGCGCTGTCCGTGCAGTGGACGCCGCTGCGGTGGTCGCGGCCGAAGGTGACGACCGTCCGCGGTGGGCTCGGCAAGACCGTCACCCTCGGACCGCTGAAGGTCGAGCTCTCCGTCAAGGAGTAGCCGTCAGCAGCCCTTGAGGATCTTGGGGTTGACGACGGTCGGCGGTACCCGGCGGTGGGTGCCGGCCTCGTAGGCCGCGGCGTAGCGCAGCAGCTTCGCCTCCGACCAGGCCGTGCCCATGAAGGACAGGCCAAGCGGCGACGTATCGCTGAAGAGGCCGGACGGGACGATCACCGTCGGGTAGCCGGCGGACGCGCCGATGTTGGCGTAGTCCGCGCCCGGGGCGACGATCGCGGCCAGCGAGTCGGCCTGCAGCGCCTCGTCGATGGCCGCACCCATCGTCGTACGCAGGGCCAGCGAGGACGCCGATGCGGCCTCGCGGCTGCCGGGCTGGGCAGCGGAGGCGATGAGCAGGCTCTGGCCGTACTTCACCTTGTCGGGGTGCTGCCGGTTGTAGAGCACGATGTCGGCGAGGCTCGTCACGCCGCTCTTCGGCGTCGGCGCCTCGGTGGCCAGGTAGTGGTCGAGGTTGGCCTTGAAGTCGTTGGGGATGAGGCCCAGCTCGGTGATGCCGACGTTGCCGGTGTCGTCGAGCTTGTCGGTCGCGACGAGCACCGCACCGAGGCGCTTGAGGTCAGCGAGCGCCCGGTCGTAGACCTTCAGCTTGGCTGCGCTCAGGCTGCTGCGCTCGCTCTCGCTGTAGCCGAGCCGGACGCCTTTGAGCGACGCGCCGCGGATGGCCTTGCTGTAGTCGGTCCGGTGCAGGTTCGCGTCGTGGGACGCCGGGTCGGCGGGGTCCGTGCCCGCGACGGCCGTGAGCAGCGCAGCCGCATCCGGGACGCTGCGCGCCATCGGTCCCGCCGTGTCGAAGCCCTCGGCGAGCGGGATGACGCCCTCGCGGCTGATCAGGCCGCGGGTCGGCTTCACGCCGACCAGGCCGTTCACGTCGCTCGGGCTGAGGATCGAGCCGGACGTCTCGCTGCCGAACGCGGCGGCCGCGAACGCCATCGACCCCGCGACGCCCGAGCCGCTCGACGAGCCGCTCGGGTCGCCGAGCGTGTAGGCGTTGCGCACCTGGCCGCCGAGGCTGGAGTAGCCGTTCGGCATCGAGAGGTCGACCCAGTTGGCGAACTCCGACAGGTTGGTCTTGCCCAGCACGATCGCCCCCGCCGCACGCAGCCTGGCGACGAGGGTCGCGTCCTGGTAGGGCCGCATGCCGGCGAGCGCGATCGAGCCCGCGGTGGTGGGCTGGTCCGCCGTGTCGATGTTGTCCTTCAGCAGGACGGGTACGCCGTGCAGCGGACCCCGCACGATGCCGGCCGCCCGCTCCTTGTCGAGCCGCGCCGCCCACGCCAGGGCTGTCGGCGAGAGGTCGCGGATCGAGTTGGTCGGTCCGTCGTAGGCGTGGATCCGCGCGAGGTAGGCCTTCACCAGCGCGACCGACGTGGTGCGGTGCGTCGCCAGCGCCTGCGTGAGGTCAGCGATGCTCGCCGCCTCGAGGTCGAGCCCGGCCACCGTCGCGCGGCAGTCGCTCGTGGGGGACCCCGTGGATCCGAAGGACGGGACGGTGAGGCCGACGGTGGCGGCAAGGGCAAGGCCGAGAAGGGCACGGGAGCGCATGCCGCTGTCTTCGTGCCCCGGCGGCACGGTTCCTGTCCGGCGCACGTGACGATCTCTTGTCAGGGACGTTTCACGAGGGCTTGATCAAGGTGGTCTTCAGAGCCGAGAAGGCCTGGGAATCAAGGGAGTTCTTTGTTCACAAGGCTTGCACTCCTCGCTTCTGTGTTCTAATCTGGATGCATGCACTACACCGGACCCGTGACCGACTGGTCGTCCCGACCCGACGGCACAGCCCTCGGCCCGGAAGACCTCGCCGCACTCCTCGCCCAGACCCTGGATGCCAGCCTCGGGATGCTGTTCACCGCCACCCCGCGTGCGGAGCTCGACGAGATCGGCCGGTTCCAACGGTTGCAGGACCAGGCCTGGGCCGGGCAGGTCCGCGCCATCGTCGCCGCCTACAACCGCGCCTCAGACTCGGAGCGGGAGTTCGCCGCCGACGAGATCGCCCTCGCCATCGGGGCCTCCCCCACCGCCGGCAGCCGACTGCTCGGCACCGCACTGGACGTCGCCGGACTGCCCGGGCTGCTCGAGGCCGTCGAAGCCGGCTGGCTCACCAGCCGACACGCCCTGGCCGTCGTCGCCGAACTCGGGACGGTCGCACTGTCGGTGGAGCAGCGGCACGCCATCGTCCTGATGGCACTGGCCCGCTACCAAGGCCAGACCCCCGGTGAGCTGAGCAAGCTCATCGCCCGGCTGATCCTGCAGATCGACCTCGCCGCAGCCCAGCTCCGCCACGACCAGGCCAGCCGCTCCCGGCACGTCACGGTCCGTCGCGACATCG
>JAOPVZ010000276.1 GCA_025965935.1 Frankiales bacterium | reverse complement strand
TCTTGGACCGCCCTTCGGTCAGGACGGCCTGGACGATCAGCTCGGGCATCCCCATCGCGCACCCCTCGAATCAGGTGTGAACGATGTCCCGACACAGGTGTGCACGATGTCCTGAACTCGGACACTGTCACCCCGACTCTTGTCATGTCAGTTGCGGACGTGCGGGGCTCCCGGCGAGCGCTCCAGGGGCCTTCAGGCAGGTTCCGTAGGATCTGACCGTGCACCCGGCCGGACGTATCTCCGCCCTGACCGGCCTGCGCGGGATCGCGATCGCTCTGGTGGTGGCCGCCCACGCCCACGTCTCACACCTCAGCGTCGGTCTGTTCGGTGTGGACGTCTTCTTCGTCCTGTCCGGCTTCCTCATCACCAACGTGCTGCTGCAGATGTCGCCGTTCGGCGGCCGCAAGTGGGGCTACTTCCTCGGCCGGCGGGCCGCCCGGCTGCTCCCGTCGCTGGCGGTCACCCTGGTCGCGCTGGCCGGTTGGGTGCTCGCCACGGACGTCCCGCTCGGGGGGCAGTGCCTGGCACTGGCGAGCACCCACACCATGGACCTGCCGCTCGGCCCAGCCGGCAGCTGCCCCGGGCCGTTCCACATCACCTGGTCACTGGCGGCGGAGGAGCAGTTCTACCTCGCGTGGCCACTGCTGGTCCTGCTGCTGTCGCGGCTTCCCCGGCACCGGGCGGCCGGCGGCTGCCTGGCGCTGTACGGCGGCTTCTGGGCGCTCGCCGAGGTGGTGTCCGTCCTCGACCCCGCGACGGCCGGGTGGTGGAACTACTCGCCGGTCGGGCGGCCGTCATCGCTGCTCCTGGGGGCGGCGCTGGCGTTCCTCGTGCCGTTGCACGGACCGATGCCCGCGCTCGACCGGATGGCGGCCCGGCTCGCCGTACCGCTCTTCGTCGCCGGCCTCGTGACGACCGGGATGCTGCTGGCGCTCGACAACGGCCCTCGGCAGGTGCTGCTCGGGCCCCTGGTAGCGGTACCCGCGACGCTGCTCATCGGTGCGCTGGTGCTGGACCCCCTTGGCGTGGGCGCCGCGCTGTGCCGCCACCGGGTGCTGGTGTGGCTCGGCGAGGTGAGCTACTGCCTCTACCTCGTGCACGACCTGTTCCTGCACCTGTCCCGGGACCTGCGCGCGGACGACTCGCACCTGACCAACGGGCTCGGCGTAGCGGCCGCGCTCGCCGTCGCCTGGCTGCTGCACCGGCTGGTGGAGCAACCGTTCCGGCGACGCGGCTACGCCTGGCTCGGGGCTCGGGAGGCCGCGCGGGCGACAGTTCCGGCGCCTACGCTCGTGGGGTGACCCCCGAGCAGGAGCAGGCCCGGCGCGACAAGCGCTGGAAGAAGCTCCAGGAGCAGCCCAAGGGCGGGGCCACGGGCGCGTTGGGGGAGCTGCTGTCGGTCTTCACGCCGGCGGTGGGGCACGTCGCAGACGAGCAGCGCCGGATGGCGAACACGGCCTACCAACAGGGCACCGAGGGCGACCCGCTCGGTGTCGACCTCGACAAGGGCGTCGTCAAGATCACCCGCAAGAAGGCATGAAGGCCTGGCTGCTGGCCCTGCTGCTCGCGCTATCGGTCGCAGCCGGATGCTCGACCGGCGGTGCCGTCGTGTCGCAGTCGCTGCCCAGCGGGCTGCTGCAGGCGGCGCGCGGGGGCGACGGCGACTCGTGGAAGGACACCGAGGGCCGCGAGTACCGGCTCGGCCTGGTGAACACGCCGGAGCTCAACGAGTGCTACGGCCGGACGGCCTCCGACGAGCGGAAGTCCTTGGTGCGCAACGGGTTCCGGGCTGACGTCTACACCCACGACAGCTACGGACGGGGCGTGTCGGTGGTCGTCCTCGCCGACGGGACGAACCTCAACGTGTACCTGGCGCGGCACGGCTTCGCCAACGACCGCTACCTAGCGGAGTTCCGCCACGAGAACCCGACGCTGGCCACGCAGCTGGACGCCGCGTTCGCCGCCGCGCGACGCGAGCACGCCGGCCTCTGGGCTGCGTGCCGATGACCGAGCCGGTCAGTTCATCCGGAAGGGCTTCGGTGGGGGTGTGAGCTCAGCCCGGGGACACTCGGCGAGGGTCAGGCCGCCGAAGCCCAGCGCCTCGTCGCAGAGGTCCTCGACGGTCCAGCCGTGCTGGGCTCCGAAGGGTGTGATCGTCGCGCGGTAGATCGTGATCGCGTACTTCATCGGCATGCCGTAGGTGACCTGCAGGCTGCCGATCAGCTCCGAGCTGCCCTCCGCGTCCGGCTCGTCCCACGGCCGGTCGTAGCGGCGCCACATGGTCGGGCTGCTCCACCACTGCCCGTCGGTGCGAACGTCGCGCAGCGCCAGCTCCACCAGGACCACTCGGGCCGCCGACTCCGGCAGGACAGCGGCAGGACGGATCACCTCAGTGATCGCGACGTCTTCATAGGCAGCAGCAGCGAGCTCTTCCAGGGGGTTCACCTTGGCCTTATCGGCACCCGTGAGCCCGGACCCAAGCCCCATCTACGCTCCCTGCATGACCCGCACCGTCGCCCTGCTGGGGGCCACCGGCTACACCGGGCGGCTCACTGCCGCCGAGCTCGAGCGCAAGGGCATCCCGCACCGCGTCGGTGGGCGCTCCAAGGCCCGGCTGGCCGACGTCCCGTCCGCCGCGGAGCGGCACGTCGTGGACCTCGGCGACCCGTCGTCGCTGGACGCCTTCCTGGACGGCGTCGACGTGCTCATCACCTGCGTCGGGCCGTTCGCGCTGCACGGCATGCCTGCCGTCGAGGCGGCCGTCCGCACCGGCACGCGGTACGTCGACTCGACCGGCGAGCCCGCGTTCATGGCCGAGGTGTACCGGCGCTACCGCGGGACCGGTGCGCCGCTCGTGCCGGCCTGCGGGTTCGACTACATCCCCGGCGACCTCGGCGTGGCGGTCGCGGCCGAGGAGCTCGGTCGCCGGCCGGAGGAGATCGACGTCGTCTACGGCATGACCGGCGGAGGAGCGACCCGCGGTACGGCGAGAAGCGGGCTGGGAGCGGTCACCTCCATGCGCGCGCGGCTGGGCCGCCTCGCGATCCCGGGGGTGGTCGAGGCCGTTCGGCTGCCCTGGGGCGAGGAGCTGACGGTGCCGCTGCACCAGCCGCAGGCTGTCGTGCGCACGGGCATCGCGGCCCCGTCCTGGGCCACGCGCGTCGCCCAGGTGATCGGTCCCGTCTCGCCGTACGCGCAACCGCTACTGAAGCTCGGCAAGCCGCTGCTGGAGCGCTGGGTCGAGAAGATGCCGGAGGGCCCGACCCCCGAGCAGCGTGGGCAGACCGTGACGAGCACCTGGTCCGTGGTCCGGGCCGGCAGCGATGAGGTCCGGGTGCAGGTCAAGGTCCGCGACGCCTACGGGATCACGGCTCGGTTCCTCGTCGCAGCGTCGCAGCAGATCGAGGGCTCAGGCGCGCTGGCGACCGCAGAAGCCCTGCACGCCAGGCAGTTCCTCGACGAGATGTCCTACGACGACGAGGGCGGATCGCTGTCCTGGAGCCTGCTGTGACGTGGTCGCGCAGGAGGTGCGCATGAGCAACTGGGAGGACCGCTTCCGGGCACCACGGGTCTCTCTGCCCGGCTGGGCCGAGGACGCTCCGGACAAGTGCTTGTACACGAGCAACGCCACGGGCACCTTCGAGCTCTACACCTGGGACCGGGCGACAGGTGCGACGGCGCAGGCGACGTCCCGCCCGAACGGCACCACCGACGGGCTGCTCTCTCCGGACGGCACGTGGCTGTGGTGGTTCGACGACTCGGACGGTGACGAGTTCGGGATCTGGAAGAGGCAGCCGTTCGAGGGCGGTGATGCCGTCGAGGCGGCCCCCGGGGTGCACGCCGGCTACAGCGCGGGCTGCGAGGTGGGCCGGACCCTGAGCGCGGTCGGCGTCTCGACCGACGACGGCTCGACGATCTACGTCGTCCGGACGGAGGAGACCCAGGTCCTCTACGCCTCCAAGGACGACGCCGACGTCGCGGCGCTGTCGCGCGACGACCGGCTGGTCCTCGTCGAGCACTCCGAGCACGGCGACTCACGGCACCGCGCGCTGCGGGTCCTGACCGTCGACGGAGCGGTCGTCGGCGACCTCTGGGACGGCGAGGGGTTCGGGCTGCACGGCATCGAGTTCTCCCCGGACGGCTCGACCGTGCTGGCCCTCCACGAGAAGGACGGCCGACCGGAACCCTTGCTCTGGCACCTGGAGTCGGGCGACGTGGACCGGTTGCGCGTCGACCTGCCCGGCGACCTCAGCGCCGAGTACGTCGTCGACGGCTCCGCGCTGCTGGTCGTCTCCGAGGCCCGCGGACGGGCGACGCTGCACAGGGTCGGCTTCGACGGGGCAGTCGAGGACCTCGGCCCGTCGGAGGGCTCGATCGTCGACGTGACCCCGCGCCCTGACGGCTCTGTGGAGTACCGCTGGTCGTCCTCGGCCGCCCCCGCGGTGATCCGGTCGACGAGCGGGGCCACCGTGCTCGAGGCACCTGGGCCGCTCGCGCCTCCCTCAGTGCCGGTCAGCGACGTGTACGTCGACGGGCCCGGCGGTGAGATCCACGCGCTCGTCGCCACGCCCGCGGGCGAGGGCCCGTTCCCCACGGTGTTCCTGGTCCACGGCGGGCCGCAGTGGCACGACAGCGACTCCTTCACACCGGACCGCGCCGCCTTCGTGGACCTGGGGTGTGCGGTCGTGCACGTGAACTACCGCGGATCGACCGGCTACGGCGCCGCCTGGCGGGACGCGATCGAGGGCCGGCCCGGGCTCACCGAGCTGGAGGACGTGGCGGCCGTCCGAGCATGGGCGGTGTCCTCGGGGCTCGCTTCGACGTGCGTCCTCGCCGGCGGGTCCTGGGGTGGCTACCTCACCCTGCTCGGCCTGGGCACGCAGCCCGAGCTGTGGGACCTCGGCTCTGCCGCCGTACCGGTTGCTGACTACGTCGCGGCCTATGAGGACGAGATGGAGCCGCTGCGGGCCTTCGACCGGTCGTTGTTCGGCGGGTCGCCGCTGGACCTGCCGGAGCTCTACGAGAGGTGCTCGCCGATCACCTACGTCGAGCACGTTCGCGCCCCGGTGCTGATCCTGGCCGGGGCCAACGACCCGCGGTGCCCCATCCGGCAGATCGACAACTGGATCGAGGCGGCAGCGGGCCTGGGCAAGGACGTCGAGGTCTACCGCTTCGATGCCGGCCACGGCTCGCTCGTGGTCGAGGAGCGGATCCGCCAGATGCGCGCTGAGCTGGAGTTCGTCGCCAAGCACCTCGGCCTGACGGTGCCTGTCTAAGGAGTCGTGGACGGCGACGCTCCGCCGATGCCCGCGCCGAGGGTGGGCAGGCTCGGCGGGGTCGTCACGACCGGCGGCGTGGGTGATGGTGTGGGAGACGGCGTCGGCGAGGGCGTCGGTGACGGGGTCGGCGACGGCGTGGGTGACGGGGTCGGCGACGGTGTCTCGGAAGCCGTCGGGGTCGGCGTCGGCGACGGCGCGACGAGGTCGCCCGCGTGGCTCTCGATCTGGTCCACCAGCGAGATCATGGAGCTCGCGCCGGACGGGCTGAGTTGGCCGGCGGACTGCAGGTTGTCGATGTCGGTGACGACTGCACCGGCGGCGGTGTGAACGCTGGCTGGGTCCTTGGCGTTGACCGCGTCGACGAGGGTGGCGGTGTCGTCCTTCAGCTGGTCCTTCAGCGACAGCTTGGAGGAGCTGCACGACGTCAGCATCAAGCCGGCAGCGTCGTGGGCGACCTGGAGCTTCACAGCGAGTTCACCCGGCCCACCAGCGTCTTGGCCGGGTCCCCCACCGACGGCGGGGTGCTGTCGTTCAGCGGTTGGATCTGGTGCGGCGTCGCCTTGTTGTTCTGCGACG
>JAOPVZ010000208.1 GCA_025965935.1 Frankiales bacterium | reverse complement strand
GAAGCCGAAGCCCTTCTCCGCGTTGAACCACTTCACCGAACCCTGTGCCATGTGCCTGTCTCTCTCTTGCTGGACGGCGCTGCACGTGTTGCGAACGCCGAGTCGCGCGAGCCGCTGTCACGAGTTGACGAGACGGAGGCCCGCGGTACGTCCACGCGGGCGTGCACGATCGACCGAGGCGGAAGGTACACAAAGAGCCTCCCTCGCAACAGGGGGAAGCGTGACGGGGGTTACACCCTCGTCACCACGGCGCTAGGCGCCGCCGGCGAGCCGCTAGGCGCCCGGCACGACCTTCTGGGCCTTGATGCAGGAGGTGCAGGCGTTGACCTTCTTGGTGTTGCCGCCGCCGGCGGCCACCCGCACCGTCTGGATGTTCGGGAGCCACTTGCGACGCGTGCGCCGGTGCGAGTGGCTGACGGACATGCCGAAGCCGGGTCCCTTGCCACAGACGTCGCAGGTCGCAGCCACGGTGAAACTCCTGAACAGATCGAGATCGCTTCGGGTCAACACCCAGCACCGCTGGGCAACCCGAACACGATAGCAGCCGGGCTAACCTCCCCTCAAAGCTCCGAGGAGGCCCCTTGCTACAGGTGCTCGACGCCGCCGCGCTGCGGCAGTGGTGCACCGCGGGCCTCGAAGCGCTGACGGCCGCGCGCCAGGAGATCGACGACCTCAACGTCTTCCCGGTGCCGGACGGCGACACCGGCACCAACCTGCAGCTCACCATGGCGGCGACCGTGCAGGCGGTGCTCGCGGCGCCCGCGGACCTCGCGGCCACCGTGGCGGCGCTCGTGCAGGGCTCGCTGCTCGGCGCCCGGGGCAACTCCGGCGTCATCCTGAGCCAGCTGCTGCGCGGCCTGGGAGAGGCCCTGAGCGCCCCCGCCGGTCCCGAGGAGCTGCGCGCGGCCCTGGTGCGGAGCGCCGAGAGCGCCTACGCCGCCGTCGCCACACCGGTGGAGGGGACGCTGCTCACCGTCGCCCGTGAGGCGGCGGCGGCCGCCACCGGCGCGGACCTCGCCGCGGTGGTGCGCTCCGCCCGGGTGGCCGCCGCGGCTGCGCTGGCCCGCACCCCCGACCTGCTGCCGGCCCTGCGGGCAGCGGGCGTGGTCGATGCCGGTGGCCGCGGGTGGTGCGTGCTGCTCGAGGCCCTGGAGCGCGTCGTCACCGGTGAGGCGGTGCCCGTCCAGGTCTGCATCACGCCCCGCGCCGGCCACGGCCTCGCCGTTGCCCGCGAGTCCGGCAGCGCAGAGTTCGGGTACGAGGTGCAGTACCTCCTGCGCGACGCCGACGACGCTGCGGTGGGGCAGCTGAAGGCGGTGCTCGGTGGGCTGGGCGACTCGCTCGTCGTCGTCGGAGCCGACGGGCTGTTCAACGTCCACGTGCACGTCAACGACGTGGGCGCGGCGATCGAGGCGGGCATCGAGGCCGGCCGGCCGTTCCAGGTGACGGTGACCCGGTTCGCAGACCAGATCGCCGCTGCTCCGCAGGCCGGGCGGGTGGTCGTCGCCGTGGCCTCCGGGGCCGGCCTGGCCAAGGCCTTCGCCGAGCTGGGCGCCGTCGTGGTCGAGGGCGGCCCCACCGCCAACCCGTCCACGGCCGAGCTGCTGGCCGCCCTCCGGGCCGGCGGCGCGGGCGAGGTGGTGCTGCTGCCGAACGACGGCAACGTGCGGGCCGTCGCGCAGGCCGCGGCCGAGCAGGCCCGGTTGGAAGGCCGCTCGGTCGCCGTGGTGCCCACCAGGTCCGTCGTCCAGGGGCTCGCCGCTGCCAGCGTCGCCGACCCCGACCGTCCCTTCGACGACGACGTCGCGGCGATGGCCGCCGCCGCCGGCGCGACCCGGTGGGCGGAGCTGACCTCCGCGGTCAGGGCAGCGGACACCGCCGCCGGGCCGTGCGCCCCCGGGGACGTGCTCGGGCTGCTCGACGGCACCGTCGTGCGGGTCGGGCACGACGTCGACGCCGTGGCCCAGGAGCTCCTGCAGCGGTTGCTGGAACCGGGCGGGGAGCTCGTCACCGTCGTCGTCGGGTCCTGCGCGGACACCGGTGTGGGAGAACGGCTGCGCACCTGGTTGTCGGAGGCCCACCCCAGTCTGGAGACCGTGGTCCTCCAGGGAGACCAGCCGCACTACCCGTTGCTGCTGGGCGTGGAATGAGGCTCGACACCCCCCTGGTGAAGGTGCTCGGCGACAAGACGGCCACGCCGCTGGAGCAGTCCCTGCAGCTGCGCACCGTGGGGGATCTGCTGCACCACTACCCCTTTCGCTACTTCCAGCACGGGGCCCTGACCAACCTCGGCGACCTCGAGGTGGGGGATCACGTCACCGTCCTCGCCCGGGTGCAGAGCAGCGGGACCCACAAGGCGCGCAACGGCAAGCTGTTGGGCAAGGTCGTGGTCACGGATGGCACGGGCACTCTCGAGCTCGCCTTCTTCGGCCGGGCCGCGATCTGGAACACCGAGCGCCTGAAGCCGGGCAGCGAGCACCTGTTCGCCGGGACGATCAGCGAGTTCCGGGGGCAGCGGCAGCTGACGCACCCCACGGTCTTCCTCGGCAGCGACGACAAGGCCTTCGAGCTGGCGGGCAAGGTCCTGCCGATCTACCCCGCTTCCTCCGCCATCGACACGATCGCGATCGGCAAGTGCGTCGCCATGGTCCTGCCTCAGGCGGACCTCGACCAGGACCCGCTGCCGGACGCGCTGCGACTCGAGCACCGGCTCATGACCCTGCGCGAGGCGCTGGAGACGGTGCACGACCCGAAGGACCTCGAGGACGTCACCGTGGCCCATCGCCGGTTGCGGTGGGACGAGGCCTTCGTCCTGCAGGTGGTGCTGGCCCGGCGGCGCAAGGAGCTCGAGCAGCAGGGCGGCACGCCGCGGGGCGGCCGGCTCGGTGGGGTGCTCGACCTGTTCGACGCGCAGTGCCCGTGGGTCCTCACTGACGGGCAGGTCGAGATCGGCAAGGTGGTCAGCACCGAGCTGGCGCGCTCGCACCCCATGCACCGGTTGCTGCAGGGCGAGGTCGGCAGCGGCAAGACGGTCGTCGCGCTGCGGGCGATGCTCACGGTCGTCGACTCGGGCGGCCAGGCCGCGCTGCTCGCACCGACCGAGGTCCTCGCGCAGCAGCACGCCCGGTCCTTGCGCGACCTCCTCGGGTCGCTGGCGACGGGCGGTCAGCTCGGCAGCCCCGACGAAGCGACCCGGGTGACGCTGCTGACCGGCTCCGTGCAGGGGACTGCGCGCCGCCGAGCGCTTGACGAGATCGCCTCCGGGGAGGCGGGCATCGTCGTCGGCACGCACGCCCTCATGAGCGAGGGCGTGGAGTTCCGGGACCTCGGGCTGGTCGTCGTCGACGAGCAGCACCGGTTCGGGGTCGAGCAGCGCGAAGCCTTGCGGGCCAAGGGAAAGCACCCGCACGTCCTCGTCATGACCGCGACACCCATCCCGCGCACCGTGGCCATGACGGTCTTCGGGGACCTGGAGGTCTCGACGCTGCGCGAGCTCCCGCGCGGCAGGTCTCCCATCACGACCACGCTGGTGCGCTCCAAGAGCCCGCAGCTCAAGGAGGCGATGGACCACATCGGTCGGGAGGTCTCGAGCGGCCGGCAGGCGTTTGTCGTCTGCCCGCGCATCGGCGACGAGGAACCCGCCCAGCAGGACGAAGGGCCGCGGCCCCCCTTGTCGGTCTTCGACGTCCTGGACGGCCTCCAACGGCACTACCTGCCCGGTCTCCGGTCGGAGATGCTGCACGGCCGCATGACGAGCGACGCCAAGGACGACGTGATGGGCCGCTTCGCCCAGGGGGACATCGAGGTGCTCGTCTCGACGACCGTCATCGAGGTCGGCGTCGACGTCCCCAACGCGACCGTCATGGTCGTCATGGACGCCGACAGGTTCGGCATCAGCCAGCTGCACCAGCTGCGCGGCCGGATCGGCCGAGGCGGTCACGCCGGCACCTGCTACCTGGTCAGCGAGGCACCTCCCGGATCGGCCACGCGCGCCCGCCTCGAAGCGGTCGCGGCCACCACCGACGGCTTCGCGCTGAGCAAGCTGGACCTGCAGGTGCGCGAGGAGGGTGACGTCCTCGGCAAGGAGCAGTCGGGCAAGCGGTCCTCGCTCCGGTTCCTCAAGCTGGCCGACCTCGAGGTGATCGAGGAGTCCCGCGCCCGGGCGGTGGAGATCGTCGAGCAGGACCCAGACCTCACGCAGCACCCTGCGCTCCGGCTCGCGGTCGACGCGATCCACGCCGAGGAGCAGAAGGCGTTCATCGAGCGCGGCTGAGGAGCTGTGCGGGGCCGCGCAGGCGGGGCGGCGGCACGGTGGAGACTGGGCGCGTGACGCGCATCATCGCCGGGAGCCATCGTGGGCGGCGCCTCCATGTGCCGCCCGGCACCGGCACCAGGCCCACCAGCGACCGGGCGAGAGAGGGCCTGTTCTCCAGCCTGCAGAGCCTCACCGACCTCGACGGCGCATCCGTGCTTGACCTGTACGCCGGGAGCGGGGCCCTCGGCCTCGAGGCGCTGAGCCGGGGAGCGGCCGCGGCCACGCTGGTCGAGGACGACCCGGTCGCGCTGCGGGTGCTGCACCAGAACGTCGACGAGCTCGGCCTGCCTGCGACCGTCGTGGACGCGGACGTGAGCCACTTCCTGCAGCGGCCGCTCTCGCCGTACCAGCTGATCTTGGCCGACCCTCCTTACGCGACAGCGCTCGACCTCGAGGCGGTGCTGCCGTGGCTGGAGGCGGACGGGGTGGTGGTCGTCGAACGGGCGGCGAGAGGGCTTGAGCCGGTGGCTCCGGAGGGGCTCGTGGTGGAGCGATCCCGGCGCTATGGCGAGGCGACGCTCTGGTACTTTCGCCGATCATGAGACGGGCCGTCTGCCCCGGGTCGTTCGACCCGGTGACCCTCGGGCACCTCGACATCATCGGGCGGTCTGCAGCGCTCTACGACGAGGTCCTCGTTGCCGTGGGGCTCAACGCGAGCAAGCAGCGGATGTTCTCCTTCAGCGAGCGCACCGACATGCTGCGGGAAGTGACGAGCGCGTGGAGCAACGTGAGCGTCACGAGCTTCGACGGCCTCATCGTCGACTTCTGCAAGCAGAACGACGTGCAGGTCATCGTCAAGGGGCTCCGGGCGATCAGCGACTTCGACTACGAGCTGCAGATGGCGCAGATGAACCACGGGCTGCAGGGCGTCGAGACGATGTTCATGACAACCAACCCGCTCTACTCGTTCCTCTCGTCCAGTCTCGTCAAGGAGGTCGCGACGTACGGTGGGGACGTGTCCAATCTCGTCCCCGACGTCGTGCACCAGCGGTTGCTCGCGCGGGTCCGGGAGCAGAGCTAGACCCGGAGGTCCCCCGTGGACGAGGTCCACAGCAAGCTCGCCGAGATCACCCAGCTGGTCGATGGCGCCCGCGCGATGCCGATGTCGGCCTCGTGCGTGGTCAACCGCGCCGACCTGCTGGCCCTGCTCGCTGATCTCGAGGCCCTGCTGCCGGCGACGATCAGCCAGGCGCAAGAGGTGCTCGGCGACAAGGAGAGCGTCGTCGAGGAGGGCCGCCGCGAGGCGGAGAAGATCGTGGCCGCTGCCCGGGCCGAGCGGCGTCGCCTCGTCGAGGCCAGCGAGGTCCATCAGGACGCGACGTCCGAGGCCGAGCGGATGCTCGCGGAGGCCCGGCAGTCGGCCGACGCGATGCGGGTGGAGGTCGAGGACTACGTCGACGCCAAGCTCGCCAACTTCGAGATCGTCCTCACCAAGACGCTGAGCGCCGTGGAGCGCGGCCGGCAGAAGCTCTCCGGCCGCCACGAGCTCGAGGCGCTCGACGAGCAGCCGCAGGAGCCGGACTCGTTCCTGGAGGAGCCGCTGCCGCGCTGAGCCGTCCCGGACGGAACTCCGCTACCCTGGTAGGCGGACTCGTCCCGAGCCCGGAGAACAACGTGCCTGAGAACAGGAAGCAGCAGCACCGCCTCGACCCCCGCAACCCACTCGTGCTCGACACACGCGAGCTCGGGCGGCGGCCGGGATCGATGCGGGAGGTGCGGCTCTCTGTCCCCGCGCCCGAGGGCTTCGAGCTCGCAGACCTGATCGGTGTGCCCGTCGGTGCCGATCTCGACCTGGACCTCAGGCTCGAGAGCGTCATGGACGGCGTGCTGGTCAGCGGCCGCGTCACGGCGCCGGTGTCCGGGCAGTGCGGAAGGTGCTTGGCCGACGTGAGCGACACGCTTCACGTCAAGGTCCAGGAGCTGTTCGTCTACCCGGAGGCCGCCACCGAGCACGACGAGGAGGACGAGGTCGCGCAGCTCGAGGGCGACTTCCTCGACCTCGCCCCGACCCTGCGCGACGCGGTGGTGCTCGCACTGCCGCTGAAGCCGTTGTGCCGGGAGGACTGCCAGGGGCTCTGCGCCACGTGCGGAGAGCCGTTGGACGACCTGCCGCCCGACCACAGCCATGACGTGACCGATGCCCGTTGGGGCGCCCTTGCGAGCCTGCTCCAGCAGACAGACAGCGACACGAGAAGAGAGAAGTAGAGATGGCCGTCCCGAAGCGCAAGATGTCGCGCAGCAACACCCGCTCGCGGCGTGCGCAGTGGAAGACCGGCGTCCCCACGCTGGTGAAGTGCGACCGTGGCCACACCACGCGCCCGCACACCGTCTGCCCCGAGTGCGGTCGGTACGACAAGCGCACGGTCCTGGCAGTCTGAGACCGGCCTGAAGCAGCGTGTGCGTGTCGCCTTGGACCTCATGGGGGGCGACACGGCTCCGGCCTCGGTGGTCGACGGTGCGCTGATCGCCGCCGGCTCACAGCCTGACGTCGACGTCGTCCTCGTCGGGCCGGTGGCGCTTGCCGAACGTCTCCTCCAGGAGCGTGGCGCAGCCGGCCGCTTCCGCCTCGTCGACGCGACCGAGGTCGTGGGCATGGACGAGGAGCCGGCACGTGCGGTGCGCGCCAAGAAGGACGCGACCGTGCGCGTCGCCCACCGTCTCGTGCGCGACGGCGACTGCCAG
>JAOPVZ010000202.1 GCA_025965935.1 Frankiales bacterium | reverse complement strand
CGCAGCGCGGCCGCCCGGGCGGTCGCGGCACCGCGCCGGCGCAGCGACGGCGGATCGGCGTCAAGGACCGTCAGGCCGCTCGCGACCGACTGCGCCGCCGGGTCGCGCAGCAACCCGCGGTCGCCTGCGCGCAGCGGCATCGGGGCATCGAGCAGGAGCCTGGCGGTGTCACCCCCGAGCGGTCGCACCCGTACGGGCACGGCCGCCGACCCGACGTGCAGCACCAGCCGCTCATTGACCTCGTGGGTCAGCCGGACGTCGACAGCAGCGGTACTGCGCCAGCTGCCGGGGGTGAGGAGGGCGTCGCCTCGCCGCACCTCGGCCCGGTCCACGTCGCGCAGGTTGACAGCGACCCGCGCGACCGCTGTCACCTCGTCTGTGGGACTGCCCAGCTGCTGCAGCCCGCGGACCCGCACGTTCCGGTCACCCAGCTGGAGGGCGTCGCCGACCCGGATCCGGCCGGCACCGAGCGTGCCCGTGACGACGGTGCCCGCTCCGCGCACCGTGAACGAGCGGTCGACCCAGAGGCGCACCGGCGCCTCGAGATCAGGCGTGGGTAGCTCAGCCACCAGCCGGTCGAGCGCGGCACGCAGCTCCTCGAGGCCGGCCAGCGTCGCGCCGCTGACGGCCACAGCCGGCACCTGCCCCAGGCTCGAAGCGGTCAGGTGCCGCAGCGCCTCAGCGGTGGCCGGCGCAGGATCCGCCAGGTCGCTGCGGGTCACGGCGAGCAAGGCGTGCCGCACACCCAGCGCGTGCACGGCAGCGAGGTGCTCTTGCGACTGCCGACGCCACCCCTCATCGGCGGCGACCACGAAGAGCACCGCGGGGGCGGGTCCGACGCCGGCGAGCATGTTGCCGAGGAAGCGCTGGTGCCCCGGCACATCGACGAAGGCCACGACCTCCCCCGACGGCAGCCCGGTCCAGGCGTAGCCGAGGTCGATCGTCATGCCACGGCGGCGCTCCTCGGCCCACCGGTCAGGCTCCATCCCGGTGAGGGCACGCACCAGCGTCGACTTGCCGTGGTCGACGTGCCCTGCGGTGGCGACGACGTGCAGCGGTTCCTCCTGGCGCTCGGCGGAGGCGACGAAGGGACGGCACCCTCACGACAGGAACGTACTTGAGGCACTACCCACGGCACTGCCGGCGTCCTGGCAGCGGCACGTGGCTCCGACGGGCGTCAGCGCACCGGCGTGACGAAGGCGGTGACGGTGCCCACGCCCAGGAAGTGCAACGTGCCGAGCTTCGGGTCCACGAAGGTGCTGTTGATGGTGAACGAGCACGACGTCGTGGTGGCGCGTGTGTGGTTGCCGGAGCTGCCCTTGGTGGTGGCGGGATCGGTGAACTCGTCGATCACGGTGCCGCTCTGGTCGGTCAGGGTGCCGTGGAACTCGCCCAGGGCAAGAGGGATCAAGACCTGCGTGGACGCAAGGTCATGGGCCGGTGACCACGGTCCGTTCCCGTTGATCGATGCGTGGTAGGTGACCCCGTTGTCGCAGGCAATGAGGATCTCCTCGCCTTGGGGATCGGCTGAGGCCACCCCCATCCCGCTGAGCGACGCCGTCAGCGCCACTCCCGTGACCAGCAGTGCGGACCGTGCAGCCATGATTCCCTCCCGTGTCGGACCAGCTCGGCGGCGTCGTTGGCCGGAGAGGCTCCGGGGGCTGGTCGCACCTGACAGCTGCTGCCGGATCACGACTGACCGAGACGCTCATCCCTGTGAGCCGCCCCGCTCTCCCACTGATACGGACCACGCGAGCAACCGGTCGCGAGCGATGACATGAGATGAGTTGGCGGAGGCGGAAGGGAATCGAACCCTCCAGGCCGAGATCCTCGACCTCACCGGTTTTGAAGACCGGGGGCAGCACCAGCAGACCGCACGCCTCCGGCGCCGACGCTAGTCCAGGTGCGGTCGGCGTCAGCGGACACCGCGCGCCTGACGGTCCGGCCTGCTGGGCTCAGCGGCGGTCGGTGCCTCGTGCGGCGCCGCCGACGGGTAGGGCTCGTCCTGCGGCGTGCCACGGAGGTACAGGAACCAGTAGATGAAGGCCACGAAGACCCCCGCGCCGACCGCATTGCCCAGGAAGGCCCACCACAGGTTGTTCGCGACGTTGCTCCAGCCGAGGCCGGGCGCGCCGGCGTAGTGGCCGAGCGGCAGGAAGAACATGTTGGCCACGACGTGGTCGAAGCCCATCGCGACGAAAGCCATGATGGGGAAGAAGATCCCGAGCACCTTCCCGGCCACGTCGTTGGCCGCCAGGGCCAGCCAGATGGCCAGGCAGACCAGCCAGTTGCAGCCGACGGCTCGCAGGAAGATCTGGGTGTTGCTCTCGGTCACGCCCTTGGTCGTCGCGATCGCCACGGCGCGGGCGTGCTCGAGCCCGGCGGCGCTGTTGGGGGCGCCGGAGGGCCCGATGACACCCGACTTCCATGCCAGGAAGTAGGCGACGAACAACGAGCCGGCCAGGTTGCCGACCAGGACGAGCAGCCAGTTGACGCCCAGCTGGGCGAGCGTGATGCGCCTGCGGAGCAGCGCGATCGGCAGCAACGCCATGTTGCCGGTCAGCAGCTCAGCGCCGGCGACGACGACGAGGACCAGGCCCAAGGTGAAGACCGCGCCGGTGAACAGCGTCGGCAACGTGCCCCAGGTCTTGGGATCCAGGCCGGACGAGACCGAGATGGCCACCAGCGAGCCGAAGGCGATGTAGGCGCCGGCGAGGAAGCCGCCGACGAGGGCCCGATCCCAGGTCAGGTCCGCTTTCGCCGTACCGACCTCGACGGCAGCGACGCTGATCTCTGGAGGTGACTTGATGGCCATGGCGGCCTCCCGTCTCAGCCGCGCGCGGCGAGCCGCTCCCGCTGCGGCACCACCGTGAAGCGCGGGTCTCGTGCGGATTCCTGCCCGGCCTCAAAGACACCGAACCGCGTGCAGAGCGAACCTCCGAGCAACGCGGCGCCGGCGAGGCTCGAGAGCAGCCGCGACCGGCGGGCCCCCAACCCGGCCACGGCTCCCGTCGCGGTCAAGGCTCGCGCCGTGCGCATCCACCGGCCGGCCCGGCCCTCGTGCAGCGTGTCGGCAGCGATCCCCATCGACCGCTCCATCCGGTGCTCGGCGGCCAGCTCGAGGACGGCACCCGCCACGGCCAGCCGCTGCGCCGGCCCGGTCTCCGACGTCGGGGACAGCACCAGCTGCAGGCCGGCCGCCGCCGCGGCCGCCGAGCCGACGAAGAGGAACGGCAGCTCGCGGTGCGCCTCGTGCCAGGCGGGCGTGGCCGTGTCGCCGAGGAGCACTGCCGTGTACGACGCGACAGCGGGTGCCACGGCAGCGGCCACCACCCCGGAGGGGCGGCCCAGCGGTCGCAGCCAGCGGAAGCCAGGCAGCTCGCCGGCGGCCGCCACTGCGGCGAACGGGCCGTAGCCGCTCAGCACCCAGGTCCCGACGGACATCGGGGAGGTCGGCTTCGCGACCCGGAGCATGTTGTAGAACCGGGCCGGCCGCCCGAGGTCGTGCACCAACGCGGCGAAGGACCCGGTGAGGGCCGCCAGAGCTGCGAGCCGACCTGTCCGGCGCATGCCTGGCCGGCCGGTGAGGTCGGCGCCTGCAGCAAGCAGGGAGGACCCGGCGGCGAGGCCTCCGAGGAAGAGGTACGTCGGGATGTCGTCGGTCCAGGGAGAGGCCTTGAGGACGGGACGGCCGTAGTAGGACGTGAAGTGCGCGGGCGGGACCATCCGGCGCTCCCCTCCGCCACCACGGCCCCGCCTCCGACGCGGCTGGGCCGTTGTCACGAGCCGGCTCCGAAGACCGCGATCGCACCAGCCAGGAGCGTGGCCGCGGCCAACCCCGCGCGCTTCCACATCTGCGGCAGGTCGCGCGTGGTGACGACCGGGTCGGGTGGCAGACCGTAGACCTCGGGCTCGTCGAGCAGCAGGAAGAAGGCCCCGAGCCCGCCCACCCCGTCGTCGGGGTCCTCGCCGTAGAGCCGGGCCTGGGGGACCCCGGCGCCGTGCAGCTGCTCGACCCGCAGCGCTGCCCGCTCGCGAAGCTCGTCGAGGTCGCCGAACTGGATCGACTCGGTGGGGCAGGCCTTGGCGCAGGCCGGTGTCAGCCCGTCGTGCAGCCGGTCGTAGCAGAGCGTGCACTTCTGGGCGAGGCCCTCGTTCTTGACGCCCTCGCCGATCCGCTTGTCGATGACGCCGAACGGGCAGGCGGGCACGCAGTAGCCGCACCCGTTGCAGACGTCCTCCTGCACCACGACGGTGCCGAACTCGGTGCGGAACAGCGCCCCGGTCGGGCACACGTCGAGGCAGGCGGCGTGCGTGCAGTGCTTGCAGACGTCGCTGCTCATGAGCCAGCGGAAGTCGGACTTCGTGCCCTCGCTGCCAGGGAGCGAGGTCGACGGCATGCCGAGATCGACCGGTGGTTGCTCGATGAACTTCACGTGCCGCCAGGTGGACCCGCCCAGCTCGCCGCTGTTGTCGTAGGAGGAGCCGAGGAAGTTCATGCCGTCGTCCGGGACGGCGTTCCACTCCTTGCAGGCGACCTCGCAGGCCTTGCACCCGATGCAGACGCTGGTGTCGGTGAAGAAGCCCTTGCGGGGCGGCGGGTCCACCCACCCCGCATCCAGCGCCGGGTTGGTCGTCATGGCGCCATCCTCTTCCGTGTCAGCCGCTGCTGGCCGGTCTCGATGGTGATGCCGGCCCGGCTGCGGTACTCCTCGACGAGACGCAGCAGCGCCTCGCCGCGCGGCCGGCGGCCTGGTCGGATGTCGCAGGACGCGACCTTGGACTCCTGGATGTGCACGTTGGGGTCCAGCGCAAGCCCCAGCAGGTCGTTGGCCGCGTCCCCGGACACGACGGCGTTGCTGCCGACGCCCCAGTGGTACGGCAGGCCGACCTGGTGGATCGTCCGGCCCCCCACCTGCAGCGGGCGGACCCGGTCGGTGACGAGCACCCGTGCCTCGATCGCCGTGCGGGCAGTGACGATCGTCGCCCAGCCGAGGTGCTCCAGGCCGCGCTCCTTCGCGTGCGCCGGCGAGACCTCGCAGAAGAACTCCGGCTGCAGCTCCGACAGGTAGGGCAGCCAGCGGCTCATGCCGCCGGCGGTGTGGTGCTCGGTGAGCCGGTACGTCGTGAAGACGTACGGAAACACGTCGGCGCCCGGCTCGCTGCCGGACGGCTGCATCGGGTTCTCCTTGCGCCGGAAGACCTCCCGCGTCGGGTTGCCCTGTTGCCGGTAGAGCGCGTTGTCCACCGGGGACTCCGCCGGCTCGTAGTGGGTCGGGAGGGGCCCGTCGACGAGACCGCTGGGTGCGAACAGCCAGCCCTTGCCGTCGGCCTGCATCACGAACGGGTCGTCCCCGTTGAGCGCGGCGGGGCCGGTCGCGCCCTCGTCCGCCCGGTACGACGGCGGCCGGTCCTTCACGAAGTCGACGTTGTCCGGCCCGACCCAGTGCTCACCGTCCCACTGCATGTAGGCCTTGCGCTCGCTCCACGGCTTGCCGTCTGGGTCGGCGGACGCCCGGTTGTAGAGCTGCCGGCGGTTGTAGGGCCACGCCCAGCCCCACTCCTTGGCGACCCAGTCCTGCTCCTGCCCGGGCTTGCGCCGTGCGCTCTGGTTGACGCCGTCGGCGTACACACCGCTGTAGATCCAGCAGCCTGAGGCGGTACTACCGTCGGCCTTCAGGTCCAGGTAGCCGCTGACCAGGCCGTCCGGCCCGTACCCGCTGATCTCCCTGAGGACGGCGTCGCCGATCTCGCCGGCCGCGTCCTTCTCGTAGTCCCACGTCACCGCCTGGACCGCGCGGTCCTTGGGATCGGCGCTGTCGGCGTACCGGGCCTTGAGCTTCTGTCCCAGGACGTGGAAGAAGTCCAGCTCGCTCTGGCAGTCGCCCGGCGGTTCGACGGCCTTGTGGTGCCACTGGAGCAGCCGCTGCGTCTGGGTGAAGGTGCCGGACTTCTCGACGTGCGAGGCCGCGGGGAGGAAGAACACCTCGGTGGGGATCTTCGTCGTCTCAAGCTCGCCGGTCTCGATCTCGGGTCCGTCCTTCCAGAACGTGGCGGACTCGATCATGTTGAGGTCGCGGACCACCAGCCACCTGAGGTGCGCCATACCCAGCCGCTGCAACCGGCCGTGGGCCGAGCCGACGGCGGGGTTCTGGCCGAGCAGGAAGTACCCCTCGACCTTGTCGTCGAGCATGTCGAGCACGGTCTGATAGGTCCCGTGATCTCCGCTGATGCGCGGCACGAAGTCCAGGCCCCAGTTGCTGCTCTCGGTCGCCGCCTCGCCGTACCAGGCCCGCATGAGGCTGATGAAGTAGGCGTCGGCGTTGCCCCAGAAGCCCTTCTGGTGCGGGTCCCGGATGCCGGCGAGGTAGTCGTCGAAGGTCTCGTGATCGGCCGCCTTCGGCATCGGAAGGTAGCCGGGCAGGAGGTTGAACAGGGTCGGGATGTCGGTGGACCCCTGGATGCTGGCGTGGCCGCGGAGGGCCAGGATGCCGCCGCCGGGACGGCCCATGTTGCCCAGCAGCAGCTGGATGATCGCGGAGCCGCGGATGTACTGGATCGCGGTGGAGTGCTGCGTCCAGCCGACCGAGTAGACCCAGCAGGTGGTGCGCTCGCGGCCGCTGTTGGCCACCACCGCCTCGCAGACCTTGCGGAAGTCCTCGACGGGCACGCCGCAGACCTCGGCGACGATCTCGGGGGTGTAGCGGGCGTAGTGCCGCTTGAGCACCTGCAGGACGCAGCGCGGGTGCTGCATGGTCGGGTCTGTGCGGATGTCGCGTGGGTCGATGGTGGGGCCGCCGGAGCCGTGCGCCTCGCCGTGGGCATGCCCCGTGTTGCCCGCGGCATCGCCATCGTCGTCCTCGCCGCCGGCGTAGCGCCAGCTCGTCTGGTCGTAGCTGGCGCTCGCCTCGTCGTAACCGCTGAACAGGCCGTCGAGCTCCTCCGCGTCCTGGAAGTCGTCGCGCACGAGGAAGGTCGCGTTGGTGTAGGCCCGGACGTACTCGTCGAAGTAGGCGTCGTTGCTGAGGATGTGGTTGACGATGCCGCCGAGGAAGGCGATGTCGGAACCGGCGCGGATCGGGACGTGCTGGTCTGCCAAGGCCGACGTGCGCGTGAACCGCGGGTCGATGTGGATGACCCTCGCGCCGCGCTTCTTCGCCTCCATCACCCACTGGAAGCCCACCGGGTGGCACTCGGCCATGTTGGAGCCCTGGATGACGATGCAGTCAGAGTTCTGCAGGTCCTGCAGGAAGGTCGTCGCACCTCCGCGACCGAACGAGGCACCCAGACTGGGCACGGTGGCGCTGTGTCATATCCGCGCCTGGTTCTCGATCTGCACGGCGCCCAGCGCGGTGAACAGCTTCTTGATGAGGTAGTTCTCCTCGTTGTCGAGCGTCGCCCCGCCGAGGCTGGCGATGCCGAGCGTCCGGCGCAGCGGGTGGCCCTTCGCATCCAGGTCCTGCCAGGTGCGCTCCCGGGTCTCGACGATCCGGTCGACGATCATGTCGGTCGCCGTCTCGAGGTCGAGGTCCTCCCACTCGGTGCCGAACGGGCGCCGGTAGCGGACCGTCGTGGTGCGCCGGGGCGAGTTGACGAGCTGCTCGCTCGCGGAGCCCTTGGGGCACAGCCGGCCGCGGCTGATGGGGCTGTTGGGGTCGCCCTCGATCTGGGTGACCCGCTCGTCCTTGACGTAGACCTTCTGCCCGCAGCCCACCGCGCAGTAGGGGCAGATGCTGTCGACCACCCGGTCGGCAGTCTCGGTGCGGGAGCGGAGGCCTGCCGTGCGGGGGGACTGCGCCGCCGGTCCGCGGCCACTTGGGTCACTGCCGGTCAGCTGGCGCAGCACGGGCCAGCCGAGGAAGGTCCGCCCGAGGCTCACGGCCGCGTCCTGCCCTGCATGCCCTTGAGAAAACCACGCGACGTAGGTTCGTGCCATGGGAAGGCTGACCGCCCGGCGCAAGGTCCTGAGGGTGACGCCCGACGGCGTCCTCCAGCGGCCCGACACGCTGGTGGTGGAGGAGCCTCTCGAGATCCGCGTCGACGGCGACGCCCTGACCGTCACGATGCGGACGCCCGGTGACGACATGGACCTGGCGGCCGGCTTCCTCGTCTCCGAGGGCGTGGTCACGCGCACCGATCAGCTGACCTCGATGCGCTACTGCGCCGGCGCCGACGACGAGGGCCGCAACACCTACAACGTGCTCGACCTGGCACTCACCGTCCCGCCACCGCAACCTCGCGCGATGTACACCTCGAGCAGCTGCGGGCTGTGCGGCACCGCCTCCCTGGAGGCAGTGCGGCAGACCGCGGCATGGGACGTGAGCGCTGATCCCCTGGCCGTGACCGCCGCCATGCTGTGCTCCCTGCCGGACCGCTTGCGGGAGGCGCAGAAGCTCTTCGACAAGACGGGTGGTCTGCACGCGGCGGGACTGTTCTCGGCGGGCGGTGAGCTGCTGTGCCTCCGCGAGGACGTGGGCCGCCACAACGCCGTCGACAAGGTGGTCGGCTGGGCGCTGCGCGAGGGGATGCTGCCCCTGCGCGGGCACGTGCTGCTGGTCAGCGGACGCGCGTCGTTCGAGCTCGTGCAGAAGGCCTGGCTGGCCGGGATCCCTTGCCTGGCAGCCGTTTCCGCCCCTTCCTCGCTGGCTGTCGACCTGGCCGTCGAAGCAGGGATGACGTTGGTCGGCTTCCTGCGCGGCCAGACCATGAACGTCTACAGCGGCCCCGAGCGCATCGTCCCCTGATCCCAGGCACTGTGCGGGCTCATGCGGGCAGCGGACGGCGTAGACCCGCACAGTGCGCCACTGGTCCCGGGACTGTGCCGACTGCCCGCTTGGGATTCCCGCGTCGGCCCGCACAGTGCCCGGGCGGCCGGACTCAGCTCGGCTGCCGGGCCGGCCGCACTCAACTCGGCTGCCGGGCCGGCCGCCAGGAGGTCGCGAGCAGGAGCGCGGCGCCACCGATGCCGACCGCGGCACAGCCGAGAGCCGTGGGCCAGCCGAAGTCGTCGATGTCGAGGGCGTGGTCCAGCGACAGCCGGCCGCCGCCGGCTCCGCAGAAGAACAGGCCAACCGCGGTGAGGGTCATGACGTACTCGTAGCCCTCGCCCGGCCGGAAGATGAAGAAGCCGTTCTTGCGGTGGTTGGTGATCCAGGCGACGAGCATGACGCCCACTACGGCGGCGCCAGCGAGGGGCGTGAGAAGGCCGACGACGAGCAGCGTCCCGGAACCGAGCTCGGTCAGCGACGCGGTCCAGGCGTGGAACCAGCCCGGCCGCATGCCGAGGCTCACGAACCACCGGCCGGTGCCCGCGATCTTGCCGCCGCCGAACACGTGGTTCCAGCCGTGCGCCAGCATGACGCCGCCCACGGCGAAGCGGAGCAGCAGCAGCGCCAGGTCGAGCGGCTCGGTCACCTGCTCAGCGCCCCTTCCAGACAGGGGCCCGCTTCTCGGCGAACGCGGTCGCCCCCTCACGCGCGTCCTCGCTGAGGAAGACCGGCGAGATGAGCTCCGACTGGGCCTTCCAGCCCTCCTGCACCGACCAGTCGAAGGTCGAGCGCGCGACCTGCTTGCTGATCGCGACCGCCAGCGGGCCGTTGGTCGCGACGGTCTCGGCCAGCTCGACGGCGACGTCCACGGCACCCCCCTCCGGGGAGAGCCGGTTGACGAGACCGACGTCGGCCGCCCGCTGGGCGGAGAGCGGCTCGCCGGTCAGCAGCATCTCCAGGGCGATCGCCTGCGGCACCCTGCGAGGCAGCAGGAAGGCCGCGCCACCCGCCGCGACCAGCCCGCGCTTGACCTCCGGCACCCCGAAGCGGGCGGTCTCGGCAGCGACCACCAAGTCGCACGCGAGCAGGAGCTCGAAGCCGCCGGCCAGCGCCCATCCCTCGACTGCGGCGATCAGCGGCTTGCGGGGCGGCGTCTCGGTGATCCCGCACAGCCCGCGGCCCTCGATCGCGGGCGTCTCGCCGCTGAGGAACGCCTTGAGGTCCATACCGGCGGAGAAGGTGCCGCCCGCTCCGGTGAGGACACCGACCCGGAGGTCGTCGTCGGCGTCCAGCTCGTCGACGGCGGCGGCGACCCCGCGCGCCACCGCGGCATTGAGCGCGTTCTTCGCCTCCGGCCGGTTGATCGTGATGACCTGCACGTTCCCGCGTCGCTCGACGACGACCTCGCTCATGCCTTCTCCTGACGAAGTGGTGCGCCCATGAAACAGGGTGGCCCCGGGTCGGTGATCACAGGGTCGGAGTCGGTCGCGGCTGCGCCGAGTGGCATCTGAACGGCAGGTGACCGTCGGCAGCCGATCGCTGAGCCGGGGAGGAACGAGCGGAACAGCGTCGAAACACGTCCGTGCAGCCGTATCCCCCCGGACGAAGGACGTCTCGTGACCCTCAGCCCCCGCCGCTCCGTCGCGCTCGGCCTCGGCGTGGCGCTCGCCTGCGTCGGCATCGCCTCGTCGTCCAGCGTGGCCTCCAGCGCCGGGCAGCCCGGCCTGGCCGGCTGGCTGGCCACCCACGCCACCGGCCCGGCACAG
>JAOPVZ010000176.1 GCA_025965935.1 Frankiales bacterium | reverse complement strand
GGATCGGCACCTCGAACTGCTGCCTCGGGATCAGCTCGCGCAGCTTCGTCACCATCATGTTGCCGTAGGTGTAGGCCTTGTCCTTGTGCACGATGGCGCTGAACGCGTCGACCGGCTCGCCCTGCAGCAGGATGTCGACCTTCACGAGGTCGGACGCCTGCTCCCCCGCCGGCTCGTAGTCCAGCGAGGCGTAGCCGCGGGTGCGGGACTTCAGGTTGTCGAAGAAGTCGAAGATGATCTCGCCGAGCGGCAGCGTGTACCGCAGCTCGACGCGGTCCTCGGACAGGTAGTCCATCCCCTGCAGCACCCCACGGCGTCCCTGGCAGAGCTCCATCACTGCACCCACGAACTCGGTGGGCAGCAGCAGCATCGCCTTGACCACGGGCTCGTAGATCTCGGCGATCTTCGCGCCGGTCGGCCAGTCCGACGGGTTGGTGACCACGACCTCCTCGCCGGTCTCCAGCACCACGCGGTAGACGACGTTCGGCGCAGTCGAGATGAGGTCCAGCCCGTGCTCGCGCTCGAGCCGCTCGCGCACGATCTCGAGGTGGAGCAAGCCGAGGAAGCCGGTGCGGAACCCGAAACCCAGCGCACCGGAGGACTCCGGTTCGTAGACGAGCGCAGCGTCGTTGAGGCGCAGCTTGTCGAGCGCCTCGCGCAGAGCGGGGAAGTCGGAGCCGTCCAGCGGGTAGAGCCCGGAGAAGACCATCGGCTTCGGGTCGCGGTAGCCGCCGAGCGACTCGGTGGCCGGGTTCTTGACGGTCGTGAGGGTGTCCCCGACGCGGGCCTGCCGGACGTTCTTCACGCCCGGGATGACGTAGCCGACCTCGCCCGCGGTGAGGAACTCCTTCGGCGTCATCTCCGGCGAGACGACACCGACCTCGAGGATCTCGTGCGCGTTCTGCGTCGACATCATCAGCCCGCGGTCGCGGGTGGAGAGCGAGCCGTCCATCACGCGCACGTAGGTGATCACGCCGCGGTAGGCGTCGTACACGGAGTCGAAGATCATGGCGCGCGCCGGTCCGTCCGGGTTCCCTGCAGGCGGCGGGATGTCGCGCACGATCTGGTTGAGCACCTCAGGGACCCCGGCCCCCGTCTTCGCCGAGATCCGCAGCACGTCGGACGGCTCGCAGCCGATGATGTGCGCGATCTCCTCGGCGTACTTGTCCGGCTGCGCGGCCGGCAGGTCGATCTTGTTGAGCACCGGGATGATGTGCAGGTCGTTCTCGAGTGCCAGGTAGAGGTTGGCCAGCGTCTGCGCCTCGATGCCCTGCGCGGCGTCGACGAGCAGCAGCGTCCCCTCGCAGGCGGCGAGGCTGCGGGAGACCTCGTAGGTGAAGTCGACGTGGCCCGGGGTGTCGATCATGTGGAGCACGTAGTCACGGCCGTCGTCGGCGGTCCACGGGAGCCGGACGTTCTGTGCCTTGATCGTGATGCCGCGCTCGCGCTCGATGTCCATCTTGTCGAGGTACTGCGCGCGCATCTGGCGTGCCTCGACGACGCCGGTCACCTCGAGCATGCGGTCAGCCAGGGTCGACTTGCCGTGGTCGATGTGGGCGATGATGCAGAAGTTCCTGATCAGCTGTTGCGGGGTGGCTGCAACATCAGGGGAGGAAGGCACGAGGCAGTCTATCGGCGGGAGGACTGGGTGCAGGAGGACGCGAGAGCTGCCGGGCTGCTCGAGGCGCAGGGCAAGGCGGCCCAGCTGTTCGCAGCGGTCGAGGAGCGCAGCCTGATCCGAGCGGGCGCGACGGAGCTCGAGGTGCAGCACGGCATCCGCGACCTCGCCGCGGACCTGCTCGGCGTGGAGAAGCACTGGCACAAGCGGATCGTCCGAGCCGGCACCAACACGTTGGAGCCGTACCAGGAGAACCCGCCCGACCTGGTCATCGAGGCCGACGACATCGTCTTCCTCGACTTCGGTCCCGTCTTCGAAGAGTGGGAGGCCGACTTCGGCCGCACCTACGTCCTCGGCGACGACCCGGTGAAGCACAAGCTCCGCGACGACCTGCCTGTGGTGTTCGAGGCAGGCAAGCAGTACTTCCGGAGTCGTCCCGAGATCACGGGCGAGGAGCTGTACGACGAGGTGGTGCGGCTCGCGTCGGAGCGCGGGTGGGCGTTCGGCAACTACCACTGCGGTCACCTGGTCGGCGAGTTCCCGCATGTGACCCTCGACGAGCAGCGGACCCACAACCTCATCACGCGCGGCAGCACCAAGCCGATGCGCCGGCTGGACCGGGACGGCAAGAAGCCGCACTGGATCCTCGAGGTCCACCTGGTCGAGCGCGGGCGCCAGATCGGCGGCTTCTACGAGGAGCTGCTCACCGTCTAGCTGTAGGCGGGTCGCGCGAGTCGGTCTCAGGCGAGGCGCGTCACCTCGACGGTCACGCCGAGGGACTGCATCCCGCCACCGGCGTACACGCCCTTGAGCGGCGGCAGGTCGTTGTAGTCGCGGGCCCGTGCGACCACCACGTGCCGCTCGCCGGCGGGGATCCCGTTCGTCGGGTCGAAGCCCCACCAGCTGCCGAGCCACGCCTCGACCCAGGCGTGCGACTCGCCCAGGACGGTCTCGCCGATCGCCGGCTCCTTGGTCGGGTGGAGATAGCCGCTGACGTACCGCGCTGGCACGCCTGCCTCTCGCAGCAGCGACAGCGTGACGTGCGCGATGTCCTGGCAGACGCCCTGGCCGAGTTCCCACGCATCGACCGCGCTGGTCTGCACGCCCGTCGAGCCCGGGACGTAGGCGACCCGGTCCTGCACCAGGCCGGACAGCGACAGCACCACGTCGCGCGGTGAGCCCTTGGCCTGCGCCGCCAGCGCCTTGAGGTCGTCGTTGGGGATGGTCTTCACCGACGGCCGCATCAGCTCGACCTGCGAGTCGCTGGCAGCCTCGAGCTGCTCCCACGTCACGTCGCCGGGTGCGGTCGCCTCCGTGGTGTCGACGACCGAGGTGCAGGTCACCTGCAGCTCGGTGTGCGGCACGTGCACGTCGAAGACCGTGACCTGAGTGCCCCAGTAGTCCCAGTACCGCTGGTGCTGCGCGTCCGGGTTCGTCGTGACCTCGCTCGACAGCGTGAGCTGGGTCAGCCCGGTCTGCGGCACCAGCCTCGCCTCGTTGTACGACGAGAGCACCTCGGTGTCGTAGCGGTACCCGGTGGCGTGCCGGACCCGGAGCCTCATCGCTCGGCCGTCCAGGCAAGCGCCGCGGTGTGGTGGAAGTAGCGACCGGCGACCGCCGATCCCACCTCCGCGCACGTGGTCTGCAGCATGTCCAGCAGGAACGGCAGCTCGCGCAGCAGGTCCGAGGACACCCGGAACTCGAGGTCTGTGCGCGCGCGGCCGAGCAGCCGGCGCGCCATGTCGTCGACGCCCACCCGGCCGGCCGTCGGGTCGAGCTCGGTGAGGCACGCCTCCGCCTGCACCAGCGCGGCGTAGACCGAGCGCGGGAACAGCCGGTCGAGGACGAGGAACTCCACCACCTTCTCGGGCTCGACGGCGGCCCGGTAGGTCCGCAGGTAGGCCTCGTGCGCGCTGCACGACTTCAGCAGTCCGATCCAGCCCGACGACGCACCGCGCTGCTGCCCGCGCGCCCACAGCAGTCGGGCGGTCATGTCGACGCGCTCGAGCGACCGGCCGAGCACCAGGAAGCGCCAGCCGTCGTCACGCGGCATCGTCCCGTCGAGCAGGCCGCCGATGAAGGCCGCGCGCTCCCGGACGTACCGGAAGAAGCCGCCGGGGCCGTGCCGCTCGGCGGCGGCCTGCTGCGCCGGCAGCGCGTGGTAGGTCGCGTTGAGCGCCTCCCACAGCTCGGAGCTCAGTGCCTCACGGACACCGCGCGCGTTCTCGCGGGCGGCCGACAGGGCACCCACGATCGACGAGGTGTCCGTCCGGTCGAAGGCCAGCCGTTCCGTCGTACGCATTGCGTCAAGGCGCCCCTCCGGGAGCGGGATGCCCATGACGGACAGGACATCGCGGCAGGCGAGGTGCTCGTCGACCCACGGGTCCTCGATGAGGGTGTGCACGTGCACGTCGAGCAGCCGCGAGGTGTCCTCAGCCCGCTCGACGTACCGGCCGATCCAGTAGAGCGACTCCGCGACGCGGCTCAGCACGACCGCTCCTGCTGCTGCTGTTGCTGCTGGTCCTGCCAGGGGCCCCGGTCGAGGACGTGCTCGTCCGGCGCGGCCGCGCGGAGGACGGGTTCCTCCGGGTCGCCCTCCGCCGGGCCCTCGAGGCCTGCGAGCACCCAGGTGTCCTTCGACCCGCCGCCCTGGCTGGAGTTGACGACGAGCGAGCCCTCCGGCAGCGCGACCCGGGTGAGGCCGCCCGGCACGACCCAGACGTCCTCGCCGTCGTTGACGGCGAAGGGCCGCAGATCGACGTGCCGCGGCGCGAGCCGGTCGCCCACCGAGGTCGGGCTCGTGGAGATCTGCACGACCCGCTGGGCGATCCAGGCACGCGGATCGCGCAGGACCGCCAGCGACAGCTCGTGCAGCTCCTCGTCGCTGGCCTGCGGACCGATCACCAGGCCCTTGCCTCCGGAGCCGTCGACCGGCTTCAGCACCAGCTCGGCGAGGTGGTCGAGCACCCACGCCCGCTCGTCGAGGTCGTCGAGCCGGTGGGTGTCGACGTTGTCCAGCACGGGCTGCTCGCCCAGGTAGTAGCGGATGAGCTCCGGCACGTAGGTGTAGATGAGCTTGTCGTCCGCGACGCCGTTGCCCACGGCGTTGGCGATGGTGACGTTGCCGGCACGTGCGGCGTTGAGGATGCCCGGGCAGCCGACCATCGAGTCGGGCCGGAAGTGCAGTGGGTCCAGGAAGTCGTCGTCGATGCGTCGGTAGACGACGTCCACCCGGTGCTCGCCGGCCGTCGTGCGCATCCAGACCACGCCGTCACGGCAGATCAGGTCGCGCCCCTCGACGAGCTCCACTCCCATCAGCCGGGCGAGCAGCGAGTGCTCGAAGTAGGCGGAGTTGAAGACACCCGGCGTCAGCACGACGACCGTCGGGTCGCTGACGCCGTGCGGCGCGGCCGCGCGCAGCGCGTGCAGCAGCCTCGCCGGGTAGTCGGCGACCGGCCGCACCCGGTGGGTGGCGAACAGCTCCGGAAAGACCCGTGCCATCGCCCGGCGGTTCTCGACGACGTAGGAGATGCCAGAGGGCGTACGGAGGTTGTCCTCCAGCACCCGGAAGCGGCCCTGCTCGTCGCGGATCAGGTCCACACCCGAGACGTGCACCCGGACGCCGTTGGGCGGCTCGACCCCGTGTGCCGGCTTGCAGTGCGCGCTCGAGCTGACGACCACCCGCCTCGGGACGATGCCGTCCTTGAGGACGCTCTGCTCGCCGTAGACGTCGGCGAGGAACGCCTCGAGCGCCTTCACGCGCTGCTGCACGCCCTGCTCGACGACCAGCCACTCGTCATGCGTGACCACCCTCGGCACGAGGTCGAGCGGGAACGTCCGCTCCTCCCCGGACAGGCTGAAGGTGACGCCCTGGTCGCGGAACGCGCGGCTCAGCGCGGTGCTGCGGCTCGTCAGCTCCTCGGCCGACATCTCCTGCAGGGCGGCGTGCAGCGGCGCGCACTCGGGGTGCGGCTGGCCGTCACGACCGAAGACCTCGTCCCACGCAGCACCCAGCGCGTAGCCGTCGAAGAGGTCACCCACCGGCCCGAACCTAAGCAGCGGTTGTGTCGGTCGTGTTGCTCACGCGTGAACTGGTTTGCATCCCCGTCACCTCCGCGTTGACCCTGCGTTGCATGCGCCCGACCCGGGACTCTCGTGAGGGAGAGCATCCTCCGTTTCCCCCTCGCCCGCCCCGGGGCTCTACTGTGCGGGACTGGGCGGGCCGCCCACTCGAGCCGGCCGCACAGTCCGGGCGGATGCGTGCGGGGCCACGCGCGATTTCCACGCGGCGCGACCGCACGCATGCGGAGGGCGCCCGATGCGTGCGGGGCTACGCGCGATTCCTGCGCCGGGCGACCGCACGGAGCCGCTGGGGCGTCCCGTCCGTGCGGGCTCACGCGAGATTTCCACGCGGGGCGACCGCACAGAGAGGCACGCGGGGCAAGCGGCTGGGCGCGCGGGCGACCTCTGCTAACCTGAATCGACCGCGTGCGGGCCGTCCCCGCATGCCCATTGGACCAAAGAGGAACTCTTAGCAGTGGCGAACATCAAGAGCCAGATCAAGCGCATCAAGACCAACGAGAAGGCGCGACTGCGCAACAAGTCGGTCAAGAGCTCGCTGAAGACGGCCGTCCGCAAGTTCCGCGAGGCCGCCGACAACGGCGACGCCGCCTCGGCGCAGTCGCTGCTGCGCGACGCCAGTCGTCAGCTCGACAAGGCCGTGAGCAAGGGCGTCATCCACGCCAACCAGGCCGCCAACCGCAAGTCCGGCATGGCCTCGCACCTCGCCAAGGCCGGCAAGTAGCCCAACAGCCTCGACCGCGAAGGCGCCGCTCCCGTCAGGGGGTCGGCGCCTTCTCGCTGTCCGGGGCCGCCACCGGCCGTGCCAGCAGGCCGCTGACGACGTCGTGCGCCTTCACGACCAGCGCGACGGCAACCGGCAGCACCACGATGCTCCAGGCGCTGGCCAGGTCGGCGAGCGCGAGCAGCACGCCGACGACGGCCATGCCCTCGCCGAGGAGGGCGCGCTGCCACGCGTTGGGATGCACGTTCTGCAGGCGGAGCAGGCGCGGGTAGAGCGGCTCGGTCACCGGGCACCGCCTCGCGCGTGCACGACAGCGAGCAGCGCGCGCTCGACGGCGTAGTCGGCGTCCGTGGCCGCACCCTTGACCTCGCCGTCCGCGGTAGCGACGGCCTGCAGCGCGGTCGACAGCCCCTCGGGCCGCCAGCCGCGGGCCTGGCGCTGCGTCTTCTCGACCTTCCACGGCGGCATGCCCAGCTGACCGGCCAGGACGTGTGCGGGCTGCCGCCCCGCCGAGGCGACCTGGGCGACGGCGCGCAGGGTGCTGGCGAGGGCACTCGTCACGAGGACCGGCGCCAGCCCGGTGGCCTGTCCCCAGCGTGCCAGCTCGAGCGCACCCGCGAGATCGCCGTCGACCGCCCTGTCCGCGATGCTGAAGCCGGACGACTCGGCGCGACCGCGGTGGTAGCGACTCACGACCTCCTCGGTGATCGGCCCATCGGTGTCCGACAGCAGCTGCGACGCAGCGGCCGCGAGCTCCCGCAGGTCGTTGCCGACGGCGTCGAGCAGCGCCGTGACGGCGTCCTCGCTCACCTGGCGCTTGTCGGCGCGCAGCTCGTTGCGGACGAAGTCCTTGCGCTCGCTGACCTTGGCGACCTTGGGGCAGTCGACCCTGCGCGCCCCGGCGCCGACCAGCGAGGTGACGGTGGCCTTGCCCTTCGCTCCCCCGGGGTGCTGGACGACGAGCAGGATCTCCGGCACCGGGTCCCCGGCGTAGCCGACGACCTCCGCCGCGACCTCCTTCGTCAGGTCCTGGGCAGACCGGATCACCACGACCCGCTCGTCCCCGAACAGCGAGGGGCTGAGCGCCTCAGCCAGGTCGCCCGGCTCCAGCGCACCCCCCTCGAGGTCGCTCAGCTCGACCGCCGGGTTCCGGTCCCGCGCGGCGCGCAGCAGCCCGGAGATGGCTCGTGCGACCAGGAACTCCTCGTCGCCCACGACGAGCGTCAGCGGCACGAGCAGGTCAGGGGCGGGCACGCCACCATCGTCCCACGGCGGTGCCCGGGCGCGCGGTGTCGCCGCCGGACCGGGGACGGCGGGCACATCGCAGAGCGTCATGGCGCTGGCGGGTACGCCGAGCGTCAGGCCAGCGGGCTCAGCCATCGGCCCGAGGGCGTCCGGCTGCCCGGGCGGCGGGATGCCGTCGCCGCCGCGGCCCACGGACCCCAGCCGGCCGTGCCGGAGGGTCACGGCAACGTCGCCGTCGCGGTCGCTGCGGTAGACCCGCGCGCCGTCCTGCTCGACCCGGCGCAGGGTGTCGGCCGAAGGGTGGCCGTACGGGTTGCCCGCGCCCACCGGGGTCAGGGCGATCTTCGCGTGCACGGCGTCGAGGAAGTCGGGGTCCTGCTTCCGGGAGCCGTGGTGCGGCACCTTGAGGACGTCCGCGTGCAGGTCGAGATGCCGGTCGAGCAGCTCCCGCTGCGCGTCGCTCTCGAGGTCGCCGGAGAACAGGACCGAGACGCCGTGCGTGACCAACCGGATCACGATCGAGCTGTTGTTGGGATCGCTGTCGGTGCCGTGCCGCGCGGTGGCGTCGAGCACGGTCCACGAGACCTGGCCGAGCACACGGGTCTCCCCGATGCTGGCGCGCACGACCGAGGTCCGCCCGAGCCACCCGACCAGCCGCCGCTTCTCGATCGCCGGTTCGTCGAGCGGCCCGATCTCGACCTGGCCCACCTGCCGACCGTGCAGCAGACCGGGGACGCCCTCGACGTGGTCGGCGTGCAGGTGAGTCAGCACCAGCAGCGGCACCCGCGTGATCTCGAGCCGGCGAAGGCAGCGGTCGACCTTGTCGGGGTCAGGCCCGTTGTCGATGACCAGCGCCGACCCCGGTGCGAGCGGCACGACGAAGCTGTCTCCCTGTCCCACGTCGCAGCTCGCCAGCACCCATCCGGGCGGCGGCCAAGGCGGACGGACGGCGACCACCACGAGCATCGCCAGCAGCGACCCGACGCAGCACGCTGCCGCCGTACGCCGGAGAGGTCGTGAGCGCAGGACCAGAGCGCTCGCCGCCATCAGCGCGAGGGCCAGCAGCGCGCCCGGCCAGCCGGTGGTGAGCCCGAGGCCGGCGCCGGGCTGGCGCGCCCCCACGTGCGCGACGAGCACGAGCCACGCCGTGGGCAGGTAGGCGAGCCACGCGACCAGCTGGGCCAGCGGCAGGCAGACCGGCGCGACGACCGCGGCGACGACACCGAGCACCGTCGCCGGGCCGACGGCGGGTACGGCGAGCAGGTTGGCCGGTACGGCGAGAAGGCCGAGCTGACCGGAGATCGCGACCACCACGGGGGTGCACGCGAACTGCGCAGCCGCAGGTACCGCGACCGCCTCGGCGAGCCAGTCCGGGAGCTGCCGCGCGAGCCGGCGGCGCCAGCCGGGTGCCAGCACGAGCAGCCCTGCCGTGGCGAGGGTGGACAGCGCGAACCCTGGCTGCGCTGCCAGCTCGGGCGAGACCAGCACGAGGACGAGCACGGTCGCGCAGAGCGCCGGCACCGCCTGCCGTCTCGACCCGGTCGCGAGGGCGACGAGCGCGATGACGCCCATCACCGCGGCGCGCAGCACCGAGGGTGACGGCCGCGCCAGCACGACGAAGCCGACCAGCACGAGCAGCGCCAGAGGTGGCCGCCAGCGCAGCCCGACGCGCAACCAGCCGCAGACGGCGAGGACCGCGGCCAGGACGACCGCCACGTTGGTGCCGGACACCGCGACGATGTGGGTCAGGCCGGTGCTGCGGAAGTCGTCACGCAGCCGCGGGTCGAGCCGCGACGTGTCGCCCTCGACGAGCCCGGGCAGCAGTCCGCGCTCGTCGGACGGAAGGACCGAGGCAGCGTCGCGCATGCCGGTGCGGAGCCGGCCGGCGGCGCGTTCCAGCCAGGACGGTCCGGACAGGACCGCCGGTGGGCCGCGCACCGCCAGCACGGCTGCGACCGAGTCGCCTTCGGCCGGTGCCTGCAGGCGGCCCTCGGCGCGGACCTGCTGCGAGGGCAGCAGCCCGAGCCAGGTGGCGTCGCCGAGCACGAGCACGGGCGCGCGGATCCGGTACGTCCGGCCGCCCACCGAGAACCGGGACACCCGTACCGTCGCCACGACGACCTCGCGGAAGGACAGCACGTCTCCCTTCGCGGGCACGACATGGGGGTCGTCGGACAGGGTGCCGGTGAGCGTGACGGCTCCGGCCTGGGCGGCCGCTGCGGCCAGCGGGCCGGTCGTGCGCGCGTGCACGCGCGCACCGACGGCAAGCGCGGATGCGGCCGCGCACACCAGCCCGCCGGCGATCACGAAGCGACCGAGCCGCAGCGCCGGCAGTGCCGCGACGGCGAGCAGCACCGCGGCCACGACCAGCCACCCGACCGGCAGGAACCTGCCCTGCCACGCGACCAGCCAGGCGACGGCGGCCGGCACTGCAAGCCGCAGGTCGAGGCTCACACCCGCACCTTGGCCTTCAACGACTGGTACTTCGACTCGCCGATGCCGCTGACCTCACGCAGCTGGTCGACGCTCCCGAACCGGCCGTGCTCGGTGCGCCACGACACGATCCGGTCGGCCAGCACCGGACCGATGCCGGGAAGCGCATCGAGGTCCTGCGCCGTGGCTGTGTTCAGGTCGAGGAGTGCCGGAGCGCCGCCGGTCTGCGGGGCGGGGCCGGCGAGTCCCACGAGAACCTGCTGCCCGTCCTCGACCTTGGCCGCCAGGTTGAGCGTGCCCGTCGACGTACCGGGCAGGACGCCTCCGGCTGCGCGCAGCGCGTCGTCGACGCGGGCACCCGGGCGGAGCCGGACGAGCCCGGGGTGCCGCACCCGACCGGCGACGTCGACGACCAGCTCCGGGCCCGAGGTCGCGGACGCACCGACGACCGGTGGTGCCGACACCGGCTGCTCGGACGGGCGGCCCCGCAGCAG
>JAOPVZ010000155.1 GCA_025965935.1 Frankiales bacterium | reverse complement strand
GCTCGCGCTTGTTGCCGGTCATCGCGACCTTGCCGGCGTTGATGACGACCACGAAGTCACCGGTGTCCAGGTGCGGCGCGTAGTACGCCTTGTGCTTGCCGCGCAGGAGGGTCGCGACCTGGGTCGCCAGGCGGCCCAGGACGACGTCGTCGGCGTCGATCACGTGCCACTGACGCGTGACGTCAGCAGGCTTCGGCTGGTACGTGGACACGGTGCTCTTCTCTCGGGTCTGTGTTCTGGGCGCGCGTCAACGCGGCGCGCCGAGCAACAGCCGATGAGACTACCTGGTCGGCACCTCGGGCTGCAAAGAGCGGACCATCCCGAACGGGTCCTTGCCGTGGATCCCACCACCGGCGGTCACCGAGTCGTCCGCACGAAGCCCAGCCGCAGCTCAGCGCGCACGGAGGACGCGTCCCTCGTCCCACACCGGCTCGTCGGCCTCGTAGACGTCCCCGGACGCCCCGAAGACCAGGAAGCGGTCGAACCCGCGCGCGAACCACCGGTCGTGGGTCACCGCGAGGACCGTCCCGTCGAAGGACTCCAGGCCCTCCTCCAGCGCCTCCGCCGAGGCCAGGTCGAGGTTGTCCGTGGGCTCGTCGAGCAGCAGCAGCGTGGCCCCGCCGAGCTCGAGCAGCAGCACCTGGAACCGGGCCTGCTGCCCACCCGAGAGCGACTCGAAGGTCTGGTCGGCCTGCTCGTCGAGCTCGTACCTGCGCAGCGCGCCGATCGCGCTGCCGCGCTCCAGTCCGCGCCGGTCGCCCTCCCCCCGGTGCAGCACCTCGACGAGCGTCTTGCCGTGCAGCTCCGGCTGGTCGTGCGTCTGAGCGAACCACCCCGCCACGACGCGCGCGCCGAGTCGGGCGACGCCGGTGTGCCGGACCTCCTGACCGGCGAGCAGCCGCAGGAAGTGCGACTTGCCGGAGCCGTTTGACCCGAGGACCGCGACCCGCTCGCCGTAGAACACCTCGAGGTCGAAGGGCTTCATGAGGCCGGTCAGCTCGAGCCGCTCGCAGGTGATCGCGCGCACGCCCGTGCGACCACCGCGGAGCTTCATCGTCACCTTCTGGTCGACGACCTGCTCCGGTGGCGGGCCGACCTCGAGGAACTTCTCGTACCGGGTCTGCATCGCTCGGTAGCGGCTCGCCATGTCCGGGCTGATCTTGGCCTGCTCGCGCAACGTCAGGACGAGCTGCTTGAGCCGGGCGTTCTCCTCGTCCCAGCGCTTGTGCAGTTCCTCGAGCCGGTCACGCCGGGCCTTGCGGGCTTCGTGGTAGCTGCCGAAGCCGGCTCCGTGCACCCAGGCGCCGTGCGCCTCGATCGTGACCACGCGGGTCGCCACGTTGCCGAGCAGCTCGCGGTCGTGGGACACGAACAGCACCGTCTTCGGCGACTCGGCCAGGGCAGCCTCCAGCCACCGCTTGCCGGGGACGTCGAGGTAGTTGTCCGGCTCGTCGAGCAGCAGCACCTCATCCGGGCCGCGCAGCAGCGACTCCAGTGCCAGCCGCTTCTGCTCGCCGCCCGACAGGGTGTGCAGCTTGCGGTACATCGCCTTGTCGTAGGGCATCCCGAGCGCCGCCGTCGTGCACACGTCCCAGGTGACCTCGGCGTCGTAGCCCCCGGCGTCGCCCCAGTCGGCGAGGGCCTGCGCGTAGCGCATCTGGGTCTTCTCGTCGTCGGCCTCCATCATCGCGAGCTCGGCCCTCTCGAGCGCCCTGCCGGCGTCCCGCACCCTCGGCGGGCTGAGGTCGAGCAGCAGGTCACGGACCTCGGTCTCGTCCCGGATCGACCCGATGAACTGGCGCATCACGCCGAGCCCGCCATCACGGGCGACCGCGCCGTCGCTGGGCTTGAGGTCGCCGGCGATGATCCGCAGCAGCGTCGTCTTGCCGGTGCCGTTGGCGCCGACCAAGGCGGTCTTCGTCCCGTCGCCGACCCGGAAGCTGGCCTCGGCGAACAGCACCCGCCCGTCAGGCAGGACGTAACTGAGCGATTGGCAGTCGACGTACCCCATGCCGACCATGGTCCCGGACGCGGTGGTGGCCTGCGATGGGATTACAACGACCAGTAGTCCTCGCCGGCCTCCGGCACGAAGCCGGTCGAGGTGTAGAGGCCCAGGGCGTGCTCGTTGTCGGTCGCCACCTCGAGGGTCACGCGCGCGTAGCCCTCGTCGACGAGCTGCCGGCAGACCCGGCCGAGGACGTCGCGCCCGATCCCCTGTCCCTGCACTGACGGGTCGACCGCGAACCCGTACACCCCGGCGGTGTCACCGTGTCGGGTCAGCCTGACGGTGCCGACCGCGACGCCGCCGCGCTCGACGAGCAGCGTCGTGTCACCAGCCCGGTCGTGCAGGTCGGTCGGAGGACGCCAGCCGAACGCTGCCTCGAGCAGCCGTCGTACCTCGGTGAAGTCCGTCGCGGGGGTGACCGTGACGGAGGGGTCGCGGGGCTCGCCGGACGGGGTCTCCCGCAGCACGAGGAAGTGCTCCGAGTGGTCGAGCACGGCGCCATGATGCCGCGCGAACGCCTCGCCAGGCCCGCCTCCGCGCGGCACGACGAGCAGCACCGGTGCGGCAGCCAGCTGGCGGGCCGCCGTCAGTAGCGCGCTGCCGATCCCCTGACGACGCTGGTCGGGCGCGACCATGCCGGCGACCTCGACGCCACCGAACGCGTAGACGCCGGCGAACCCGACCAGCCGGTCGCCCTCCCACCAGAGCAGGTCCTGCACCACCTCGGGATCACGGGTCTCGAGCACCCCGTGCTCCAGCTTGAGCCGGCCGCCGTCGTGGGCGATCACCTCCGCCTCGAGCGCCCGGATCGCCGCCAGGGCCCGCCCGTCCAGCCCACGCGACGGCGTCAGCACGCTCCCCGCCTGAGGTTGCGGGTGACCGACTGGCGGGCCAGCAGCTGGTCGTCGGGCGGGTACTCGACGCGGACCAGGGTGAGCCCGTGCGGGGGCGCGACGACGACGTCGGACGCCCGGCCCGCTGCGCTCAGCAGGGACGCCGGCCACTCCGGCGGGCGACGGCCCTCTCCCACGCTCAGCAGCGCACCCACGAGCGAGCGCACCATCGAGTGGCAGAAGGCGTCGGCGCGGACGGTGGCCACGAGCACGTCCTCGCGCGCCCAGTCGAGCTGCAGCAGGGTGCGCACGGTCGTCGCCCCCTCGCGCCGCCGGCAGAACGCCGCGAAGTCGTGCAGCCCGAGCAGCAGCTCCGCGGCCCACTGCAGGGCGGCGAGGTCCAGCTCCCGCGGCCAGGCGAGGGTGTCCCGGCGCCGCAGCGGGTCGACGGTGGCCGGGCTGTCCGCCACCCGGTAGCGGTAGGTCCGCGCCAGCCCCGAGAACCGTGCGTCGAACCCAGCCGGCGCGGGCGTCACGGCCCGGACCCGGACGTCGTGCGGCAGGACGCCGTTGAGCCGCAGCAGCAGCCGGTCGGCGGTCACCGGCGCCGGCAGGTCGGCGTGCGCCACCTGCCCTGTCGCGTGCACGCCCGCGTCGGTGCGCCCCGCGACGGTCACCCGCGGCAGGTCGGTGCGCCGGGAGATCGTGGCGAGGGCGCGCTCGAGCTCGCCCTGCACCGTCCGCTGGTCGTTCTGGAAGGCCCAGCCGGCGAAGTCGGTCCCGTCGTAGGCCAGGTCCAGCCGCACCCGGACCAGGGCGTCCTCGGCCGGCTTGTCGGGCTCGGTCAAGGCGGCCACGACGCTAGCCCCACCTCGACCGTGCGTGGGTGCTACTCGGCCGGCTTGTCGGCCTCGGGCTCGGCGTCGGTCTCGGCGGTGCTGGCCTCGGGCGCCTCGGTGGCGACCTCAGCGGCCTCCTCCGCAGCAGCCGGCTCGGCAGCGGGCTCCTCGGCGAGCAGGTCGCCCTGCACGGGGGCCTCGTCCACCGGCGCCTCGGCCTGCGACGTCTCCTCGACCGGCTCGAGGACCGGGGCCTCGGTCACGTCGGCCTGGCCGGCCTCGGCGACGACCGCCGCGGCGGTCGGAGACTCGGCAGCAAGCTCCTCGGCAGCCTCGAGGGTGGCACCCGTGGGGGCCTTCCGCGGAGCCGTCTTGGTGCCACGAGCGCGCTCGGCCTCGCCGACGGCCTGCTGGGCGACGGTGAGGGCCTCAACGAGCTCGATGATCGCCATCGGCGCGTTGTCGCCCTTGCGCGGGCCGGTCTTGAGGATGCGGGTGTAGCCGCCGGGGCGGTTCTCGTACCGCGGGCCGATCTCGTCGAACAGCGTGTGCACGACGCTCTTGTCGCGGATCACCTTGAGCACCTGGCGGCGGGCGTGCAGGTCGCCGCGCTTGCCGAAGGTGATGAGCTTCTCGACGTACGGGCGCAGCCGCTTGGCCTTGCTCTCGGTCGTCGCGATCCGGCCGTGCTCGAGGAGCGCGGTGGCGAGGTTGGCGAGCATCAGCCGCTCGTGGGCCGGGCTGCCGCCGAGACGGGGACCCTTGGTGGGCGTGGGCACTGCGTTCTCCTAGGGAG
>JAOPVZ010000154.1 GCA_025965935.1 Frankiales bacterium | reverse complement strand
GCAGCTCAGTCGCGCTGGGTGAGGACCGAGGCGATGTCGTTCAGCGCCTTGGCCTGCTCGGAACCGGGGGCGAGGGCCGCCGTCGAGCCGTCGCGGAAGCCCAGCTCGATCCGTGGGGCGCCAGACTCCTCGACGGCCGGCGGAGCAGCAGGCGGCGACTCGAACACAGGGTCGGCGACGCGCGCCGCTGGAATGGCCGTGACGGCGGCCCCGAGGGCATGCCGGCCGACCTTCCGGGGGCGGAAGGGCCACACGGTCAGACCGAGGCGGCAGCGGTCTCGGAGGCGGGCGCGTCGAGGGAGTCGACCACCGCGTAGAGCAGCGCGAGCAGCACGGCCTTCACCGACTCGCGATCGGTGGCGTCGCAGGGGACGACCGCCACCTCCTCGTCGAGGGCCAGGACGTCGCGGACCTTCTGCTCCTCGTCGGGCCCGACGGCGGTGGACCGGTTGAGGGCCACGACGAAGGGCACACGCGCCATCTTGCGGAAGGCCGCGAGGATGCCGACGGCCTCGTCCAGGGAGTCTTGCCGCTCGCTGTCGACGAGCAGGATGTACCCGAGCATGCCCTCGCCGAGGATCTCCCACATGAAGTCGAAGCGGTCCTGGCCGGGAGTGCCGAACAGGTAGAGCACCAGGTCGCGGTCGATGGTGATGCGGCCGAAGTCCATGGCCACCGTCGTCTCCGCCTTGCGCGAGCGGGTCGAGTCGGTGATGTCCTTCTCGGTCGACAGGACGGTGATCTCGCTGATCGTGCGGATCAGCGTCGTCTTGCCCGCAGAGAACGGGCCCGTCACGACGATCTTCACGGCCGTGCCGCCGTGCTTGCGGCGGCCTGGGGTACGGGTGCTCACTACAACCCCCTCACACCGGCGATGAGCCGCAGCAGCAGGCTCTTGTTCACGGACGGATCACGATCGATGAGACCAGAGTGCGCGGGCGCCGGCGCGACCGCGGGTGCGGTGTCCGGCTTGAGGGCGTGGGCACCCTCGACCGAGCCGACGGAGGCCGACATGCTCGTCGAGACGGTCGCCGTCATGGGCGCGGGGCTCGGCTGGGCGGCGAAGCGCGCCATGGCCGGGACCGGCTGCTCGGCGAAGTCGGGCTGGCGCTCGGAGCTGAAGGGCTCCGGCCGGTCGGGGATGACCGGCTGGGGCGCTTCGGCGGCGGGCCGCCTTGCTGGCTTGCTGGGTGCTGCGGCCTTCGGGACCTCACGGCCCTCCAGGGTCGCGAGCAGCTGCTGGCGCTGGAGCAGCGGGTCGACGCCGTCGGTGCGCTCGACGACCTGCACGAGCCCGCGCTGCGCCAGGGCGGCGAGGGCGGAGACGACGACGTACTCGCCGTTGCCGGAAAGCGTGACCAGGTCGCGGACCGTTCGGCGGCCATCGACGAAGGACAGCAGCGTCCACTCCTCGCGGGAGAGGGTGGCGTCGCCGTCAGGTGCGGCGGTCATGCTGACCGGCGCGTCGACCGACGGGACCTTGTCGAGCAGGGTCTGCCAGGTCTCGAGGCGACGGCGGCCCTCGGCCACCACCTCCTCGACCGCGAGCTTCGCGCCGACGTCGTCGGGGTCGGCCTCGTCAACGACGAAGGCGAACTCCCCGGCTTCCCAGCGCAGCAGCTCGAAGACCGCGTCGGTGGCCTGCTCGGTCGCAACGCGCGTCGCGTCGTCCTCGCTGAGGCTGCCCTGTCCGAGCAGCGTCTTGCCCAACCCCGCGCTGGGGTTGTCCAGGACCAGCTCGACCGCTTCCGCCAGGTCCTCGTCCGACACCAGGCCGGAACCGACCATGCGGCGGCCCAGGGCCTGGCAGCTGACGTCACCGCGGCCGCCCGTCACCAGGCCGTCGCGCAGGTGGACGACACCGTGGTCGCCGTCGCGACGCAGGTGCAGCGTCCCGGTCTTCTTCGTGTAGCTCAGCAGCTGGAAGATGTCCGGGAGGCTGAACGCGTCGAGCGTTCCCTCAAGCCTCATCGTGTTCTCTCGTCCGTGATGTCAGTGCGCGGGGCGATCAGGACCAGTTCGGGTTGTCGCCCGGCAAGACACTGCCGCTGGGGGCGTAGGAGCTCCAGGCGGGCGCGGGCTCGGCGGTGGGCAGCACGGCGGGCTCGACCGGCAGGGCCGGTACGGCGGTGAGCAGCGGCTCCGGAGGGGCGACGGGCGCCTCGGTGACCGCCTGGTAGGGGACGTCAGCGGCGGCGTCGACAGCCGGCGCGACGGCCTCCTCGGCACGGAGCACGTCGGCGACGACGGCGGCGGCACGGCGCACCTCGTACAGCATCATGCCGACCTTGGCGCCCTTGGCGGCGACAGCCACCAGGACGGCCTCGTCGTCGGCGGAGACCAGGAAGACGGTGCCGGCGTCACCCTCGATGTAGACCTGCGAGAGCTCACCCCGGCCGAGGCCCTGGGCGGCGCGCTCCCCGAGGGACAGCAGGGCTGCGCTCATCGCGGCGACGCGGTCCTCGTCCATGCTCTGCGGCAGTGCGGAGGCCATCGGCAGTCCGTCGAAGGACACGACCGCGGCCGCCTCGATCTCAGGGGTCTGCGACAGCAGGCCATGGATGGCTGAGTCCAGCCGGTTCGACCGGGATCCCGCGTGCAGGTCAGACATGCTGTAGCCACCTCTCGATACCAGGCGCGTGCCCACGCGTCTCATTCATCCCTTCGGCGCAACGGGGCTGGCGCTTGAGCCCTACTCGGGGGGTCTGGGCAGCGCCG
>JAOPVZ010000139.1 GCA_025965935.1 Frankiales bacterium | reverse complement strand
GCTCATCCGCTGCCTTTCCGCGCGCTGCGGGCCGCCCGACCCGGGGCGGGCCGCCTGAGACAGGAGATCGCTCCTCGTGGCACGTCCAGGCCCCTCACGTGGCCAGCTGCACGTCGGTCGCTACTTCCTCACCCTGCTGCTGGCTTTCGCAGCGCTCTACACCACCGTGATCTTCGCGGGGAAGGGCAGCGCCTGGCTCAAGCCGAAGCTCGGCCTGGACCTCAAGGGCGGTGCGCAGGTCATCCTCACGCCGAAGCTGGAGAACGGGAGGAACCCAAGCTCCTCGGAGCTCTCGGCGTCGGTCGACATCCTGCGCCAGCGCGTCGACGGCCAGGGCGTCTCGGCGGCCGAGATCGTGGTCCAGGGCAACCAGATCATCGTCTCGGTGCCGGGCGGCAACCAAGACGCCATCAGTCGGGTCACCCAGGCGGCGCAGATGGAGTTCCGCCGGGTCCTGGAGGAGACCGTCTCCACCCCTTCGGTGACCCCCACCAGCACGACGACGGTCCCGACGCCCACAGCGGGGGCGAACACGCCGAAGCCGACGAAGACGACCAGCAAGCGGGTGCTCAGCCAGGCCCTCACGGCCGCGGCATCACCCAGCCCGTCTCCGTCGACCACCCCGTCACCGGCCGCAACGCCCAGCGTCTCGGCGAGCCCCGGGACGCCCGCCCAGCCGACGTTGACGAGCGGCGCGATCTACTCCGCCGCCAACTACGCGCTGCTCGACTGCTCCGACCCGCGGGTCCGCTCCGGCGGCACCGAGTCGCCGCACCCCAAGGACCAGATCGTCGCGTGCAACAAGGACGGCACCCTCAAGTTCCACCTCGAGAAGCCGGAGGTGTTCGGCAAGGACATCAGCTCCGCGTCCCCCGGCACCGACCAGATCGGCAACAACGTCGTCAACATCTCCTGGAAGTCCTCCGCCCAGGGCCGCTGGACCAAGATGACGCAGGAGACCCTGACCGGGACGCACCCGTCACCGACCGACCAGATCGGCATCACCCTCGACGGGGTCGTCATCAGCAACCCGGTCACGCAGTCCGTCATCAACGGCGACACCCAGATCAGCGGCAACTTCACCCAGAAGGAGGCCCAGGACCTCGCGAACAACCTGAAGTTCGGGGCCCTTCCGGTCTCGTTCAACCCGAGTCAGACGTTGCTCGTCTCGCCGTCGCTCGGTAGCGACCAGCTCAACAGCGGTCTGCTCGCCGGCGGCCTCGGCCTCATCGCCGTCGTCATCTACTCGCTGCTCTACTACCGCGCGCTCGGCTTCGTGACGATCGCCTCGCTGGCCGTCAGCGCCGGCCTGGTCTACGGCTTCATCTGCGTGCTCGGACAGCAGCTGGGCCTCGCGCTCACGCTGCCGGGCATCGCCGGCTTCATCGTCGCGGTCGGCATCACCGCCGACTCCTTCGTCGTCTTCTTCGAGCGCCTCAAGGACGAGATCAAGGAGGGCCGCACCCCGCGGTCCGCGGTCGACCGGGCCTGGGTCCGGGCCCGCCGCACCATCATCAACGCCGACGCGGTGTCGCTGCTCGCGGCCGTCGTCCTCTACGCCGTCAGCGTCGGCGACGTCCGCGGCTTCGCGTTCACGCTGGGGCTGTCCACGCTGCTCGACCTCGCGGTCGTCTTCCTCTTCACCCGCCCGCTGATCTCGTGGCTGTCGCGGTTCCGGTGGTTCTCCAGGAGCCGCCTGACCGGCTTCTACGGGCCTGACGGCGGCGACCCCCTGACGTCGGCGCGTCGGGCGCCGCTCGCTGCCCAGACCGCTGAGCCACAGGAGGCCTGACCCATGAGCGAGCACAAGCACGGCATCGTGCACCGGCTCTACCACGGCGAGACCGCCTTCCCGCTGATCCAGCGGCGCAAGGCCTTCTACGTCGCCTCCGGCGTCCTGGTGCTGATCGCGCTTGCCAGCATGCTGTTCCGCGGCTTCAACCTCGGCGTCGAGTTCAAGGGCGGCACCGTCTTCCTCGCGCCGGACAAGACGCACACCGCGATCGCCGACGTCCGGAGCACCGTCACCGGGGCCGGCATCAAGGACCCGATCGTCCAGACGGTGAAGACGACCGGCGGTGCCACGACCTACCGGGTCGAGACCGAGGCGCTCAGCACGGCCGACAGCAACAAGCTCTCCGCCACACTGGCGAACAAGCTCGGCATCACGGTCAACGACGTCAGCGTCCAGAGCGTGTCGTCGTCCTGGGGCCAGCAGGTCACCAAGAAGGCACTGCTCGGGCTCGTCATCTTCCTCATCGCGGTCGTCATCTACATCTCGATCCGCTTCGAGCCCAAGATGGCCGCCGCCGCGATCATCGCCCTGATCCACGACCTGCTACTGGCCGCCGGCGTCTACTCCGTGCTCGGCTTCGTCGTGACGCCGTCGACGATCATCGCCCTGCTGACGGTCCTCGGTTACTCGCTCTACGACACCATCGTCGTCTTCGACAAGGTGGACGAGAACACCCGCGGCCTGGAGCGGCAGAGCCAACGGACCTACGCGGAGGCCGCCGAGCTGGCGGTCAACCAGACCTTCATGCGGTCCATCAACACCAGCCTGATCGCGCTGCTGCCGGTGTCCGGGCTGCTGTTCGTCGGGGCCTTGCTGCTCGGCGCCGGCACGCTGAAGGACCTGGCGCTCGCGCTGTTCGTCGGTCTGGCGTCCGGTGCCTACTCCAGCCTGTTCCTCGCGACCCCGCTGCTGGCCGACCTCAAGGAGCGCGAGCCGCGCTTCCAGCAGCTGCACCAGCGGGTCGTCGACCGGCGGGCCGGCGGCCGGGCACCGGTCCGGCTCTCGCAGCGCTCGACCAACGCAGGCGAGGGGCAGGCCGAGGTGAGCGTCGGGGCCACCGCCACGGCCACGGCCACGGCGACCCGCCCGCCCAGCAGGCCGTCGGGCAAGTCCTCGGCCAAGCGCAAGCCGAAGGGCAGCCGTCCCACCGGCAAGCGCAAGCGGTGACGCCCGAGGACATCAGCAGCCTTCGTCGCCTCATCGTCGACGTCCCGGACTGGCCGACACCGGGCGTCGTCTTCAAGGACATCACGCCCCTGCTGGCCAGCGCTGACGCGCTGCGGCAGGTCGTCGACGCCGTCACAGAGCCCTACCTCGGGGTCGGCATCGACAAGGTCGCCGGCATCGAGGCGCGCGGCTTCCTGTTCGCCGGTCCGGTGGCCTACCACCTCGACGCCGGCTTGGTCCCGGTGCGCAAGCCGGACAAGCTGCCGCGCGCGGTGCTCACCCGCTCCTACGACCTCGAGTACGGCAGCAACACGCTCGCCGTGCACGCGGACGCCTTCGCCCCCGGCGACAAGGTGCTCATCGTGGACGACGTGCTGGCCACCGGCGGGACGGCAGCTGCGGCAGTCGACCTCGTCCAGCAGGCCGGCGCCACGGTCATCGGCATCGCGGTTCTCATGGAGCTCAGCTTCCTGGCCGGCCGAGCCGCGCTTCCCGACGTACCGGTGTCGAGCCTGTTGACCATCTGAGGGGAAGCCTGCCTCCTTCCAGCGCGTTGCCTAGACTGGGTGACCGAGCAAGGAAGGAGAGCGCATGACTGCTGACGCGCCTCCTCCTGCTGCTCCTGCGGTGTCCAAGACCGCAGGCCTCGTTCCCGAGCCCGAGCTGCTCGACGACCACGACCGCACACTTGTCCCGGCTACGAGCACCAACCTGGGGCCGCCGAGCGGCCGCCGGGTCCGGGCCCGCCTCGCCCGGCTGACCGCTCCGTCGCGCCCTGGCGGCGCACCGCCGGTGCTGGAGCCGCTGCTGCGCACGGTCCGGACCAGCCACCCGAAGGCGGACACCCGCCAGGTGGTCCGCGCCTACGAGCTCGCCGAGCAGCTGCACGGTGACCAGCGGCGCCGCTCCGGGGACCTCTACATCACGCACCCGCTCGCCGTCACCACGATCCTCGCCGAGCTGGGCATGGACACCACGACGCTCGTCGCCGCGCTCATGCACGACACCGTCGAGGACACGGCGTACACGCTGGAGGACGTCCAGGAGGAGTTCGGCGAGGACGTCGCGCACCTCGTCGACGGCGTCACCAAGCTCGACAAGATCAAGTACGGCGAGGCAGCCGAGGCCGAGACGATCCGCAAGATGGTCGTGGCGATGGCCCGCGACCCGCGGGTGCTCGTCATCAAGCTCGCCGACCGCCTGCACAACATGCGCACCCTGCGCTACCTCAAGCAGGAGAAGCAGGAGCGCATCGCCCAGACGACACTGGAGATCTTCGCCCCGCTGGCCCACCGACTGGGCATGAACACCATCAAGTGGGAGCTCGAGGACCTCGCCTTCGCGACGCTCTACCCCAAGCGGTACGACGAGATCGTCCGTCTCGTGGCGGACCGGGCGCCCTCGAGGGACACCCAGCTCGCCGACGTCGTCGCGGCCGTCGACGGCGAGCTCAAGAACGCCAAGATCAAGGCCACCGTCACGGGCCGCCCGAAGCACTACTACTCGATCTACCAGAAGATGATCGTCCGCGGTCGCGAGTTCACCGACATCTACGACCTGGTCGGGATCCGCGTGCTCGTCGATGACGTCCGCGACTGCTACGCCACGCTCGGCACGATCCACGCCATGTGGTCCCCGGTCCCCGGCCGGTTCAAGGACTACATCGCGATGCCCAAGTTCAACATGTACCAGTCGCTGCACACCTCGGTCATCGGGCCCGAGGGCAAGCCGGTCGAGCTGCAGATCCGCACCCACGAGATGCACCGGCGGGCCGAGTACGGCATCGCGGCGCACTGGAAGTACAAGGAGGGCGCCGGCGGCGGCCCGCAGCCCGGTGGCAAGGGCGACGACATGGCGTGGCTGCGCCAGCTGCTGGACTGGCAGAAGGAGGCGGCCGACCCGGGCGACTTCCTCGACAGCCTGCGCTTCGACCTGCACAGCGCCGAGGTCTTCGTCTTCACGCCCAAGGGCGACGTCATGGCGCTGCCCACCGGGGCGACGCCCGTCGACTTCGCCTACGCGGTGCACACCGAGGTCGGACATCGCTGCATCGGCGCGCGCGTCAACGGCCGGCTGGTGCCGCTCGAGTCGACCCTCGACAACGGTGACGTCGTCGAGATCTTCACCTCCAAGGCCGAGGCGGCGCACCCGTCGCGCGACTGGCTGCAGTTCGTCAAGAGCCCGCGGGCCCGCAACAAGATCCGGCAGTGGT
>JAOPVZ010000128.1 GCA_025965935.1 Frankiales bacterium | reverse complement strand
CCGCGACGATCCTCACCAACGACCTCACCACGGCGTACGTGCACGAGAACTCGGCGTACTCCACATGACGGCCCGCAACCACGACGCCCTGCCGAAGGCCGCCACCCTCGTCGAGGCGCTGCCTTGGCTGAAGTCCTTCAGCGGCAAGACGGTCGTCGTGAAGTACGGCGGCAACGCGATGACGAGTCCCGAGCTGCAGGCCGCCTTCGCCGAGGACGTGGTGTTCCTCCGCTACTGCGGCGTGAAGGTCGTGGTCGTCCACGGCGGCGGGCCGCAGATCACCGCCCACCTCGACCGGCTAGGTGTGCCCAGCGAGTTCAGGGGCGGCTACCGGGTCACCACGGCCGAGACCATGCAGGTCGTGCGGATGGTGCTGGTCGGCCAGGTCAACAGCGACGTGGTCGGCCTGGTCAACGAGCACGGGCCGTTCGCCGTCGGCCTCTCGGGCGAGGACGCCCACCTGTTCACCGCCGAGCGGCGGGACGCCATGGTCGACGGCGTGGCAACTGACATCGGCCAGGTCGGCGACGTCGTCGACGTGCAGCCGGCCATCCTGCACGCCCTCCTCGACGAGGGGAAGGTGCCGGTCGTCGCGACCGTCGCCCGCGGAGCCGATGGCGGGCTCTACAACGTCAACGCCGACACGGCGGCGGCCGCCCTCGCGATCGCCGTCGGTGCCGAGAAGCTGCTCGTCCTCACCGACGTCGAAGGCCTCTACGCCGACTGGCCGGACAGTGACGAGGTCATCTCCGTCATCAAGGCCGACGAGCTGGCCGCTTTGCTGCCGTCGCTGGCCAGCGGCATGGTCCCGAAGATGGAGGCCTGCCTGCGGGCCGTGCAGGGCGGTGTCCCGCGGGCGCACGTCCTCGACGGCCGGGTGCCGCACGCGATCCTGCTCGAGCTGTTCACGGACGAAGGTGTCGGAACGATGGTGATCCCCTCATGAGCGCAGCGAGGGCCCAGAGCAAGGAGGCTGGTCGGTGACGACCCAGGACTGGCAGCAGCGGTGGGACGCCGCGCTGATGGGCAACTACGGCACCCCACAGGTGGTCCTGCGCCGCGGTGAGGGCGCGGTTGTCTGGGACGTCGACGGCAAGGAGTACCTCGACCTGTTCGCGGGTCTCGCCGTCAACGTGCTGGGTCACGCGCACCCCGCCGTCCAGGCCGCGGTCGCCCAGCAGCTCGGCACCCTCGGCCACGTGAGCAACCTCGCCGTCAGCGAGCCGGCGGTGCTGCTCGCCGAGCGGCTCAAGGCGCTGACCGGCTACGACCGGGTGCTCTTCACGAACAGCGGAGCGGAGGCCAACGAGGCCGCCCTCAAGGTGGCCCGGCGGCTGCGTCCGGGCGGTGGCTTCGTCGCCTGCGACGGCGCCTTCCACGGACGCACCCTCGGCGCCCTCGCGGTCACCGGTCAGCCGGCGAAGCGGCTGCCGTTCGAGCCGCTGATCGGACCGGTCAGCTTCGTCCCGTACGGCGACGGCCAGGCCCTGGCCGCAGCGGTCACCGACAGCACCGCCGCCGTCGTCATCGAGCCGGTGCTCGGCGAGGCGGGCGTGGTCGTCCCGCCGCCCGGCTTCCTCGCGGCGGCCCGCACGGCCGCGGACGCGCACGGTGCGCTGCTCGTCGTCGACGAGGTGCAGGGCGGTATCGGACGCGCCGGCGGGTGGCTGTCGCACCCCCTCCTCGAGCCGGGCGTCAGCGCGGACGTCGTCACCCTTGCCAAGGGACTGGGCGGCGGCCTCCCGATCGGCGCCGTCCTGGCCCGCGGCGCCGCCGCGACCGCCCTGCAGAAGGGCGACCACGGCACCACCTTCGGCGGCAACCCGGTGGTCTGCGCCGCAGCGCTTGCGGTCCTCGACGTCATCGAGAGCGAGGGCCTGCTCGAGCGCTCGACCGTCGTGGGAGAGCGGCTGCGCAAGGGGATCGAGGGGCTCGGCGACGACCTCGTCGACCACGTCCGGGGCATCGGCGCCTGGCTCGGTGTCGTCCTGACCAGGCCCGTCGCGGGCGCGGTGGAGAAGGCTGCGCGCGACGCCGGCTTCCTCGTCAACGCCCCCGCTCCCGACGTGCTCCGGCTCGCGCCACCACTGGTCGTCACCGACACGCAAGTCGACGCCTTCCTGGCGGCGCTTCCCCGTCTGCTCGACGCCGCTAGGGTCGCGGCATGACTGCAACCCGCGTGCTCGTGGTGGAGGACGACCCCAGTGTCAGGGGACTGCTGCAGACCCTGCTCTCGGCGGAGGGCTACGACGTCGTCACCGCGTCCGACGGCCTGGCCGGACTGGTCAAGGCAGCCTCGACGAAGCCGGCCCTCATGCTGCTGGACCTGATGATGCCGGACCTCGGCGGCGTGCGCGTGCTCGAGGAGCTCCGCGACGACCCGGAGCTCAACGAGACCCCGGTCATCGTCGTGACCGGCAAGATCGACGCCGTCCCGGCGATGAAGCAGCTGCTCGGGGACGACCACGTGTTCCTCAAGCCGTTCGCGGTCGCCGAGCTGCTCGCCCGGGTGGCCGACGTGACGGGCGGGCCGTGATGGCCGTTCGGCACTTCCTCGCCGACGACGACCTGAGTCCTGCTGAGCAGGCGCAGGTCCTCGACCTCGCGGCGTCCCTGAAGAAGAGCAGGTACGACGGTCCCCGGCCGCTCGCGGGCAAGGCCGTCGCCGTCGTCTTCGAGAAGCCCTCCACCCGCACCCGGCTGTCGTTCGAGGTCGGCATCGCCGAGCTGGGCGGGCACCCGGTGATCCTCGACGCGCAGAGCACCCAGCTCGGCCGCGGCGAGACGATCGAGGACACGGCGCGGGTCCTGTCGCGGTACGTCTCGGCCATCGTCATCCGCACCTTCGGAGACGACCGGATCGCCGCGCTGGCCGCCGCTTCCGACGTACCCGTGGTGAACGCCCTCACCGACGGCTTCCACCCCTGTCAGATCCTGGCCGACCTGCAGACCGTCCGCGAGCGCAAGGGCAGCACCGAGGGACTGGTGCTCACCTACCTCGGCGACGGGGCGAACAACATGGCCAACAGCTACCTCGTCGGCGGGGCCATGGCCGGCATGGAGGTGCGCATCGCCGCGCCCCCCGGCTACCAGCCCGACCCTGCCGTCGTCGAACGCGCCCGGCGCTTCGGCACCACGATCGTCGTCACCGACGACGCCAAGGCCGCGGCTGAGGGCAGTGACGTGCTCTGCACCGACGTGTGGGTGTCGATGGGCATGACCGGGGCCGAGCAGCGGCTCGCCGACCTGGGGCCCTACGCCCTGGACGAGAGCGCCCTGGCGCTCGCCAAGCCGGACGCCACCGTCCTGCACTGCCTGCCTGCGCACCGCGGCGAGGAGATCGCGGCAGCGGTCATCGATGGGTCGCAGTCGGCGGTCTGGGACGAGGCGGAGAACCGGCTGCACGCGCAGAAGGCCCTGCTCACCTGGCTCCTGGAGAACTGAGGTGCTGGTGTGCGGGGGGGCGGCGATGTTGCTTTGCGGGGAGGCGGGGTAGTGAGCGGCGCGCGACGGCTGGCGGCCGTCCAGCAGGTGCCTCTCACGAAGGCGGCCCGACAGGCCAAGATCGTGGAGCTGCTGGAGTCACAGCCCGTCGCCAGCCAGACCGAGCTCGGCCGGTTGCTCGCCGGTCAGGGCGTCCAGGTCACCCAGGCGACCGTGAGCAGAGACCTCGAGGAGCTCGGCGCCGTCAAGGTGCGCACCTCGGCGGGTTCCGTCTACGCCGTCACCCCCGACGGGCAGGCAAGACCCGGTACGCCGGAAGCGATCGACGCTCGACTGGGCCGGCTGCTCGAGGAGCTCTGCGTCAGCGCCGAGGCCACCGGACCGCTCGTCGTGCTGCGCACCCCCGCGGGCGGCGCCAACCTGCTGGCCTCCGCGCTGGACCGGGCCGGGCTGCCCGACGTCGCCGGCACCGTGGCCGGCGACGACACCGTCCTGCTCATCACCCGGCAGCCTGCGACGCCTGCCGCCGGAGCTCTCGCAAGCCGCCTGCTGCGGCTGGCCGAGGGCCGCACCCTCTAGACCGCAACACCTCCACACACCCCACCTGCACCGACCGGAAGCTCAGGAGAACAAGCAGTGTCGAACCGCGTCGTCCTCGCCTACAGCGGAGGCCTCGACACGTCCGTGGCCATCGGCTGGATCGCCAACGAGACCGGCAAGGAGGTCGTGGCCGTCGCCGCTGACGTCGGCCAGGGCGGCGAGGACCTCGAGGTCATCCGCCAGCGCGCCCTGGACTGCGGCGCCGTCGAGGCAGTCGTGGCCGACGTCCGCGACGAGTACGCCGACGAGTTCTGCCTGCCTGCGCTGCAGACCAACGCGCTCTACATGGGTCGTTACCCGCTGGTGTCGGCGCTGTCCCGCCCCCTCATCGTCAAGCACCTGGTCCAGGCGGCGAAGTACCACGGCGCCGACACCGTCGCCCACGGCTGCACCGGCAAGGGCAACGACCAGGTCCGCTTCGAGGTCGGCATCGGGGCGCTCGCTCCCGACCTGACCTGCATCGCGCCGGTCCGCGACTCCGGGATGACGCGCGACAAGGCGATCGCCTTCGCGGAGGAGCGCGGGCTGCAGATCGACGTCACCAAGAAGTCGCCCTACTCGATCGACCAGAACGTCTGGGGCCGTGCGGTCGAGACCGGCTTCCTCGAGGACCCGTGGAACGGGCCCATCGAGGACGTCTACTCCTACACGCAGGCGCCCGGCACCAGCAGCGGACCCGACGAGCTGGTCCTCACCTTCACCAACGGCGTGCCGACGGCCATCGACGGCCGTCCCGTCACAGTGCTGCAGGCGATCGAGGAGCTGAACACCCGCGCCGGCGCGCAGGGCTTCGGCCGCCTCGACATGATCGAGGACCGGCTGGTGGGCATCAAGAGCCGCGAGGTCTACGAGGCGCCGGGTGCGCTGGCCCTCATCGCCGCGCACACCGAGCTCGAGGACCTCACGATGGAGCGGGACCTGCGGCGGTTCAAGCGCTCCGTCGAGCAGCGCTGGACCGAGCTGGTCTACGACGGCCTGTGGTTCTCGCCGCTGAAGCGCGCCCTGGACGAGTTCGTGAAGGAGAGCCAGCAGCACGTGTCCGGCGAGATCCGCCTGACCCTGCACCACGGCAACTGCACCGTCACCGGCCGGCGCAGCGACGCCTCCCTGTACGACTACGACCTCGCGACCTACGACGAGGGCGACACCTTCGACCAGTCGCTGGCCAAGGGCTTCGTCGAGCTCTGGGGCCTGCCGTCGAAGATCGCCGCGCGCCGTGACCTGCGCGCCCAGGGGGCGACGCCTGACCCGCGGCTGTCCCCGTGACCTCCCTCTGGGGTGGCCGGTTCGAGGGCGGCCCGGCGGAAGCGCTCGCCCGGTTGTCGGTCAGCGTCCAGTTCGACTGGCGGCTGGCGCCCTACGACCTGCTGGGGTCGAAGGCGCACGCACGGGTGCTGCACCGCGCGGGTCTGCTGAGCGACGACGAGCTCGGCAAGCTGCTGGGCGCCCTTGACGAGCTCCGCGCCGAGGTCGAGGCAGGGACGTTCACCCCCGAGCTCTCCGACGAGGACGTCCACACTGCCCTCGAGCGCGGGCTGCTGGAGAAGCTGGGCACCCTCGGCGGGAAGCTGCGCGCGGGCCGCTCCCGCAACGACCAGGTGGCGACCGACCTGCGCCTGTACCTGCGCGACCACGCCCGGACGGTCGTCCGCGACCTCGCCGGCCTCGAGGACGCCCTGCTGGGTCAGGCGGCCCAGCACCTCGACACCCCCGCGCCCGGGATGACGCACCTGCAGCACGCGCAGCCGGTGCTGTTCGCCCACCAGCTGCTGGCCCACGTGCAGGCCTTCGCCCGTGACGTCCACCGGTTGCGCGACTGGGACCTGCGCGCTTCCGTGTCGCCGCTCGGCTCCGGTGCTCTCGCCGGCTCCTCGCTCCCGGTGGACCCGATCAGCACCGCCGCCGAGCTGGGGTTCGGCAGCGCCGCCCCCAACTCGATGGATGCCGTCTCCGACCGCGACTTCGTCGCGGAGTTCCTCTTCTGCGCAGCGCTCCTGGGCGTGCACCTGTCGCGGCTGGGGGAGGAGGTCGTCCTCTGGAACACCACCGAGTTCGGCTGGGTCACCCTCGACGACGCGTACTCGACCGGCAGCTCGATCATGCCGCAGAAGAAGAACCCCGACATCGCCGAGCTGGCCCGAGGCAAGGCCGGTCGCCTCATCGGTCACGTCACCGGCCAGCTTGCGATGCTGAAGGGCCTGCCGCTCACCTACGACCGCGACATGCAGGAGTCGCAGGAGCCGTCCTTCGACGCCGTCGAGACGCTGCTAGTGGTCCTTCCGGCGATGTCAGGGATGATCGCCACCATGACGGTGCACGCGGACGTCCTCGAGCGCTCCGCACCTCTGGGCTTCGCCCTGGCCACCGACGTTGCCGAGCTGCTCGTCAAGAACGGCGTGCCGTTCCGCGAGGCGCACGAGGCGGTCGGGCAGCTCGTGCAGCACTGCACCGCCACCGGCCTGGACCTGCACGAGGTCGACGACGAGGCCCTGCAGAAGGTGTCGCCGCACCTCACCGCGGACATCCGCTCGGTCCTGGACGTCCGCGGCGCCCTCGCCGCTCGGGCGGGGCACGGCGGCACGGCTCCGGTCCGGGTGGCCGAGCAGCTCGAGGCCCTGCGCATCGAGGTCGCCGCGCACGAGCACTGGGCGGCCGCGACACCGGCATGAGGCTCGACCGCCCCGCCGACCAGGTCGCGCCCGACCTGCTCGGCTGTGTCCTCGAGGGGCACGGCGTACAAGTGCGCCTGACCGAGGTCGAGGCCTACAGCGGTGAGGGCCTCGACCCGGCGTCGCACGCCCACCGCGGCCCGACCGCCCGCAACACGCTGATGTTCGGCCCGCCCGGCTTCCTGTACGTCTACTTCACCTATGGCATGCACTGGTGCGCGAACGTCGTCACAGGCCCCGAAGGCCGCGCCTCCGCCGTGCTGCTCCGCGCTGGCGAGGTCGTCGGTGGTCTCGACGTCGCCCGCGCCCGCAGGCCCCGCGCCACCGACCGCGAGCTGTGCCGCGGGCCCGCCCGGCTCGCGAAGGCGCTCGCCCTCGACAGGGAGTCGCTCGGGCTGAACCTGTTGGACCCGGCCTCGCCGGTCCGCTTGCTTACGCGCCGCGGGCCCCGCCCGGTCGTCTCCAGCGGGCCGCGGGTCGGGATCACCGTCGGCACCCAGACGCCTTGGCGGTTCTGGGTCGAGGGCGACCGGACCGTCTCGTCGTACAAGCCCGGGGTCCGTAGGGTTCGGTCGTGAGGCTCAGAGGACAGGTCGGCGTGGTCACGGGGGCCGGGCGCGGCCTGGGCCGCGAGATCGCGAGCACCCTGGCGGCGGAGGGCATGTCACTGCTGCTGCTCTCCCGCACCGGGCCGGAGGTCAACGCCCTCGCCGAGGAGATCTCGGCCGCCTACGGGGTCAAGGCACTGCCCGCGGCCATCGACGTGACCGACCCGGCCGCGGTGGCGCGCGTCGTCCTGCACGCCGAGCAGCAGCTCGGCACCGTTGACCTGCTCGTCAACAACGCCGCGACCATCGAGGCCCGGCAGGTGCCGTTCTGGGAAGCCGACCTCGACGACGTCTGGCGGGTCGTCGAGACCAACCTCAGAGGCCCGCTCCTCATGACTCGCGCCCTGCTGCCCGCGATGGTGCAGCGCGGCCACGGCCGGGTCGTCAACCTCGCCTCGCGGGCCCGAGCGGCGACCCGCACAGGCACCTACACCGGGTACGCCGTCAGCAAGCGCGCGCTGTCGCTGCTGACCGAGTCGCTCGCGGAACCGCTGAAGGGCTCCGGCGTCGTGGTCCTCGACGTACTCCCGGGCCTGGTCCGCACCGAGCTCACGCTGTCGATGCCGGTGTGGTCGGACATCACCGAGTGGGACAGCGCCGAGGCCACGGCCACCGTCGTCAGGGACGCGGCATGCGGCAGGTACGACGACCGGCACGGGACCGTCCTCGACGCACCGGCGCTCGTGGCGGGGCGCTGAGCCATCCCGTTTGCCGCGTGCGGCACGATGGCGCGCGTGACTGCACCTGCGCCCCCTCATGAGCTGCCCACGGTCGCCCCGGTCGCCGATGTCCTCGCCGACCTGGAGTGGCGCGGGCTGCTCGCGCAGACGACCGACCGCGAGGCGCTCGCGAAGGAGCTCGCCGCCGGCCCCCTGACGGTCTACTGCGGGTTCGACCCGACCGCAGACTCGCTGCACGTGGGCAGCCTGGTGCCGCTGCTCGCGCTCCGCCGGTTCCAGCTGGCCGGTCACCGGCCGATCGCGCTCGCGGGTGGCGCCACCGGCTTCATCGGCGACCCCACCGGCCGCACGACCGACCGCGTGATGTCCTCACCCGAGGAGATCTCCGCACGGGTCGCGCTCATCAGCTCGCAGCTTGAGCGGTTCCTCTCCTTCGACGACGGCCCGACAGGCGCGGTCCTGGCCAACAACCTCGACTGGACGGCGCCACTGTCCGTACTGGACTTCCTGCGGGACATCGGCCGGCACTTTCCCGTCAACCAGATGCTCGCGCGGGAGTCGGTGAGCGCCCGCCTGGAGAGCGGCGGGCTGTCCTTCACCGAGATGAGCTACCAGCTGCTGCAGTCACTGGACTTCGTCGAGCTCTACCGGCGGTACGACTGCCGCACCCAGATCGGCGGCAACGACCAGTGGGGCAACATCACCGCGGGGCTGGACCTGCTGCGACGGACGGAGCAGGCGAGCGGCCACGCCCTGACCTTCCCGCTGGTCACCGACTCCGCGGGTCAGAAGATCGGCAAGAGCACGGGCGGCGGCAACGTCTGGCTCGACCCAGACCTGACCTCGCCGTACGCCCTCTGGCAGTTCTGCCTCAACGTCGACGACCGGGACGCCGGCACGTACCTGCGACTGCTGACCTTCGTCGGCCGGGAGGAGGTCGAGGCGCTCGACCGGGCGACCGCGGAGCGGCCCTTCGCCCGCGCCGCCCAGCGCCGGTTGGCGGACGAGCTGGTCGCCCTCGTGCACGGGCCGGCCGAGGTGGTCCGCGTGCAGGCCGCCTCAGCGGCGCTGTTCGGCGGCGGTGCGCTGGACGCGCTCGACGAGCCGACGCTGCGGGCGGCGCTCTCGGAGGCGCCGTCCCTGGTCGTGGAGGGTGAGTCCCCGCCCGTGGTCGACCTGCTGGCGGCCGGACTTGGCCTGTCCAAGTCGGATGCGCGCCGGGCCGTCAAGGAGGGCGGCGCCTACCTGAACAACGCCAAGGTCGCCGACGAGGCAGCCGTCCCGAGCGACGAGGACTGGCTGCACGGGCGCTTCCTGGTGCTCCGCAAGGGCAAGCGCAACGTCCTCGTGGTGGAGCGCCCCCGTTCGTGACACAGCTGTCGTGACGCAGCTGTGACACCCGCGGTTTGACTCCGGGGGCGCGCGGCCTCTAAATTCATCGACGCCCCCGGAGCACCGGACGAAGGCGAGACCGTTCAAGTGGTCGAGCTGGAGCACGGTCCGCGGGCCACCCCTGAAGGACAAGCCGGCGCAGCCGTGCCCCGACAGGTGTGCTCAGTCCCCGGGGAGCTCGGACCGCGAGGTTTGACCCCCGAGAACGGGACCTGATAGATTAGGCAAGTTGCCCCGCGAACGGTCGAGAGACCGGTGTCGGTGTGCGCCCGATCCTTGAGAACTCAACAGCGTGCCGAAAGTCAGTGCCAAGTTTTATCCCGATCCAACGGGTCGCAGGCGCTTCCTCAGTGGAGCGACTGTCCGGCGGAGAAGGTTCCTTTGGTAACAGATGAAATCGGACAAGTAATTGTCAGTTTCGCACTGTCACCAGAATCAACAGCTGACCGCCTCGCCAGGCGGCAGCGACTCTCAAGATCATTAACGGAGAGTTTGATCCTGGCTCAGGACGAACGCTGGCGGCGTGCTTAACACATGCAAGTCGAGCGGAAAGGCCCTTCGGGGTACTCGAGC
>JAOPVZ010000120.1 GCA_025965935.1 Frankiales bacterium | reverse complement strand
GCATGAGGGCGGCGGAGCCGATCACGCAGTCGAGCCGCGTCATGCTGACCATCTCGATGATGGTGCGGACGCCGCGCCCCTCCTCGCCGACCAGCCAGGCGACGGTGTCGTCGAACTCCGGCTCGCTGGACGCGTTGGAGCGGTTGCCCAGCTTGTCCTTGAGCCGCTGGATCCGGAAGGTGTTCCGGGTGCCGTCGGGCAGGACGCGGGGCACCAGGAAGCAGGACAGCCCGCCGGGGGCCTGCGCGAGGACGAGGAACAGGTCGCACATCGGTGCGCTGGTGAACCACTTGTGCCCGGTGAGAAGGAACGTGCCGTCCGCGGCCGGCACCGCCCGCGTGGTGTTGGCCCGGACGTCGGAGCCGCCCTGCTTCTCCGTCATGCCCATGCCCGCCAGCAGGCCGGCCTTCGACGTCGGCTCCCGCAGCCCCGGGTCGTACGTCCGCGACTGCAGCAGCGGCTCGTACACCGCGGCCAGGTCGGGCTGCACCCGCAGCGCCGGCACCACCGCGGACGTCATGGAGATCGGGCAGCCGTGACCGCCTTCGACCTGCGACCAGGCGTAGAAGCCGGCGGCGCGGGCGACGTGCGCGCCGGGGGTGCCGCTCCACGGCGCTGCCAGTCCCTCGCTCACGGCCACGTCCATGAGCTGGTGCCAGGCCGGGTGGAACTCCACCTCGTCGATGCGGTGGCCGTACCGGTCATGGGTGACGAGGACCGGCTCGTTGACGTTGGCCTGGACGCCCCACGCCTGCGCTTCCGCCGTACCCGCGCGCTTGCCGAGACGGTGCAGGTCGTCGGCGTACCAGCCGGCTCCTTCGCGCTCGAGACCGGCGAGCAGCGCCGCGTCCTCGGCGACGTCGTAGCCCTCGAGCGGCGGTGCCTGGTTCGTGACATCGTGCGTGGCTGACATGCCTCCATCATCCACGGTGACCGCCGGGCGCGTCCCGAAGCCGTGAGGACGACCTGGCGGCTGCTTCGGCGGCACCGCGACCTGCGGCTCGTCCTCGGGGCAGACCTGGTGTCGCTGACCGGCGACCGGCTGCTGGCGGTCGGCCTCGCCTACTACGTCTACGCGCTGACCGGCTCGACCGCGGTGTCCGCGGCGACCTGGTTGACGCTCTACCTGCCCTCGATCGCGCTGAGCTCGCTGGCCGGAGTCTTCGTCGACCGCTGGGACCGGCTCCGGACGATGGTGATCGCGAACCTGCTGCTGGCGGCCGGTCTGCTGCCGCTGCTCGCCGTGCACGACCGCGGCGACGTCTGGATCGTGTACCTCGTGACCACCTGGGAGGGGATCGTCGCGCTCTTCTTCAGCCCCGCGGAGCGCGCGATGGTGCCGCGGCTGGTGCCGGACGAGGACCTGGTGGCCGCGAACGCCGTGAACGGCCAGGTGCGGGACGTCAGCCGGTTGGTGGGTGCGGCCGTCGGCGGCGTGGTCGTCGCAACGGGCGGCATCAAGGCAGTGACGCTCGTCGACGTCGGGACGTTCGTCGTCGCGGTGGCCCTGCTCGTCGGGGTGCGCACCAGCGGAGCGGTCGCTGCCGAGGCCGTCGGCACCCATGCGGGTCGCGTTGGTGGGGTCCGCGCCGAGTGGTCGGAGGGCGTCCGGGCCGTGACGAGCCACCCGGTGCTCCGCATCGTCGCGCTCTTCACGCTCGTCGCCATGACCGGCGAGGGCGTGATGGGCACGCTGTTCGCGCCTTTCGTCCGCGACGTGCTGCACGGCTCCGGCACGGACTTCGGCGTGGTTGTAGCGGTGCAGGCCGTCGGCGGGATCGTCGGTGGGCTGGCGGCTGTGACGGTCGGGCAACGGCTCACGCCGAGAGCCATGTTCGGCGCCGGGGCCGTCGTGTTCGGGCTGCTGGACCTGGCCTTGTTCCTGTACCCGCTCGGATACGTCGCCGTGTGGCCGGCGATCGCCCTCATGGTCGTCGTCGGGCTGCCGGGCGCGGTGCTCATGGCCGGCTACGCGACGCTGGTGCAGCGCAGCACCACTGACGCATTCCGGGGACGGGTCTCGGGAGCGCTCGACACCGTCGTCGGCGTCGGAGTCGTGACCGGCAGCGTCCTCGCCGGCCTGCTGGGCGACCGCGTCGGGATCATCCCGGTGCTGTCGGCCCAGGGCGCTGCCTACGTCCTGGCCGGTGTCCTCGTGCTGATCAGCCTGCGGCGAGTCCTTGCAGCAGCAGGGCCTCCGCCAGGCACGCCCGTTCCCACATAGCCAGGTCGAGGCTCTCGTCGATGCCGTGCCACCGCGACGAGGGGTCGCCGACGCCCGTCACCAGCACAGTGGCACCCGGGTAGGTGCGAGCGAACTCCGCGATGAATGGGATCGAGCCGCCGATGCCGCTCTCGACGGCCGCGTTCCCGTACGCCTCGGCGAACGCCCTTCGAGCCAGGTCGTAGACCGCACCGGACGTCTCGAGGCTGAACGGATCACCTGAGCTGCCCTCGGTCACCGAGATCTCGGCGCCCCACTCGACCCGCGACTCGAGGTGCTGGGTCAGTGCCTTCATCGCGGTCGCAGCGTCGTCGCCCGGCGCGATCCGCAGGCTGACCTTGGCGCGGGCCTTCGGCAGGAGCACGTTCGAGGCCTGCGCCGTCGACGGCGCGTCAATACCGATGACGGCGGCGCTGGGCTTGTCCCAGAGCCGGTCGACGATGGAGCCGCAGCCGATCAGCTGCGCCGACGGCACGAGGCCGGCGTCGGCCCGGTAGACCTGCTCGTCGACGTCCGGCGCGGTCGACGACCCCACGTGCAGGCCGTCGATCGCGACGTTGCCGTCCGCGTCGTGCAGTGTGGCGAGCAGCCGGCAGAGGATGGTGAGCGCGTCGCCCGACGGACCACCGAACATCCCCGAGTGCACCGGACGCTCGAGCAGCCGCACCTCGACGTACAGGTCGACGAGTCCGCGCAGGCTGGTGGTGAAGGCCGGTACGTCGACAGCAGCGTTGGCCGAGTCGGCGATCACGATGACGTCGGACCGCAGCGCGTCTCGGTGCTGCGCGAGCAGCGCCGTGAGGGTCGGCGAGCCGATCTCCTCCTCACCCTCGATGAACAGGACCACACCGACCGGCGGCCGGCCTTGGAAGGCTCGCAGGACGGCGAGGTGCATCAGCACGCCGGCCTTGTCGTCGGCGGCTCCCCGCCCGTACAGGCGGCCGTCTCGCTCGGTCGGCTCGAAGGGCGGGCTGGTCCACTCCTCGAGCGGTCCGGTCGGCTGGACGTCGGCGTGCGCGTAGAGCAGCACCGTCGGCATGCCCTCGGGTGCCGGCCAGTGCGCGATCAGCCCCGGGTGCCCGCCGGCCTCCACCACGTCGACCTGCTGGGCACCCGCGTCCGCGGCGAGCTGGGCGACCCGGTCGATCGCCGCTCGCACGTCGCTCTCATGCTCCGGCTCCGAGCTGATGGACGGGATCCTCGCCAGGGCCTCGAGGTCCGCGCGACTGGCAGGGAGGACGTCGGCGAGCAGTGCGCGCAGGTCGGTCATGCCTCCACGCTAGGGGCTACTCGTACCTCAACCGATGACGCCTGCCTCGTGCGCTGCAGCGATCGGGCACGCCGTAGTCACCAGCCGCGGAGGAGCTTGCGGGGTGGGGTGTCGGCGTGGTGGCCGGTGGGGGTGGTCCAGCGCAGGGTGCCGTCGTGGAGCTTGGTGACGGTGAGGAGGTGGAGCTAGGCCTGGTGGTGGTGGCGGCATTCGGTGGCGGCGTTGTCGATGTGGGTGGGGCCTTGGGGCCATTCGATGAGGTGGTCGTTGTCGCAGCCGTGGGCGAGGCGGTAGCAGCCGGGGAAGGTGCAGTGCTGGTCGCGGAGCTTGATGTGTCGGCTGGCGCGGGGCCCGAAGGCGTACGCGAGTCCGGTTGCTGGTCGGGGCTCTGCCGGCCGGGTCCGCAGGTTGCGGGCAGCCTGGAGTAGCCCGGCGGGTGTCCAGGCCGGCGGTTGCGGCCGGCAGCGTGGTTCGACCGGCCAGCCGCCCGGTGGTGCCGGGGAGGGCGGCGGGTGGGGTTGCTGGTGGTTCT
>JAOPVZ010000100.1 GCA_025965935.1 Frankiales bacterium | reverse complement strand
CCGACGAGCGTGACGACCAAGGACCTCGTGACCCTGCCGTACCCCACCAGGTTCGGGCTCTGGATGGCTGCGGTGACCCCTTCGCCGTACCTCTCCATCACCAACCGGATGCTCGTGGTCCGGTGGGAGGACAACGTCCTCGTCTTCGAGCCGAGCGACCACGAGCGCGGTGAGTACACGCCGTACTTCGACCGGCTGAACGCCCAGACCCCGGCCCTGGTGCAGAAGCGTGTCGTCACCCGGCACGCCACCGTGCTGGAGAACCTCGCGGCCCTGGGCATCGCCCCCGAGGAGGTCACGCACCTGGCCTTCGACCACCTGCACACCCAGGACGTGCGGCGGTGGATCGGCACCTCGGACACCGAACCGGCCTTCCCCAACGCGAAGCTGGTGGTGCAGCGCCGGGAGCTCGAGGCGATGGCCGACCTGCACCCGCTGCAGCGGCAGTGGTACCAGCCGGAGACGTACGAGGACCTGCGCGTCGACGCCATCGCGGCCCTCGACGGCGACGTCCTGCTCGGCCCAGGCGTCGCGCTGGTCGCCACCCCCGGCCACGCGCTGGGCAACCAGACGCTGGTGCTGTCGACCTCCGACGGCATCTGGGCGGTGAGCGAGAACGTCATCGCCGTCGAGGCGATGGTGCCCGAGCACTCGAAGATCCCGGGCGTCGCGAAGGGCGCCCGCACCTGGGGCCGCGAGATCGTCCTCAACGCCAACACCCCCGAGGCGCTGGCCGATCAGTACAACTCGGTGGTCAAGGAGAAGGCCCTCGTCGACCGATCACAGCAGGACTCGCGCTTCCCGCAGTTCCTTCCGTCGTCGGAGCTGACCGCTTCGCCGTGGTTCCCGGGTACCAAGCCCACGTTCACAACCGGTTCGATCACTCACAGGAGCAACTAGATGCCCGGCTTCACCCTCGAGCTCAACGAGGACCAGCAGACCCTCCAGAAGTGGCTGCACGAGTTCTCGGTGAACGTGATCCGTCCCGCCGCCTCCGAGTGGGACGAGCGCGAGGAGACCCCGTGGCCGATCATCCAGGAGGCCGCGAAGGCCGGCATCTACTCCCTGGACTTCTTCGCCAGCACCTGGGGCGACGACACCGGCATCAGCCTCCCCATCACCATGGAGGAGCTGTTCTGGGGTGACGCCGGCATCGGTCTGTCGATCGTCGGCAGCACCCTCGGGCTCGCCGGCATCCTCGGCAACGGCACCCCGGAGCAGCTCGCCGAGTGGGCCCCCCAGTGCTTCGGTACGCCGGAAGACCCCCGCCTCTGCGCGCTGGCCGTCTCCGAGCCCAACGCCGGGTCCGACGTCTCGTCCATGAAGACGACAGCGGTGTACGACGAGAAGACCGACGAGTGGGTCCTCAACGGCGTGAAGACCTGGATCACCAACGGCGGCATCGCCGACGTCCATGTCGTGGTCGCCTCCGTCGACCCGACGCTGAAGGCCCGCGGGCAGGCGTCGTTCGTCGTCGGTCCGGAGTTCAAGGGCAAGGGCCTGTCGCAAGGGCAGAAGTTCAAGAAGCACGGCATCCGCGCCTCGCACACCTCCGAGGTGATCCTCGACAACTGCCGGATCCCTGGCTCCGCGCTGCTCGGCGGCAAGGAGAAGCTGGATGCCCGCCTCGCCAAGGCCCGCGAGCGGCAGGCCGCGATCGAGCGCGGCGAGAACCTCGGCACCGCCCGTGAGAAGGGCGGCCAGGCCGCGATGGCGACCTTCGAGGCCTCCCGGCCGTCGGTCGGCGCGCAGGCCGTCGGCATCGCTCGGGCCGCCTACGAGTACGCGCTGGAGTACGCCGGCACCCGCGAGCAGTTCGGCCGGCCGATCGTGCAGAACCAGGGCATCGCCTTCCAGCTCGCCGACATGAAGACCAAGATCGACGCCTCGCGACTGCTGGTGTGGCGGGCCGCCTGGATGGGCCGCAACGGTGTTCCGTTCACCAGTGGCGAGGGCTCGATGAGCAAGCTCTACGCCGGCGAGACCGCGGTCGAGGTCACGGAGAAGGCGATCCAGATCCTGGGCGGCAACGGCTACACCCGCGAGTACCCGGTGGAGCGGTGGCACCGCGACGCGAAGATCTACACGATCTTCGAGGGCACCAGCGAGATCCAGCGACTGATCATCAGCCGCGCGATCTCGGGTCACCAGATCCCCTGACCCGATGAGCGTCGCTGCAGACCGGGACGCCCGTCGCGAGTCGCTCCTCGCCGCGGCGGACCTGGTGGTGCAGCGCGACGGCGCGTCCGCCTCGATGGCAGCCATCGCCGCCGAGGCCGGGATCACCAAGCCCATCCTGTACCGGCACTTCGGGGACAAGAGCGGGCTGTACGCCGCGTTGGCCGAGCGGCACACCGACCGGCTCCTCGACGCCCTCGTGGACGCCCTGACCGCCGGCGGGACGTCGCGCGAACGGGTGCACCGGACCATCGACACGTATCTGTCGGTCATCGAGGCGGAACCGCAGGTGTACCGGTTCCTGGTCGAGTCCGAGGAGGCCGCCCCGGCGAAGGGGCCGGTCAGAGGTTTTCTCCTGAGGTTGCAGGAGCTCCTGGCGGCAGGTATCAGCCACGAGCTGCGGCTCGAGCCGGACGACGTCCGGGCAGGCATCTGGGCGGCCGCGATCCTGGGCATGGTCCAGGCGGCGGGGGACCGCTGGTTGGAGCTTCGGGACTGCTCCCGGGAGACCTTGACCTCCCAGCTCACGGACCTGCTTTGGGGCGCGTACGGGTCAGCGAGCGGTGCGGCCGCGAAGTGACCTCAGTCACCGTGGTGAAGAACGGCTGAACGGGGTAGGGGACACACCCCTCGACCCGCTACCCTCTGCCGCTCCACACAAGTGCAACACGTGGCCGACCAGGGCGCAGCCGCACCCCATGCCCCGCCGGGCACAGAACACCGTCCTCGTGCGTTAGGACCCGCGCAGGACGTGAAAGAAGGAGAGCCCACCACCATGGCCACCGATTACGACACCCCTCGGCGAAACGACGCCGACGACATGGGTGAGGACAGCCTCGAGGAGCTGAAGGCCCGGCGCGCCGAGGCCCAGAGCGGCAGCGTCGACATCGACGAGACCGAGCTGGCCGAGGCCCTGGAACTGCCTGGGGCAGACCTCTCCGGCGAAGAGCTCACCGTCAAGGTGCTGCCGAAGCAGAGCGACGAGTTCACCTGCTCGTCATGCTTCCTCGTGCACCACCGCAGCCAGCTGGCGAGCGACAAGGGCGGCAGGCTCATCTGCCGCGAGTGCGCCGCCTAGCTGGTGAACGACCTCAAGCGGCCGGACCTCGGCGAGCTCGTCGCCCGGCTCACCTCGGACGACCTCGACCGACGTGAGCGCGGTCGGCTGCTCGGAGGCGTCGCGAAGGCGCTCAGCACCGGCGCCCGGGCAGCGACGCTGTCGGGCAAGCGGCTGGCCGACCTGATCATCGACGACGTGGCCCCGCGACTGCCGGTGCGGGACCTGCTGACACTGCGCGACCACCACCACGGCTTGTCCGGCGACGACCTCGCGGCTGCCCTCATCCGCACCGCGTCGGTCGTGACTGCGGGGATCGGCGGTGCCGCCGGAGCGCTCGCGGCGGTCGAACTCGCGGCCCCGCCCACCTTGCTCGCTGCTCCTGTCCAGCTGGCCGCCGAGACGCTGGCCGTGGTCGCGGTCGAGCTGAAGCTGGTTGCCGAGCTGCACGTGGTCTACGGCAAGGCCCCCACTGGCACCCGGCGCCAGCTGGCGCTGGCCTACCTCAGCTCCTGGGCCGGCAAGCGCGGTCTGGACGTGACGACCGGTGGCCCGTCGCTGTCGGACGTCCTGAGCACCGCGGCCCGCCAGCAGGTGCGGCAGCGGGTCGTGCGGCGGTTTCGCCGCAACATCACGTCACTGGCGCCGTTCCTGGCCGGTGCGGTCGCCGGCGCCGAGCTGAACCGACGCGAGACGCGTCGCCTCGGCGAGGCCGTCCAGCGGGATCTCCGGGCCCGTCGCTAGCCCGTTCTGACCAGGGTCCGGGGGCCCAGCGTCGTCATGTCGAGAGCGTGGATATCGGACATACCGTCGGGTCCGCCAGCCACTCGACCTACGACAGGCGCAGATGCAGAGCACCGCTCGACGTACGTTCGCCCGGCTCGTGGACGGACTCCCCGAGGCGAGGTACGAAGCCGTCCTGGCCGTCCTGCGCACGGCGATCTGCCTCTCCGGCGCCGCGATCCTCCTCATCAGCAGTGACGCCCACCCGGGGCTGGGGCTGCCAGTAGTCCTCAACGTGGTGCTCGGCCTCGTCTCGCTGGCCATGGCGGGCTGGGTGGCTCGGGCGGCGACCGCGAAGCGGGCTCGCGTGCTCGGCGCCTGGTCGACCGGATTCGACGTCGCCGTCTACGCGGCCTACAGCGCGCTGCTCTTCGACCGGCCGGGGGCAGGTTCTCTGCTCGCTGTCTTCGTGCTCCTCGAGGGCCCGATCCGCTACGGCGCCTGGGGGACGCTCGCCACTGTCGTGCCGGTAGGCGCCATCGCCGTTCTCTGGCCGCAGCAGGACCCGACCGGGAACACCATGGGGGATGCGCAGGTCCTGCTGCTGTGCGGCCTGTTCGCCGCGCCCGCGATCCTGCTCAGGGCCATCGTCATGCGTGGCAGCGCCCGGTTGCGGCAGGCCGAGCTGCAGTTCTCGACCGCCTTCGAGCACGCCTCCATCGGCATGGCGCTCGTCGACCTCGAGCTGTCCGTCCTGCAGGTCAACCGCTCCCTGGCGCTGCTCGTCGGAGAACCGGCCGCAGCGCTGCTCGGGTCGAGCCTCGATCAGGTCGTGGACGGCCTGGACCGGGACCGCACGGTCGCGGGCCTGCGCGGCCTCAGCACTGCCGAGCCCAGCATCCGGCTCGAGGTGCGGCTGCGCCGCCCGGACGGTGGCCTGCGCTGGGGGCATGTGTCGGCCACCCTGCTCCGCGGAACCGGAGGCGTCCCGTCCCGGATCGTCGTACAGGTCGAGAACATCACCGAGCGCAAGCGCTCCGAGGCGATGCTCAGCCACGCCGCCGCGCACGACGCCCTCACCGACCTGCCGAACCGCAGCCTGCTGCTGGCCCGGCTCGACGCCGCGCTCTCCCGAGGGGAGCAGGTCGGGCTGCTGTTCCTCGACCTCGACCGCTTCAAGGTCGTGAACGACGGACTGGGACACGCCGCGGGCGACCTGCTGCTCGTGCAGGTCGCCATCCGGTTGCGGGAGGTGATGCGCCCGGAGGACATGGTGGCCCGCATCGGCGGCGACGAGTTCGTCGTGCTGTGCCGCAACGCCGACGAGAACTCCTGCAGCGTCGTGGCCCAGCGCGTCCTGCACGTCCTCAACCAGCCGGTCGCCACGGCCGGCGGGGGCGAGCTCGTGATCGGCGGCAGCATCGGCATCACGCTCGCCGGTCCTGGGGACACCGGAGAGCTCGCCCTGCGCGATGCCGACACCGCGATGTACGCCGCGAAGCAGGCCGGCGGGGGTCGGTATCACCACTTCAGCGCCGAGCTGCGGGAGGCGGCCGTCCGGACGCACGAGCTCGAGGTCGACCTGCGGGCCGCACTCCGGGCCCACGAGCTGACAGTCGCGTACCAGCCGGTCATCAGCCTGACCCATGGCCGGGTGCTGGGCTGCGAGGCACTCGTCCGCTGGGTGCACCCCCGCCGCGGCAACGTGTCGCCGGCCGAGTTCGTGGCGGTCGCCGAGCAGAGCGACCTCATCCTCGAGCTGGGCGACTTCGTGCTCGAGCAGGCCCTGCACGACCTGGCGCTCTGGCCCAGTGCCACGCAGGGTGGCCCACCGCCGACCGTGGCAGTCAACGTCAGCCTCC
>JAOPVZ010000085.1 GCA_025965935.1 Frankiales bacterium | reverse complement strand
CGCCGCCGAGGCTTTTGCCGGCGAGCTGGTCGGAGTCCTCAACTCCGGCATGCTCACCCTGATGATCAGCATCGGTCACCGCACGGGGCTGTTCGACGTCATGAGCCAGCTGGACGCCGCCGACAGCGCAACGATCGCCAAGCAGGCGCAGTTGTCGGAGCGGTATGTCCGCGAGTGGCTCGGCGCCATGACGACCGGTCGGATCGTCGAACATGACCCGGCCGCCGGCACCTACCGCCTGCCGCCCGAGCGGGCGGGGGCGCTGACTCGCGCTGCCGGCCCTGACAACCTGGCTTCGTTCGCGCAGTTCGTCGCGATGCTCGGCAAGGTCGAGGACAAGGTGGTGCGGAGCTTCCGGGAGGGCGGCGGCGTCCCGTACAGCGAGTACCCCGAGTTCCAGCGGCTGATGGCCGAGGAGAGCGCCGCGGTCTTCGACGCGACGCTGCTCGACGTGACGGTGCCGCTGGTGCCCGGCCTGGTGGAGCGCCTTCAGGCAGGCATCGACGTCGCAGACATCGGCTGCGGCTCCGGGCACGCGATCAACGTGCTCGCGCAGGCCTTCCCGAACAGCCGGTTCATCGGGTACGACTTCTCCGAGGAAGGCATCGCTGTCGGCACCGCGGAGGCCGCCGCGAAGAAGCTGACGAACGCCCGCTTCATGATCCAGGACGCCGCGACGCTCACGGGCCCACCAGCGTTCGACCTCGTCACGACGTTCGACTCGGTCCACGACCAGGCGCATCCCGCGCGGGTCCTGGAGGGCATCCACGACATCCTCCGACCAGGCGGCGTCTTCCTGTGCGTCGACATCCAGGCGTCGTCCCAGGTGGCGAACAACCTGGAGCACCCGTTGGGGACGTTCCTCTACACGGTGTCGTGCATGCACTGCATGACGGTGTCGCTCGCTCTGGACGGTGACGGGCTGGGCGCCGTCTGGGGCGAGGAGCTGGCTCTGTCGATGCTGCGCGACGCGGGGTTCAGCGACGTCGAGGTCCGTCGGGTCGACGGGGACATCCTCAACAACTACTACATCGCACGGCGAAGCTGAGGCCCGGGAGCGCCCCTACGCGGTGACTGACAAGCGCACGATCCCCGCTGGCGCGTCCACGTAGCCGTCGTTGACGGTGAAGGCGAACGAGTCCGGTCCCGTGTAGCCCGCGTCAGGGGTGTAGACGACGTCGACCGTGCAGGTCCGCGGGCGCGAGGCCGGGTCGTTGCAGGTCGCGGCCCCCTGCGGGCCGAGACTGCCGTGCGCCGGTGCGCCGATCAACTCGAACGAGGTCGGATCGCCGTCCCCGTCGGTGCTCGTGAGGGTCAGCGTTCTCGGCGCGTCCGCCGACGTCGAGGCGCTGAGCGCAGCAGCGTGTGGCACGACGTTGCGGGCGAAGTAGTGCGGCAAGCGCTTCGTGGGGCTGTTCTGGCCGCTGCCGCCGTAGGAGACGTCGAGGAAGGAGTCCTGGTCGATGGCGCCCGTGATCGGCACGGAGGTGAGCTCTCCGAGGATGACCGAGCCTGCGCTCGGCTGCACCGCAGCGGCGACCAGCTTGTCGCCCTGTGCAGTGGCAAAGCTCCCGCTGAGGAAGGTGGTGTCCGGTCCGTAGAGCGTTACCGCGCTGGTGCTGTGGTTGCGCCCGCACAGCCAGAGGTCCGCGACAGCGTGCGCAGAACGGGCCGGCGCGGGACATGAGGATCCGGCCGCCCGGTCGGCGCCGGTCCGCACGACGACCCTCGTCACCTCGAGTGAGAAGGCCGTCGTCGACAGCCCACCCCTGGGCGTGGTCGCGACCGCCGTGTTCCCCGTGAACGTGTCCGAGGCCCAGAGCCGCACCCCCCAGGTGCCCTGGCGGTCCCGGGAGCCAGGGGCGCTGCGCGCGTCGACGCGGAACAGCCCCGAGGTGAGCGGGGAGCCGCTGCTGAAGCGGCAGCCCGTCGCCGTCAGCGACCGTGTCCAGCCGGCTGGCGCGGCGGGGCAGGCCACCGCCTTCCAGCCCGACGGAGCGTTGACGGCGAGCGAGCGGACTGCCGCACCGGTGCTGTGGACCGTCAGGTAGAAGGGCTTGCCGACCTGGTCGGCGAGGTACTGCGTCGGATGGCTCACCGACGCTGTTGCCTGCAGGCCGGTGGCGGCCGCGGCCGACGTCGTCGGACACCACACTGCTGCCGAAAGCCCGAGCCCGAGCAAGGGGACGCAGTACCGACGCAGCCTCATGCCTCGACACCGTGCGGCACGAGAGCGGCGTTGACAAGCCAGCTGTCCCGAGCGGCGCCACCAGCCTGCTTGATCGACGGAGAGTCAGCGCACTTTGCCGGCCCCGAGAACGAGGTAACTCTCCGTGGATCAAGGCCAGGCCGAGGTCCGGGGCGGACGGCCCTCAGGCGACCAGGCGCTTCTGCATGCGCCACGACGCGATCGCCCAGGCGAGCACACCGAAGCCGGCCAGGAAGACCGCGTGCCCGACGTCGGCGAGCGGGTGCAGTCCGAAAGCGGCGTGCCGGACCAGCTCGACGGTGTGGAACAGCGGGTTGAGGTGCGCGACCTGGCTGACCCAGTCGGGCAAACCCTGCAGGGGGAAGAAGGTGCCGGCGAACAGGAACAGCGGTGTCACCAGCATCGAGATGACGTAGTCGAAGGCGGCGAAGCTCGACGCGAGCGCGGCGATGAAGATGCCGATGCAGGCGAACCCGAAGCCGGTCAGCAGGCCGATCAGCGGGATGAGCAGCATCCCGGGTGAGGGGTCCAGCCCGAAGAGCATGGCGACGAACAGCGGCGCCAGCCCGAAGACCGAGGCCTTCACCGACAGCCACAGCGCCTCGGCCGTCACGACGTCGATGGCGTCGACCGGAGCGGCCAGCAGTCCGTCGTACGTGTGCTGGTAGTCGCGCTTGAAGAACGTCTCGAACATGCCCGGGAAGATGGTCGTGAACAGCACCGTCTGGGCGACGATGCCGGTGCCGACGTACTCGACGTAGTCGATGTTGCCGACCTTCGCGACGAGCGCGCCGAAGCCGAACCCGAAGGCCAGCAGCGAGATGACCGGGTCGACCACGCTGATGACGGTGTTGCTGCGCCAGGTGCGCAGGAACACGACGTAGTTGCGGAGCAGCACGCCGCCGACGGCACTCCGGTCGACTCTCATGCGACCTCCTCGCCGGTGAGGACGACGAAGACGTCCTCGAGCACGGCGGCCCGGCGACGGACCCCGACCTCGGGTCCGGTGGCACCGACGTCGACGGGCGCGAAGGTCTCGGCCCGGAGGACGGACAGGGAAGCGCCGGTACGGCGGGTAGGGAGCCCGGCGGCGACGGCGCGGGCGGTGATGTCCGCGAGGCGGGACGCGGGGGCGTGGACCTCGAGCGCCTCGGAGCCGACGTGCTTCGCGACCAGCTCGGAGGGGACACCGCGGGCGATGACGCGACCCAGCGCCATGACGGCGACGTCGTCGGCGAGCCGCTCGGCCTCCTCGATGTAGTGGGTGCTCATGAGGATCGTGACGCCCTCGTCGCGAAGGCGGGAGATCAACCCCCACAGCTCGCTGCGGATCTGCGGGTCGAGGCCGACGGTGGGCTCGTCGAGCAGCAGCACCTCGGGGGAGTGCACGAGGGCGCGGGCGATGAGCAGCCGCCGCCGCATCCCGCCGGACAGCTCCTTGACGCTGTCGCGGCGCCGGTCGCGCAGGGTCGCGATGTCGAGGGCCTTGTCGACGGCGGCGGCCCGCTCGGCGCGCGGCACCCGGTACAGGCCGGCGAAGACCTCGATGGCCTGGCCGACGGTCAGGTCCTCGTCGAGGTTGTCGTCCTGCGGGACGACACCCATCCGGGCTCGGGCCAGCTTTGACTGGCGGGGGAGCTCCAGACCGAGGACCGACAGCGACCCGCTGTCCGCGATCGCCTGGCCGGTGAGCAGCTTCATCGTGGTCGACTTGCCGGCGCCGTTGGGTCCGAGCAGCCCGACGCAGGTGCCAGCCGCGATGTCGAGGTCGAGGCCGTCGACAGCGCGACGTTCGCCGAAGGTCTTCACGACCCGGCGAAGGGAGATGGCAGGGTCTGGCACCTTGCCAACCTGCCAGTAGGAGACAGTGGCGTCCAACGCATAACGACCGGGCGTGCAGCGCGCGACAGGGGGTTCCGCAGATGGCGAAGACGGCGATCGTGACGGGTGCGTCGGCAGGTATCGGTGAGGCGACCTGCCTCGCGCTGGTCGAGAAGGGATTCACGGTGTACGCCGTGGCCCGACGCGCCGACCGGATGGCACACCTCGCGGACAAGGGGATCGTCCCCATCAGCGCGGACGTCACCGACGACGCCAGCATGGTCGCCCTCGTCGACCGGGTGGTCGCGGAGACCGGCCGCATCGACGTGCTGGTGAACAACGCCGGCTACGGCTCCTACGGCGCGCTCGAGGAGGTGCCGATGGCGGAGGCCCGTCGCCAGGTCGAGGTCAACGTCTTCGGCCTCGCCCGGCTGACCCAGCTCGTGCTGCCGCACATGCGTCAGCAGCGCTCGGGCAGGATCATCAACGTCAGCAGCGTCGGCGGCCAGATCTGGGAGCCGCTCGGTGCCTGGTACCACGCCACCAAGTTCGCGGTGGAGGGGCTGAGCGACAGCTTGCGCGCCGAGCTCCGGCCGCACGGCGTCGACGTCGTCGTCATCCAGCCCGGCGCCATCCGCACCGAGTGGGCCGGCATCTCGGCGGACAACCTGATCGCCGCGTCGAGCATCCCGGCGTACCAGGAGCAGGTGCGGATCGGCGCCGCCGTGCTCAAGCGGGCCGACGAGATCAAGGCGGCCAGTCCGCCCAGCACCGTCGCCCGCACGATCGCTAAGGCGGCGACGGCTCGGCGCCCGAGGACCAGGTACGCGACCGGGGGCGGTGCCCGGTCGGTGCTCTTCTTCAACAAGGTCCTCACCGATCGCGGCTGGGACCGGATGGTCGCCCTGGCCTACCGGAGCCAGGCGAGGGGATGAGCGGGCCCGCCGGTTGACGGCGCGGGGAAGGATTCGACAGACCGCCGTCGAAGAACCTCCGGACACCCAGTCCCCCCGGAGGTTCCGTGCGCTCCCGCCGCTCTGCCCTGCTCACCTTGGTCGCACTGGCCTCAACCGCTGTGACCGTCAGCGCACTGGCGTCCGGCACGTCGACCCTCGGTGCCCCGGCCGGCGGGTTCGCGGCCTACCACGGCACGAGGCTCACGGCAGCTCCCAAGGACCTGCCGAGCAACAAGGCGGTGGCCTACAAGGGAACCAAGCTCGTCCTCGCGCAGGCCTACATCGGCCGCAAGGCGGCGGAACCGACGCTGGGCGTGGACAGGAAGGGCGACGTCTACACCGTCGCCGCGGCCTTCGACGCGCTGCCGGGCAACCCGCCGAAGAACGAGCCGCGCACCTTCGTGATGCGCTCCACCGACGGCGGTCGCACCTTCAAGGACGACTCGCCACAGGTCAGTGGTGTGCGCACCCAGAACGTCAGCACCGACCCGTACGTCTACGTCGAGCCGACCTCGGGTCGGGTGTTCGACATCGACCTGCAGGGCGTCAACGGAGCGCACCTGTCCTACAGCGACGACGGCGGCAAGACCTGGACCGACTCGCTGTTGACGACAGCCGGGGTCAACGACCACCAGACGCTGGTCGCCGGCCCGCTGCCGGAGGGCGGCGGCCTGCTGCCGCTGTCGGACCCGAAGTTCCAGAAGGTCCTCTACTACTGCACGAACGGCATCGCCTACGGCTCCTGCGCGCGCAGCTATGACGGCGGTCGCACCTTCACGCAGGCCAACCAGACCGGGTACCAGGCGGTCAACCCCGGCTACCTCGCCACCTTCGACCTCGACCACAACGAGGGAATCTGCGGGAGCCTGCACGGCCATGCCGTCACCGACTACCGCGGCCGGTTGTTCATCCCACGCGGCTACTGCCAGATCCCGATGATCGGCATCTCGGAGGACGCGGGCACCACGTTCACGGACGTGCAGGTGGCCAAGGTGCTCATGAGCGGCCAGCAGGCGTCGGTCGCCGTCGACAAGCTCGGCAACGTCTACTACGTCTTCCAGGACGCCGAGCACAACCAGCCCTACCTCGTGGTCAGCCGGGACCACGGCCGGCACTGGGGCACGCCGATCATGATCGCGCCGCCCGGGGTCAACGAGACCAACTTCCCGACCATCGACGTCGGAGACCCGGGCCGGATCGCCATCACGTTCCCCGGCAGCACGTCGACGCTGGGTCACAAGGACACGACCCGACCGTGGAACAGCTATGTCGTCGTCTCCACCAACGCGCTGTCCACCGACCCGCTGTTCCTGTCCAACATCGCCAACCCGAAGAACGACCCGGTCGCGCGCGGTGACTGCAGCAACCGGTGCGGACGGATGTATGACTTCCTCGACATCGTGAGCGCACCCGACGACCAAGGGCGCATCTACGCCACTGCGGTGGACACCTGCACCTCCCTGCTGTCCTGCAGCAGCAAGCGGGTTCCGGGCAACTACGACAGCAACGACGTCGTGCAGGAGGAGACCGCCCACGACTACGGCGCCTCCGCCGACATGCAAGGCGTCATCATCCGGGAGGTCTCCGGCCCAGCGCTGCGAGGCCGGGCCACCACCATCACGCACGACGCAGCCAGGTAGCGGGGGCTCCTTCAGGAGTGCTTTCGGGGGTGGGTTCGGTGGTGTATGCCTGGCCTGTACCTCAACGGGCAGGAGACCGGCGTGGGCATCCTCGACCTCAGGATCACGCTGCAGGCGCACGGCGACGCGCCGCCCGAGGTGGTGTGGGAGCGCTACGCCGACCTGCGCCGCTGGCCTGAGTGGTCACGGCAGATCACCGGTGTCGAGTCGAGCGGCGCGACTCTCAAGGCCGGCGTGACCGGTGACGTGATCGGGCCGCTAGGGTTCCACGTGCCGTTTCGGGTCGTCGAGGTGGGCATCCGGCGCTGGAGGTGGGAGATCCGTCCACTGGGGCTGCGGCTGCGGCTCGACCACCGCGTCCTGGCCCGCATCGACGGGGCCGCGACCGAGCTGCGGATGGGCGGGCCGGCCCCGGTGGTGCTTGCCTACGCGCCGGTGGCCAAGCTGGCCCTCCGAAGGCTGGTGACGTGGTGACGTTGGACAGGTTCGTCCAGGCCCAGGAGCCGCTCTACGACGCCGCCCTGGCGGAGCTGCGGCGCGGGCAGAAGAGCGGCCACTGGATCTGGTTCGTGTTCCCCCAGCTCGCCGGCCTCGGCCACAGCCCGACCGCCCAGCACTACGGCTTGTCCGGGGAGGAGGAGGCGATCGAGTACCTCGCGCATCCCGTGCTGGGGACGCGGCTGCGCGAGTGCACCCATGCCCTCACTGAGCTACCCGGCGTCGATCCCGCAGCGGTGCTCGGCCCGGTCGACGCCCTGAAGCTGCGCTCGTCGATGACCCTGTTCGCCGAGGTCTCCGACGAACCGGTGTTCCGCCAGGTGCTGGAGCAGTACTACGCGGGCAAGCCGGACGAGCTGACCCTGGAGCTGCTGGGGCGCCGACCCGGGTCCTAGCGTGACCCGTGAGGGTCTACGTCGCGTCACCGCTCGGATTCACCGTCCCGACCCGGGCTTGGGTACGTCGACACGCTGCCTCGGTCGTCAACCTGCAGGTGGAGCACTTCCTCAGCGGCCCGGGCGAGACCGACCTCAGGACGGCGCTGGCCCGGCTGCGATGATTCCCGGCCATGGGGGACGTCACTGTTGGCATGAACGACGAAGGCCGCGCTGACAGGGCCAGGTGGGCTGCCCTCTACGTCTTGTGCACGGGCATGCTGATGATCGTCCTCGACGTGACGGTCGTGAACGTGGCCCTGCCGTCGATCCAGGACGACCTGCACTTCACGAGCTCGGGACTGGCGTGGGTCATCAACGCCTACCTCATCGCGTTCGCGGGGCTGCTGCTGCTCTCCGGCCGGCTTGGCGACCTGCTCGGGCGGCGCCGCGTACTCCTGGTCGGACTGGCCGTCTTCACCGTCGCCTCCCTGCTCTGCGGTGCGTCCCAGGATCAGACCCAGCTGGTGCTCGCCCGCTTCCTGCAGGGCGTCGGCGGTGCGCTCGCGTCGGCCGTCATCCTCGGCATGATCGTGACGCTCTTCCCCGAGCCGGCCGA
>JAOPVZ010000071.1 GCA_025965935.1 Frankiales bacterium | reverse complement strand
CAGGAGCACGGCGTCGCCGCCCCACTTCACCAGCCACGCACCCTGGCTGTACGCGTCGGCGAGCAGGGCGTCGAAGGTGCGGTCGAGCAGGTCGCTCATCTCCTCGGCGCCCGCCTTTCCTCGGGCGGCGAGCCGTTCGGTGAGCCGGGTGAAGCCGGAGACGTCGACGAACGCGAGGGTGCCGTCGACGGACCGGTGCCGGACCTGCGGCCGGTCGCGCAGCCAGTCCACGACGAACCCGGGCACGTACGGTCGGAGCCGGTCGTCGCTCTGCACGGCGCACCCCCTGGATCGACGGTACGTGCACGCGGCCGACGGGTCAGCCGGATCCCGCCGTGTGGTCACAACGGGTGGTGCACACGTCCGCCTTCCTGGCCGTTTCGGGCTCTTGCTCGCCAGATCCACGTCATTCGGGTTGGACGCCCAGGACCAGCGCGAGGATCAGGCCGACGATCCCGAGGCCACCACCGCCGAGGGTGAGGCGCGGGACTCGACGGCGACGCTGGTCGGAGACCTGCGAGGAGTCGAGCCGGACGTTGTCGTTGAAGTCCTCGACTGCCTTGTGCCCTAAACTCGAGGCCATGACGCACTGAGCCGGACGAGCTGGTGAAGCCGTCCCCGCCCGTTGCCGTCCTCCGAGGAACCCCCGCATGATCACCGTCACCGATGTCGAGCTGCGCGCCGGTGCGCGCGCCCTTCTGTCCGGCGTCAGCTTCCGTGTGCAGCCCGGCGACCGCATTGGGCTCGTCGGCCGCAATGGGGCCGGCAAGACCACGCTCACCAAGACGCTCGCCGGCGAGACGCTCCCAGCCGCAGGGACGATCACCCGCTCCGGCGACATCGGCTACCTGCCGCAGGACCCGCGCACCGGTGACCTCGACGTCCTGGCCCGCGACCGGGTGCTCTCGGCGCGTGGTCTCGACGAGCTGCTGCGCAAGATGGAGAAGTCCCAGGTCGAGATGGCCGAACGGCCCGACGACCCGGCGGTCCTCGAGCGCTACGGCAAGCTCGAGGAGCGCTTCGTCGCCCTCGATGGCTATGGCGCCGAGGCGGAGGCGGCCCGGATCTGCAGCAACCTGGGACTACCGACCCGGGCGCTCGAGCAGCGGCTCGGCACGCTGTCCGGCGGGCAGCGGCGTCGCGTGGAGCTGGCGCGCATCCTGTTCAGCGGCGCGACGACACTGCTCCTGGACGAGCCGACCAACCACCTCGACGCGGACTCGATCGTCTGGTTGCGCGACTTCTTGAAGAAGCATCAGGGCGGCCTCGTCGTCATCAGCCACGACGTCGACCTGCTGGGCGCCGTGGTCAACAAGGTCTTCCACCTCGATGCCAACCGGGCGGAGCTCGACCAGTACAACGTCGGCTGGAAGCCGTACCTGCAGCAGCGAGAGACCGACGAGAAGCGCCGCAAGCGCGAGCGCGCCAACGCGGAGAAGCAGGCCGGGGCCCTCATGGCACAGGCCGACAGGATGCGGGCCAAGGCCACCAAGGCCAAGGCCGCGCAGAGCATGGCGAAGCGCGCCGAGAGGATGCTCGCCGGCGTCGAGGGCGAGCGCACCCAGGACCGCGTGGCCAAGCTCCGGTTCCCAGAGCCCGCCCCCTGCGGCAAGACCCCGCTGACTGCGCGGGAGCTCTCGAAGTCCTACGGCTCGCTCGAGATCTTCACCGACGTCGACCTCGCCATCGATCGCGGTGCCCGCGTCGTCGTGCTCGGCCTCAACGGCGCCGGCAAGACCACGCTCCTCAAGCTGCTCAGTGGCACCGAGGCCCCGGACACCGGTGAGGTGCTTCCTGGTCACGGACTGAGGCTCGGCTACTACGCGCAGGAGCACGACACCCTCGACACCGACCGCACTGTGCTCGAGAACATGCGCTCGTCGTCGCCTGACCTGCCGGAGCCAGAGGCCCGCCGAGTCCTCGGGTCCTTCCTGTTCTCCGGCGACGTCGTGCACCAGACGGCCGGCACGCTGTCCGGAGGCGAGAAGACCAGGCTCGCTTTGGCGACGCTTGTCGTCAGCGGCGCCAACGTGCTGCTGCTGGACGAGCCGACGAACAACCTGGACCCTGCTTCGCGTGAGGAGGTCCTGTCGGCGCTGGCGTCCTACAAGGGCGCGGTGGTGCTCGTGACGCACGACGAGGGCGCGGTGAAGGCGCTCGAGCCGGAGAAGGTGCTGCTGCTGCCGGACGGCGTCGAGGACCAGTGGTCTGACGCGCTTGCCGACCTGATCGCCCTCGCCTGATGCTGCCCCTCCTCGCCGCCCAGGAGTCCCGCGCGCGCGAGGTGCTGCCCACGGAGGTGCTGGCCTGGGTGCTCGACGGATCCGGCGACGGCGCTTTCGAGGGGGCTTGGAGATCGCTCCGGCTCCGACCCCACGTGCTTCGTGACGTGACCTCGGTCGACGTCGCCCTTGACCTGCTCGGTACGCCGCTGGGCTCGCCGATCCTCGTCGGCCCGACCGCTTTCCACGACCGGCTGCACCCTGCCGCTGAGTCGGCGACGGCCGCCGGTGCGCGGGCCGCCGGCTCGCTCATGGTCTGGTCGATGCGTGCCTCCCGGCCTTTCGAGGGCACCGGCTGGTGGCAGGTCTACGTCCTGCGCAACCGGCAGGCCACCCTCGAGCACTGCCTGCGGGCCCGTGACGCCGGGGCCAGCGCGCTGGTCCTCACCGGGGACACGCCGTACCTCGGCACTGCCCGTCGCGGACCACTCGACGACCTCGACCAGGCACCGGACGCGACGCTTGACGACATCGGCTGGCTCGCCGCTGAGACCGGCCTGCCGGTGCTGGTCAAGGGCGTCCTGCGCCGCGACGATGCCCTGGACTGCCTGCGGGCCGGTGCGGCCGGGCTCGTGGTCAGCAACCACGGTGGCCGGCAGCTCAGCCGCACGGTTCCGACCGCCGAGGCGCTGCCCGAGGTGGTGGACGCGGTCGAGGGTCGGGTGCCGGTGCTCGTGGACGGCGGGATCAGGTCCGGGCTGGACGTGCTGTGCGCGCTGGCCCTCGGCGCGAGCGCGGTCCTCGTGGGCAAGCCGGTGATGTGGGCGCTGGCTTCGGACGGCGCGGCCGGGGTCGAGGCGTGCCTGCGCGGGCTGTCGGACGACCTCGCCTTCGTCATGGGGCTGGCGGGCTGCTGTTCGCTCGCCGATGTCGACCGTTCGCTGCTCGCCTGAGCGCTACCGAGGTTGGGTTCAGCCCGGTGGGACAGCGGCGGCTCTCGCTCCGGATTGCTCCATACGGGTGACGGCGGAGGTCACGGGTTTGAGAGGCGCTGGAAGTGGGAGCAGGAACGTGTGCCCAGGAAGCGCCGGACCCAGTCGCTCGTGCCTGCGCCGCCGGTCTGGAACCAGCGGTCCATCATCCTCGTCGGCAGCCGCGCCGATGTGGAACGCATCTGCCGGGACTGGGAGGCGGAGGCCTGGCAGGTCATGACGATCGATGACGGGCCGCCCACGGCTGCCGGTCACCGGACGCACGTGGTCCGGGTCGCCGTGCCGCCGGTGGGCTGGCAGTCGGCCGAGCAGCTGCTCGCGGAGGCCGAGTAGCAGGCGAGCGGGCAGCCAGGCGAGCGGGCAGCGCTGCGTCCGTGCCTCGGCTCAACCGTGGCGTCGGTGCTCGGCAGCACGGCCCGCGACCGCGGCGAGCGCCAGGGAGCGCTCGGTCAGGCGCCGGGCGGTGTCGCTCAGCCTCAGGTTGCGGTCGCGGCAGTATCGCCGGAGGAGCACGAACGCCTCGTCCGTACCGCTGCCGGTGTACTCCGCCAGCATCCCCTTCGCCTGCTCGATGACGATCCGGCTGTCGAGAGCGTTCTGCAGCTGCTCAGCGACCTCGTGGCTGTGCCGAAGCTCTCGCCGATGCAGGATGCTGATCGTCGCGGCGTCGGCGAGGGCCTGAGCCACGAGCGCATCCTCGTCGGTGAGGGATGCCTCCGTGCTGTGGAACAGGTTCAGGCCGCCGATGACCTGTGTTCCCCATCGGAGGGGGAAGGCGCTCACCGAGCGGAACCCTGAGGACAGGGCCTGCGGTGCGAAGGTGGGCCAGTGACCGACCTGTGCCTGGAGGTCACCGCTCAGAACGGCTGCGCCGGAACGGACGGACTCCAGACAAGGACCCTCGTCGCGCTGCACCTGGAACAGCTCGAGGAGCTCGCTCCGCTCGTCGGATGCGGCCACCACCGCGATCGCCCCGTGCGGGTCGACCAGCATCACGGCCGATGCGGTGGCCGGGAGCACGTCGACGCAGGCGCGCGCCAGGTGGTCGAGGTGCTGCACCACGTCGTCGTCGTCGAGGAGGGCCTTGGCCAGCTGCACGAACACCTCGGCGAGCTCGGCGCGCGGGCCACCTAGCTCGGTGCGCTCTTCGCTCATGCACGTTCCGCCGCTCTTCACGGTGCGTCCCCGCAGAGACGGAGCGCGTGAGGGACGATCTGATGCAACCGGTCAGCGAAGTCCAACGCCCTTGCCACGCCTCTGCGCCCCTTCCCGTCCAACGGGGACATGACAGCGCCTGGGGTCACGTAGGGCGTTGCACGAAACTAGTCCATACCCCTGTGCAGCCCCTGAAACATCACACGAACGACAGGACACGACGGGGACGAACTCGAGCTGCAGCTCGGCTACGGGCGCAGGTCGACCGCCACGACCAGACCGCTGACGAGGTCCGGGTCCAGCCCAGCGATGAGCGCGTCCTGGTCGCCGCCGGGGCTAAGGGGTCGCGACCTGCACCTGCCGGAGGGCCCGAAGGCCGGGGGAGGCCGCGACCAGCAGGCACACCGCGGCGCTGACGACGGACGCCAGCACGGCGGTGGTGCGCAGCCCGAGTGCGGTCGAGACAGGCCCGATCACGGCGAACCCGAGCGGCATGAGGGTCAGCGACCCGAGGTAGTCGAAGCTCGAGACCCGCGACTGCGCCGACGCGGGGATGTGCTGCTGGAGCTGGGTCTCCCACACCGTGAAGCACACCGCCACCCCGACACCGGCGACCACCTCGAGCGCCGCCACCGACCACGTCGGCAGCGAGGACGCGCAGATGGCGGCCTGCGCCGACGCGACGGACAGCGTGGCGCCGATCAGGACACCGGGACGCGTCGGCCGCCAGCGCAGCGACAGCAGCGAGCCGATCACCGCACCCAGGCCGAACCCGCTGGAGATCCAGCCCCAGGAACTGGCGCCGTCCCTGATCTGGACGGCGACCAACGGACCCAGCACGAACAGCGCCGGCAGCATCAGGGCGTGGTACGCCGAGAAGGCCAGCAGCGTCATCCACACCCACGCTCTCGTACGCACCTCGTGGAAGCCATCGGCCAGGTCCGCGAGGAACGATGCCTTCTCAGCAGGCGCGACAGGGCGCGGCCGGAGCAGCAGCAGTGACGCTGCGCTGACCACGAAGGTGCCGGCGTCCACCGCCAGTGAGCCGCCGGGACCGAGCCAGGCGACCAGGACGCCGGCGAGGGCCGGGGCTGCCACCATGGAGACGTTCGCCGTGAGCGCGAGCAGCGCGTTCGCGGGCTGCTCCTCGCCAGGCTCGACGACCTGCGGGATGAGCCCGAGCATCGCCGGTCGGAAGAACGCCTCCGCCGCGCCGTAGCCGAGCATGAGCAGGGCCAGCGACCAGACCTCTGCCCGGCCGGTGAGCAGCAGCGTCGCCCCGACAGCCTGGGTCGCGGCCCGAACCGCGTCGGAGGTGAGCATCGTCAGCTGGCGCGGGAGTCGGTCGGCCACCACGCCACCGGCGAGCACGCACACCGCCAGCGCCAGCGCCGACGCGCCGAGCGTCAGACCGACGTCCGCGGCATCCGCACCTGGCACCGACAGGACCGCGAACGGCATGGCGACGAGGAAGATCCGGTCACCGACGGCGGACAGCGCCTGCCCGGTGAAGAGCAGCGCGAACTGCCGGTGCCGGAGGACCGACGATCGACGGGCCCCGACGACCGGCTGAGGGTCGGTGCTCGTGGCGGCTGGTGTGCTGATGGCTCCTCCTCGACGACCGGGCATCCTCGCAGCCGCCGCGGCACTCGGCACGCGAGTTGTCGACCGCGGCGCGAGGTGGTGGCACGGTGGGAGCGTGGCATTGCGAGTGCGCGGGGAGCCGAGCCACCCGCGGCTGCTCGACCTGCCGTGGGAGACGCCGCTCGAGGACTGGCCTGCGGAGCAGCTCGTCGGACTGCCTCGCGGCCTGTCCCGGCACGTCGTGCGGTTCGTGCGGATCGACGCCTGGGTCTTCGCCGTCAAGGAGATGGCTGAGTGGGCGGCGGACCGGGAGTACACCGTGCTCCGCGCCTTGGAGGGGCGCGGCGTGCCGGCCGTGCACCCGGTGGGCGTCGTCACAGGCCGGGTCGACGAAGTCGGTCAACCGCTGGAGAGCGCACTGGTCACCAAGCACCTGCAGTTCTCACTGCCGTACCGCCTGCTGCTGTCGCAGTCGCTGCGTCCCGAGACCACCGTGCGGCTGCTCGACGCCCTCGCCGTGCTGCTGGTCCGGCTGCACCTCGCCGGCTTCTTCTGGGGCGACTGCTCGTTGTCCAACACGCTGTTCCGTCGTGATGCCGGTGCCTTCAGCGCGTACCTCGTCGATGCTGAGACCACGGAGCACCACCCGCGCCTGACGGACGGGCAGCGCGAGCACGACCTCAGCATCGCGCACACGAACATCATCGGTGAGCTCATGGACCTGCAGGCAGCCGAGGTCCTCGACGACGCCGTGGACCCGATCGCGACCGGCGACAGCGTGCGACTGCGCTACAGCGAGCTGTGGGACGCCCTGACCCGCCCGCAGACGGTGAAGCGGGGAGAGCGTGGCAGGGTCGAGCGCCGCATCCGATCGCTGAACGAGCTGGGCTTCGACGTGGCCGAGGTGGACGTTGCCCGCGAGGACGACGGTGTGCACATCCGGGTGCAGCCGAAGGTCGTCGATGCCGGTCACCACGCGCGGCGGTTGATGGGGCTCACGGGGTTGGACGTGGAGGAGAACCAGGCGCGCCGACTGCTCAACGACCTGGACGGCTTCCGTGCCGGGAGCGGGCAGAAGGACGAGCCCGAGGAGATCGTCGCCCACGAGTGGCTGGCGAAGGCGTTCCGCCCGGTTGTGAAGGCGGTGCCCGAAGAGCTGCGCGGCAAGCTGGAACCCGCGGAGATCTTCCACGAGGTGCTGGAGCACCGCTGGTTCCTCAGCGAGCAGGCGGGCAGGGACGTGGGCCTGATGCCCGCCGCACTGGACTACGTGCGGACCGTCCTCAGCAAGAAGCCGGACGAACGCGCGGTGCTCCCGGAGCTCGAGGTCCCGTGAAGCGGCCGACGCTCCGCTACGGCGTCGCGACCTCGGCGTTCCAGGTGGAGGGCGCACCGGAGGCGGACGGCCGGGGGCCGTCGACGTGGGATGAGTTCTGCGCGCGCCCAGGGGCGATCCGCGACGGCAGCGACGCCCGCACCGCCTGCGACTCCTACCACCGCTTCGATGAGGACCTGCTGCAACTCGTCGACCTCGGTGTCGATGCCTATCGCTTCTCGATCGCCTGGCCGCGCGTGCAGCCGACCGGACGGGGGCTCGTCAACACCCGGGGTCTCGACTACTACGACGGCGTCGTCGACGGCCTGCTGCTCGAGGGCATCGAGCCCTTCCCGACGCTGTTCCACTGGGACCTGCCGCTGCCGCTCGAGGAGGCCGGGGGATGGTCGGCGCGCGACACCGCGCTCCGCTTCGTCGACTACGCCGTCGCCGTCGTGGACCGCCTCGGCGACCGTGTCTCGACCTGGGCCACTCTCAACGAACCGTGGTGCACGGCCCTGCTCGGCTGGGCGTCCGGTGTCTTCCCGCCGGGACGGCGCGAGCCCGCGCGGGCCTGGGACTGCGCGCACCACCTGCTCCTCGGGCACGCGCTCGGTGCCGCCGCGGTGCGGGCCGCGCGACCCGGTTCCGAGGTCGGTCTGGTGGTCAACCTGACGACGGTGCGGCGCGAGCAGGACGGCGACCCGTGCGCCGTCGACGTGGTGGACGCCTGGCAGAACCGGTTGTGGCTGGATGCGCTCGGGAAGGGCAGCTACCCCGAGGTCCTCGGAGAGCCCGCTGCGCTGCGGGACGGTGACCTGGCGACCATCCGGGGATCCGTGGACTGGCTGGGCATCAACTACTACACGCCGTTCCGCATCGGTGCACCCAGCGAGGAGCCGGCCGGCGTGGGACAGGACGTCGACGCCTACCCGGGGGCGCCGCCGTTCTCCTTCCGCCCGCGGGGTCCGCTCACGACCATGGGCTGGGAGGTCGACCCGCAGGGGCTGGTCGACACGCTCCAGGAGACCGCCGCCCGGCTGCCGGGCGTCCCGTTGCGGGTCACCGAGAACGGCGGGGCCTTCGACGACGACGCCGACCGTGTCGGCTACCTGTCGAGCCACCTGGCCGCGCTCGAGGCCTGCGACGTGACGGTCCTCGACTACTTCGCCTGGTCGCTGCTGGACAACTTCGAGTGGGCCGAGGGCTGGACGCAGCGGTTCGGCCTCGTCGCTGTCGACCGGACGACCTTGCAGCGCCGGCCCAAGCCGTCCTTCGCCTGGTACGCCGAGCACATCGCGGCGCAGCGCGGGCCGTGACCGAGGTCCTCGGCGACGACCGCCCGGCGCGACTGCCACGGCGGGTACGTCGGTCGCTGGCCGTCGGCGGCCTGGGGCTGGCGCTGGTCCTGGGATGCGGCGACCTGGCCGTGCGGGCGCATGAGACCTCGACGCTGCGCGGCTGCGTGCGCGCCGCGGAGAGCGATCTGGTCGACGTCGCCCGGCGGGCAGCGGCGATCGAGGCGTACGCGGGTCCGGCGCTGCGGGGCGCGTCCACGCCCCGCGGGTCCGGCGCAGCCTGGCAAGCCTGGTGGAGCAGTCCATCGGCGGGGGGCTGCCCGACCTGGAGCGCGACCAGCAGCTGTGCCGCAGCACGTGGGCGCTGCACCCTGCAGCCCGCCAGGCCCGCCACGACTACCTCGCGTGGTTCGACCAGCGGCTGCGCCAGCTGACCACCGCGGCCGCCGACCTGGATGCGCTGCACACCGACGTACCCGAGTTGGATGCCGCGCGGGAGGTGGCGGTGCGCTCGCTGCGGGCGGTGCGCGTCAGCCCTTGAGGCCGCCGGCGAGCAGGCCGCGGACGAAGAACCGCTGCAGGGACAGGAAGACCGCCACCGGCACGATGATGGCGATGAAGGCACCGGCCGCGAGCAGGTGCCACGCCGTGCCGCGGGTGCCGCTGAGGTTGGCCAGGTTGACCGTGAGCGGTGCCAGGTCGGGGGTGCTCGTGAACGTCAGGGCGACGAGCAGGTCGTTCCACACCCAGAGGAACTGGAAGATCCCGAAGGCGGCGAGCGCCGGCGTCAGCAGTGGCAGGAGGACCCGGAAGATGATGGTCACGTGCCCGGCGCCGTCCATCCGGGCCGCCTCGATCAGCTCGCGCGGGATCTCCTTCATGAAGTTGTGCAGCAAGAAGATGGCCAGCGGCAGGGCGAAGCAGGAGTGGGAGAGCCAGACCGTCCAGTAGGTGTTCGTCAGACCGGTCGCGTTGTAGATCTTCAGCAGGGGCAGCAGCGTCACCTGGATCGGGACGATCTGCAGCGCGAAGACCACGACGAACAGCAGGTCGCGGCCGCGGAAGTCGACCCACGCGAAGGCATACGCGGCGAGCGTGGCGAGGGCCAGAGGGATCAGCACCGAGGGGATCGTGATGACGAACGAGTTGAGGAACGCATGCCCCAGGCCGGTCCCGCTGTCGGAGCTCAGCGCGGCGCGGTAGTTGTCCAGCGTGAACTCGGGATGCGTGAAGTAGGTCCACCACCCGGTCGTCTTGATCTGCAGCTCTGGACGGATGGACGAGAGCGCGAGGCCGAACGTCGGCACCGTCCAGAGCACTCCGAGCACCACGGCGGCGAACGACGCCCAGCGCGACGTGAGCCGTTGCTTGGCCTGGCCTGCGGCGACGCGGACGTCGGCTCTCGCCGGGAGCGCGACAGTGGCTTGGGCGGTCACGCGATCACCTGCCTTCCGAGGCGCGCAACTGGCGGATGTTGTAGCCGACGATGGGGATGACGAGCACGAACAGGATGACCGCCAGTGCAGCTCCCAGACCCTGGTTCGCTGCCCTGAACGTCTGCGTGTAGAACTCGTTGGCGATGACGCTGGTGCTGAACTGTCCGCCGGTCATGGTCCGCACGATGTCGAAGACCTTGAGCGTCGCGATGCCGATCGTCGTCAGCACGACGATCAGGGACGGCCGGATGCTGGGGACCGTGACGTAGCGGAACATCCCCCACGCCTTCACGCCGTCCAGCCTGGCCGCTTCGACGATGTCCTCGGGGATCGCCTTGATCGCCGCCGACAGCACTGTCATCGCGAAGCCGGCCTGGATCCAGACCATGACCGCGATGAGGAAGAGGTTGTTCCACGGCGAGTTCAGCAGCCACTGCTGCGGCGAACCTCCGAGCCACACGATGATCTGGTTGAGGAGGCCGATCTGCTTGATGCCGGGCTGGTCGGGCCGGTACTCGTAGATGAACTTCCAGATCACGCCGGCGCCCACGAACGAGATGGACATCGGCAGGAAGATGAGGGCCTTGGCGGCCGACTCCCAGCGGGCCTTGTCGACCAGGATGGCGTAGAGCAGCCCGATCCCGGTGGCGACGAAGGGCGTGATGACCACCCACAGCACGGTGTTCCGGACCACGATGCGGTCGTCGTGGTCGGTGAAGATCTTCGTGTAGTTGTCGAAGCCGGTGAACGAGCTGCCCGAGGAGTTGAAGAACGACAGGTAGAGCGTGCGGCCCGCGGGGTACAGCAGCCCGATCGACAGCAGCAGGACGGTCGGCAGCAGGAACACCGCCGCAGTCGTCCGGTCGGCCTTGCGGCCGCTGAACCGGCTCGCCACGAACAGGATGGCGCCCACGACGGCCAGGAACAGCAGGATCGCCAGGCCCGCCTGGGTGATCTTGTGGGACGTGCTCACGGACCCTCCGGAGGGAGTGAGGCCGGTCGGGCACGTCCCTCAGGGCGCGCCCGACCGGGGGAGCGGACTACTTGGGCCAGGAGGCCTCGATCTTGTCCACCGTGTCCTTGGTGCTCTGCCCCGTGATCCAGTTCGTCGCCTGCTTCCAGAAGCTGTCGGAGCCCACGGCTGCCGGCATCTGGTCGGAGCCGTCGAAGCGGAAGACGGCCTTGGGGTCGGCGAGGACGCTCTGCGCCAGCTTGTCGATCGGGCTGCTCAGCTTGTTCGCGTCCAGTCCCGTGTTGGCACTGACCCAGCCGCCGGCCGGGCTGGCAGCGGCCTTGTTGTTCGCCCAGGTGTCGCTGGACAGGTAGGTCTGGAACGCCTTGACCTCAGGCCGGCTGGAGAAGGCGAGGATGAACTCGCCGCCGCCGAGCGCGGGCTTCGAAGTGGTGTCCTTGCCGGGCAGGTAGAAGGCGAAGACGTCACCGTCCTCGGCGACGTTGGTGCCCTTGGGGAAGTTCGCCGCGTAGAAGCTCGCCTGGCGGTGCAAGGAGCAGTTGCCCTCGAGGATGGGCAGGCCGCCGTCCTGGAAGGTGGTGCTCGCGATGCTCTTCACGTTGCCGAGGCCGCCGTTGACGTACTTCGGGTTCTTCAGGTACTGGCCGACGGCGTCGAGCGCTGCAGTGGGTTCGGGGCTGTTGAAGGCGATCTTGTGGTTGACCCACTTGTCGTACTCGTCCGGCCCGGACAGCCGGAGCATGAAGTCCTCCATCCAGTCGGTGACGGGCCACCCGGTGGCGTCACCGCTCGCGATGCCGGCGCACCACGGCTTCTTGCCGGTCGCGGCGATCTTGTCGGACAGCGTCTTCAGCTCGTCGAGCGTGGTCGGGACCGTGTAGCCCTTGTCCTTGAACTCCTTCGGGGAGTACCAGACCAGCGACTTCAGGCTGGCTCCTAGCGGAGCCGCGTAGAACGTGCCGTTGACTGTGCCGTAGGCCTTCCAGTCCTTGCTCCAGAACTTGTCGACGTTCGCGACAGTCTCGGGAGGCGCGGGCTTGGCCTTGCCGGTCGCCACGAGCTGCTTGACGAGACCGGGCTGCGGCACGATGGCGAGGTCCGGCGGGTTGCCCGCCTGGGCACGCACCAGGACCTGGGCCTCGAAGGACTTGTCGCCCTCGTAGTTGATGGTCGCCCCGGTGCAGTCCTCGAAGGGCTTGTACGAGTCCTTGTGCGGCTTGTCCTCAGGGGTCACGATCCCGGTGTAGATCGTCACCTTCTTGCCCTTGAGGCTGCCGTACTTGCTGTAGTCGGCGCAGTTTGATGTCGGGTTGCCCGAGCCGGTCTTGGAGCCGGAGCCGCCGCCGCATGCCACGAGACCCGCGGCGAGGAGCAGGGAGCCCGAGATGGCGAAAGCGGCCCGGCGCGTCCTGGGAGCTGTCATGAACATCCTCCGCATGGGGGGCCCCTGAGCGTTGCCCCGGCTCGGCCATGCAAGCGCTTGCGTTACCTGTAAGCAACATGTCGAAGGGTTACGATCACCTAACGAACGGGCCAGCGGCCGTGGATCCGCGTTCCACCAGCACGACCGGGAGAACGGCGTGCTCGAGCCGGTGACGCTGCTCGCCCCGCAGGGCCTGGAGGACCATCCGCGCGGCGATCTCGCCCTGCTTCCTCACGGGCTGTGCCACGGTCGACAGGTCCAGCAGCTGTGCCATCTCCGTGCCGTCCACCCCGAGGATGGACAGGTCCTCGGGCACCTTGAGACCGCGCCCGCGCACGGCAAGGAGCAGGCCGGACGCCATGTCGTCAGAGGCGCAGAAGACCGCCGTCGGCGGCTCGGGGAGGTCGAGCAGCGTGTTGCCGGCGGCAAACCCGCCGGTGGCGGTGAACTGACCCGGCACCTCCCAGGAAGGGTCGGGCTCGATGCCTGCCTCACGCAACGCGGCAAGCCAGCCAGCGCGCCGGTCCACGGGAGCTGTGAAGTTGATCCGCTGACGGGGATCGCCGCCCACATAGGCGATCCGCCGATGTCCCAGCTGCAGCAGGTGCTCTGTCGCGACCCGCGCGACGGCGACGTCGTCGATGCGCACCGACATGGAGCCCGAGACCGCAGCGCCGACGAAGACCGTGGGCAGCCCCAGGCTGCGCAGCCCGTCCAGCTCGGCGCCGGTCAGGGGCACGGTGAGGACCACGACGCCGTCCACCCGGCCCCGCAGGGTCGCCGGGTCGAACGGGTCGCGGTCGGTGTCCTCCGGCTCCGCGATGCCGATCAGCAACGCGTCGAAGCCGCTCTGGCGCAACTCGCCTTCGATGGCCGAGACGAGCTGGGCGTAGAACCAGCGTTCCACGTACGGCGCGATGACGGCGATAGCGAGCGTGCGCCCTGTCGCCAGTCGTGACGCGGACCGGCTCACGACGTACCCGAGCTCCGACGCGACCTGCGAGACCGTCCGCCGGGTCTGCTCGGAGACGTTCGGCAGCCCCCGCAGGGCCCGGGACACCGTCGCGGTGGAGACGCCGGCCTCTCGCGCTACGTCCTGGATTCGGGCGTTCATCCTCACCTTTCCTGCAACCGCTTGCAGTGACGGGTCAGCATGGCGCACCATGCCCGGCACGACAACGACCGGATCTCACGACCTCGACCTCGGGACGGCACATGGCGACGGTGACGTACGACAAGGCCACACGGACCTATGACGGTGGGGCGCGACCTGCCGTCGACTCCCTTGATCTGCAGGTCGGCGACGGCGAGTTCCTCGTGCTCGTCGGCCCGTCCGGCTGCGGGAAGTCGACGTCGCTGCGGATGCTCGCCGGCCTGGAGCCCGTCAACGACGGGCACATCCGCATCGGCGATCGCGACGTCACGGACGTCGATCCGAGCAGCCGCGACATCGCGATGGTCTTCCAGACTTATGCGCTCTACCCGCACATGACGGTGGCGGCCAACATGGGGTTCGCCCTCAAGATCGCGGGTGTCAACAAGGAAGAGATCCGGGCTCGGGTCGAGGAGGCGGCGAAGATCCTCGATCTCACGGACTACCTGGACCGCAAGCCGAAGGCCTTGTCCGGAGGCCAGCGCCAGCGCGTCGCGATGGGCCGCGCCATCGTCCGCAACCCGCAGGTGTTCTGCATGGACGAGCCGCTGTCCAACCTCGATGCCAAGCTCCGGGTCGCGACGCGCACGCAGATCGCGAGCCTGCAGCGCCGGCTCGGTGTCACGACGCTCTACGTCACGCACGACCAGGTCGAGGCGATGACCATGGGCGACCGGGTGGCGGTGCTCAAGGACGGCGTGCTGCAGCAGGTCGACAGCCCGCGGGAGATGTACGACCGGCCGGCCAACGTGTTCGTGGCCGGCTTCATCGGGTCACCGGCGATGAACCTGTTCCAGGTGAAGCGCGACGCCGACGGCCGAGCCCACCTCGGGAGCTTCCTGCTCCCCGCACCACGCGGCGCAGGCGAGGACCTGACGCTCGGGGTGCGTCCCGAGGACCTCAGCCTCGCGGCGAAGGACGAAGGGATCCCGGCGACGGTGGAGCTCCTCGAGGAGCTGGGGTCGGACGCCTACTTGCACGCCACCGTCCGCGGCGGGGACCAGATCCTGGTTGCCCGGGTCGACCCGAAGTCGCCGCCGGCCAAGGGCACCGACGTCTGGCTCGCGCCGGCGAACGACAACCTGCACTGGTTCGACACGGCGACCGGCGTCCGACTCGCCGCCTGAGTCGTGCCGCGCTGGTGGCAGGACGCCGCCGTCTACCAGGTCTACGTCCGCAGCTTCGCCGATAGCGACGGGGACGGTGTCGGCGACCTACCCGGCGTCACAGCACGGCTGCAGCACATCGCCGCGCTGGGCGCCGACGCCCTGTGGCTGACGCCGTTCTACCGCTCGCCGATGGCCGATCACGGGTACGACGTAGCTGACCAGTGCGACGTCGACCCGCAGTTCGGCACCCTGGCGGACGTGGACGCCCTGCTGGCCGCCGCGCACGGCATCGGGCTCAAGGTGCTGGTCGACCTGGTCCCCAACCACAGCAGTGACGAGCACCCCTGGTTCGTCGAGGCGCTCGCCGATCCCACGTCACCGCTGAGGGACCGCTACCTGTTCCGGCCGGGGCGTGGGGGCGGCCCTCCCAACGCCTGGCAGTCGGTGTTCGGCGGACCGGCCTGGAGCCAGGCACCCGACGGGGCTTGGTACCTGCACCTGTTCGACGCGAAGCAGCCCGACTTCGACTGGCGCCATCCCGCCGTCCATGCCGAGTGGGAGCGCATCCTGCGGTTCTGGCTGGACCGGGGCGTGGACGGCTTCCGGATCGACGTCGCTCACGGCCTGTACAAGGCGGCTGACCTCGCCGACAACCCGCCCGACCTCGAGCCGGACGGCGTGCTCTTCCACGCCTCCACCATGCCGAACGCGTGGGACCAGCCGGAGGTGGTCGACGTCTACCGGCGATGGCGGGAGATCACCGACTCGTATCCCGGTGACCGGGTGATGGTCGGCGAGGTGTTCCTGTCCACGGTGCCCAAGGTGGCCAGGTTCGTCGGTCGCGAGCGGCTGCACCAGGCGTTCAACTTCCCGCTGCTGGCCGCTCCCTTGGACGCCACGGCCTGGCAGTCCGTCATCGCGCTGTCGCTCGAGGCCTTCGAGGTGGAGGGCGCGTCGGCGACCTGGGTGCTCTCCAACCACGACGTGATCCGGCACGCCACCCGCTACGGCGGCGGCGAGCCGGGCCGGGCCCGGGCGCGGGCGGCCACGCTGACGCTGCTGGGGCTGCCCGGCTCGCCGTACCTCTACGAGGGCGAGGAGCTCGGCCTCGAGCAGGACGACCTGCCGGCGGAGGCACGGCAGGACCCGGTGTGGCTGCGCTCCGGTGGTCGCGTGCCGGGTCGCGACGGTTGCCGTACGCCGCTGCCGTGGACCGCGGAACCACCTGGTCACGGCTTCACGAAGGGCACCCCGTGGTTGCCGTTCGGGCCGCAAGCCGCGGCCCGCTCGGTCGCCGCGGAGGACGCCGACCCGGGTTCGCACCTCTGGTTCTACCGGACCGCCCTTGCCCTGCGGCGCGAGCTCCGGGCGCACCTCGCCCGAGAGGTGCGGTGGCTCGACGCCCCTCCTGGCGCGTTGTGCTTCGCACGGACAGACAGTCGTGGCGGAGAGCTGCGGGTGCTCCTGAACACCAGCGCTCCCGCCGTACCGGTGCCGGCGGGCGAGCTGCTGCTGGCCTCTTCGCCAGTGACGGACCTGGTGCCGCCGGGGACTGCTGTCTGGGTCAAGGTTTGACAGGCCGGTCCTGGGTGAGCATTGCGGCATGACCGATGCCATTGTTCTGCTGAAGAACGACCACAAGGAGGTGGAGCGGCTCTTCAAGCAGTTCGAGAAGCTGGGCGAGGGGGCGCACGCCTCCAAGCGCAAGGTGGTCGACCAGATCATCGAGGCGCTGAGCGTCCACGCAGCCATCGAGGAGATGCACTTCTACCCGACGGTGCGCAAGCAAGTCCCCGACATCGGGGACGAGGTGCTCGAAGGTCTCGAGGAGCACCACATCGTGAAGTGGACGCTGTCCGAGCTCAAGGACATGGACCCCGAGCACGAGCGCTTCGACGCCAAGGTGACGGTGCTCATCGAGAGCGTCCGGCACCACGTCGAGGAGGAGGAGGGGGAGATGTTCCCCCAGGTCCGCGAAGCGATGGGTCGCAAGGCGCTCCAGGAGCTCGGCGAGGTGCTCGAGAGCGCCAAGGGCGGGGCTCCCGTCGAGCCCTACCCGAAGGCCCCCGACGAGCCGCCGGCGAACCTGGTCGCGGGGCCCGCCGCCGGCGGCGTCAGCCGAGGGAAGCGCAAGCTGCTCGGTCATCCCTGAGACGATCGGGCGCATGCCCCTCGAGCTCGACGACGGCCGGCGCGCCGGACTCGCGAGAGCTCTCGAGGAGGCTGCGCGGCTGCTCTGCCAGATCCGGTACGGCTCAGCGTTCCGGTTCGGGAACGGGCAGGTGGTCCTCAACCCCGACAACCCGCTGGCGGTGGGCAGCTTCGCGAGCGCGCTCGAGGGCGACCTGGGGCTGGTCGAGAGCACGCTGCTGTCGCTTCCGCTCGTCTGGGCCGAGGCCGGCAAGCACCAGGTCGTCGTGCTCGCCAGCCCGTCGAGCGTGCCGGAGCTGGACCTGCTCGCGGAGGAGTGCGGCTACGAGGCGGCCGAGGAGATCACCACCGTTCTGCTCACCGACCCGCGGCAGCTGGTCGACGGTGAGCCCGGCATCCTCACGCGGCCGCTGCCGGAGGACGACGAGGGCTTCATCGGTCCGCTGATCGCCGCCGCGCACGACTGGTCCCTGACCGTGGGTAAGCGGCTGCAGGTGGTGCAGGGCCACCGCCTCGACGACCCGCGACACCTGGCGTTCGGCGCCTGGGAGGACAAGGAGCTGGTCGGCGTGGCGACCGGCTTCCTGCACGGCGCCACCGGTCAGCTGGTCGAGGTGAGCGTCGCACGGCACGCCCGCGGCCGACGCTACGGCCGCGCCCTGGCGAGCGCTGTGGCGGCCACCTTGCTGCAGCGAGGCGCGAAGCTGGTGTGGGCCAGCGTGGATGCGGGTGGCCGCACCGAGCGGTTCCTCGGCGGGCTCGGGTTCGAACCGGCATACGACGCCGTGATCTTCACCGCAGATGCGGGATTGGAACCACCTGGTTTGCGGTAAGGGCCCGGTCATGGCGGTGACGACCGTCCTATTGACCAGGAGGGTGGAAGGCCGTGACGGAGCTCAAGAAGGGCAGCAGGGTCACCGGAGGAGACCGGGAGACGCTGTCCGGGCAGCTCAAGAAGAAGTACGAGGGCGGTGCCAGCATCCGCGCTCTCGCGGAGGAGCACGGTCGTTCTTATGGCTTCGTGCACCGCATCCTGAGCGAGTCGGGAGCGAGCTTGCGGGGCCGCGGAGGCGCGACCCGTCGGAAGGCCTGACCCCTAGGCTGACGCCTATGGATCTCACGCTCAGCCCGGAGCAGGCCGCGGTCCGATCGGCGGTCAAGGAGTGGGTCGACGACGTCGTCAGCCCCCGTGCGCTGCAGAACGACCGGGAGGAGCGCTTCCCGGAGGAGGCGCTCGACGGTCTGCGACAGACCGGCTTCATCGGTCTGACCATCGGTGAGCAGTACGGCGGGGGCGGCGGCGACCCGTTGTCGTACGTGCTGTTCATCGAGGAGCTCGGGCGGGGGGACGCCAACGTCCGCTCGATCGTCAGCGTCCATCTCGGCCTGGTGGCCGGTTCGATCGAGCGCTGGGGCACCGAGGAGCAGAAGCTGCGCTGGTTGCCGAAGATGGCGACCGGTGAGGTGCTCGGCTGCTTCGGTCTCACCGAGCCCGACTTCGGTTCCAACCCAGCCGACCTGCAGGCGACAGCGGTCAAGCAGCCGGACGGCTCGTACCTCCTCAACGGGACGAAGATCTTCATCACCAACGGCACCATCGCGGGCGTCACGCTGTTCATGGCTCGCACCGGCGGCGAGGGGGCGCGCGGTGTCTCGGCGTTCCTGGTGCCGAACGACACGCCCGGCTTTGAGGCCCGCAAGATCCACGGCAAGCTCGGCCTGCGCTCCTGCGACACCGCCGAGCTGGTGCTGCGCGACGTCCGGGTGCCGGCGGAGGCGCTGCTCGGCGGCGAGGAGGGCAAGGGCATCCGGGTGGCCCTCACGGCGCTCAACGACGGCCGGATGTCACTCGGCGCCTCCTGCACCGGGCTCGCCCAGGCCGCGCTCGACGCGATGATCAAGTACACGACCGAGCGCAAGCAGTTCGGCAAGGTCATCGCCGGACACCAGCTCGTCCAGGAGCTCATCGCCGACACCGCCGTCGAGGTGGACTGCGCCAGGCTCCTCACCTGGCGGGTCGCCGATCTCAAGACCCGCGGGGAGGACTACGCCCTCGCCGCCTCGAAGGCGAAGTACTACGCGTCCGAGGCATCGGTGCGCGCCGCCAACAACTGCGTCCAAGCGCACGGCGGTTACGGGTACATCGACGAGTACCCCGCGGGGAAGTACTTGCGGGACGCGCGCGTTACGACGTTGTACGAGGGCACGTCTCAGATCCAGAAGCTCATCATCGGGCGAGCACTGACCGGTATCAGCGCCTTCTAGAGGGAGGGCGCAGCGCATGGCAGGACGTCGTCGGTCCGGAGGACCGCAATGATGCCGGGACCCGGTGGCCCCATGCAGATGATGAGGTCGTTCCAGCGGGACTCCTCGGTGCTGGAGCAGAAGCTCGCACCGGGCACCGTCCGCCGGATCGGTCGCTTCGCCTCGCCGTACAAGCGCGACCTGGTGATCTTCCTCGTCCTCATCGTGATCGACGCCCTCGTCGCCGTGGCGAACCCGCTGATCTTCAAGGAGGTCATCGACAAGGGCATCGGCAAGAACCCGCCGGCCACCGGCTCCACGAACGTCGTCCTGGCGATGGCGCTGCTGCTCGTCGGGCTCGCGCTGTTCGACGCGATCCTCGGGCTCGCGCAGCGGTGGTACTCCGCGCGCATCGGCGAAGGCCTCATCTACGACATGCGCGCCAAGGTCTACGCGCACGTCCAGCGGCAGCCGATCGCGTTCTTCACCCGCACCCAGACCGGTGCCCTCATCTCCCGGCTCAACAACGACGTCCTCGGGGCGCAGCAGGCCTTCACCGGCACGCTGTCCAACGTCGTCAGCAACGCCATCGGCGTCGTCACCGTCATCATCGCGATGCTGTTCCTGTCCTGGCAGATCACGTTGCTGTCCCTTGTCCTGCTGCCCGTGTTCATCGTCCCGGCGCGACTGCTCGGCAGCCGCCTGCAGGCGCTCACGCGCGAGAGCTACGGCCTCAACGCGCAGATGAACACCGTCATGACCGAGCGCTTCAACGTTTCAGGTGCGCTGCTCGTCAAGCTCTTCGGCCGCCCCGAGGTGGAGGACGCGGAGTTTCGCGCCCGCGCTGGCCGGGTCCGCGACATCGGCATCACGACGGCCATGTACGGGCGGGTGTTCTTCGTCTCGCTCACCCTCGTCGCGTCGCTCGCCACCGCCCTCGTGTACGGCGTCGGCGGGACGCTCGCGGCGCAAGGCAAGTTCTCGGTCGGGACCCTGATCGCCCTCTCGTCGTACCTCACCCGGCTCTACGGGCCGCTCACCGCGCTGTCCAACGTGCGGGTCGACGTCATGACCGCGCTGGTCTCCTTCGAGCGGGTCTTCGAGGTGCTGGACCTCGAGCCGATGGTGGCCGAGAAGCCGGACGCGGTGGACCTGCCCGCCGGTGCGCAAGCGATCGAGTTCGACGACGTCGTGTTCCGCTACCCGCGCGCCACCGAGGTGTCGCTGGCCTCGCTGGAGTCCGTCGCGGTGCTCGACAACACCGACCCGCAGACCGTGCTTCACGGCGTCACGTTCACCGTCCCCGCGGGCTCGCTGACGGCGCTGGTCGGGCCCTCAGGTGCCGGCAAGACGACCATCAGCCAGCTGGTCACCCGCATGTACGACGTGCAGTCCGGCGCCATCCGCATCGGGGACCACGACGTCCGGGACGTCACGCTGCAGTCCCTGCGCGACACCATCGGCGTGGTCACCCAGGACGCCCACATGTTCCACGACTCCATCCGCGCGAACCTGCTCTACGCCCGGCCGGCCGCGTCGGACGACGAGCTGTGGGCCGCGCTCGAGGCGGCCCAGGTCGGGCCACTCGTCCGGTCGCTGCCGGACGGGCTGGACACCGTCGTCGGCGACCGCGGCTACCGGCTGTCGGGAGGCGAGAAGCAGCGGATGGCGATCGCCCGGCTGCTCCTCAAGGCCCCGGGGCTGGTGGTCCTCGACGAGGCCACGGCGCACCTCGACTCGGAGTCCGAGCAGGCTGTCCAGCGGGCGCTCGCGACCGCGTTGGAGGGTCGCACCTCGCTCGTCATCGCGCACCGGCTCTCCACCGTCCGCGACGCGGACCAGATCCTGGTGGTCGAGGACGGCCGCGTCTCGGAGCGCGGCACCTTCGACGACCTGCTCGCGCAGGACGGCCTGTTCGCGGAGCTCTACCGCACCCAGTTCGAGCGCCAGGCGCTCGTCGAGACCCCGCTGCCCTAGCCGGCTCCGCGTCTTCACCAGGCGCGGCCGGCTGCACGCTCAGAGGCGGTGCCGCCGCGTGAAGCGGCGGAGCCGAGCCTGGCTGCCCTAGGGCGGACGACGTCGCCTGATACCGGTCCCCGGACCATGGTCAGGGGGCTGGCCGCGACGTACCGTCGGCGTGAGTGAGAGGGGGCTCTCATGAACTCATGGACAAACCGGTGGCTGGTGTGGACCGGCCCGTTGTTCGCGGTCATCTTCGTCGGCGCACTGTTCGCCCTGGAGGGCAACAGCCCAGGGGAGAAGGCCTCGGCGAACGAGGTGGTGTCGTACTTCGAGTCCCGCCAGGGGCGCACGCTGACGGAGGTGTTCCTGACGCCGTTGCTCTGCGCGCTGCTCCTGCTGTTCACGAGCCAGGTGCGGAACATGGTGCGTGAGCGCCGCCTCGCCGCAGGCGTCGGTCCGACCGTCATGGTCGCCGGATCAGTCCTCTGGGCGTCCGGCATGCTGCTGGGCTCGACCACTCAGCTCGCGGTCGCCTCGGCCTCGCACCACAACCAGGACCAGGTCGCCCAGACGATGAACGTCCTGGCGAACGACGTCTGGCTGCCCTTCATCGCCGGCATCGCCGTGACGCTGCTGGGCGCTGGCTTGACCGTGCTCCAGTCGGGCATCCTGCCGCGCTGGCTCGGCTGGGTGGCTCTCGTCGCCGGCATCGTCTCGCTGGCCGGCCCAGGGGGCTTCGTGGGCTTCTTCGTCGGCCCGCTCTGGTTGCTGGTGGCCGGCGTCATGCTGGCCCGGGCGCCGAGGGTGGTCCGGCTGGACGACCAGGAGGTGCTGAGCACGACGACGGCGCCCGGTGCCCCCACACAGGCCGGCATCAAGCCGGGCGCGCGCACCTGATCCCTACAAGTCCAGCTGGTACTCGGTCCACGTGTCGACGGGCCGGAAGCCCAAGGCCTCGTTGACGCGGATCATGAAGGTGTTCGACGAGGCGTTCCAGGTGTTGAGGTACCGCACGCCCGGGACCGTCTCGACCAGCAGCGCGTGGTTCCACGTCTTCAGCACGAGGCCGAGACCGTGGCCGCGGTGGTCGGGGTCGACGATGGTGTCCCACTGGTAGCCGACCTCGGGTGAGCGGGCGTAGACCCCGATGTCGGTCATGCCGGCGACCTGACCTGAGTGGTGCACGGCGGCCGTGGCCACCCGCAGCCGCTGGCGGTCGATCGCCGACTGCTCGTGCTCGCGGTAGCGAGCCGCATCCCACTTCTCCTGCTCGTAGTCCATGTCGCCCATCGGGGCGTCGAGCGTCATCCTGCCCAGTAGGTAGGCACACCCGTCGACGACCTCCGCCGGCGCCCGGCGGAGCCACTGCACCATCCGATAGCCCTTCGGCACGTCGCACCGCGGAGTCGGCGGGTGCCGGCGCAGATCCAGCATCCGCCGGGTCTCCTCCAGGACGGGATTGGCGCCCATCTCGTCGAGCAAGCGCTGGGCGAGGGGACGCTGACCGGGTCGGGAGCCGACCGCGCCGAGGATGCGGGACCGTCCGACGGAGCGCGTCTCGTCGATGAGCAGGCTGAAGAGCCCCCGCCCGTGACCGCGACGGCGGTGGTCAGGGTGAACGCTCAGCTCCCCGTTGACGACCGTGGGGTTGTCGAGCGTCGGCAACCGCAGCGTCAGTGTGCCGACGGGCACGCCGGCTTCGCGCCCGAGGTAGAGCTGCACCCGCTCGCCGGCGGTCTCAGGCATCTCGAGCAGCGGCAGCCACTCCTCGATGGGGTCGGCCGGAAGACCGACCCAGTCGTGCGCCATCGCGGCGGCTTCCACGGTGTGGAAGTGCTCGAGGTCAGCGCGGGTGCTGACCGGTGCGATGTCCACCGCCTCACGACAGCAGGGCGATGGCCTCCTCGTCCAACGAGATTTCGGCCGCCGCGAGGTTCTCGGCGAGGTGCGCGGTCGAGGACGTCCCTGGGATGAGCAGCACCACAGGTGACTGAGCGAGCGTCCAGGCCAGCGCGACCTGCGACGGCGTGGCACCCAGCCGCTGCGACGTCTGTACGACGGCTGGGTGGCCGCGGACGTCGTTGATGCCGAACCCGCTGCCGAGCGGGAAGAAAGGCACGAACGCGATGCCGCGCTCGGTGCACGCGTCAAGGACGGGCTGGGAGCTCCGGTCCACGAGGTTGTACGGGTTCTGCACGCAGCCGATCTCGTCGGCGGCGAGCGCGAACTGGTCCTTCGAGACGTTGCTGATGCCGACCGCGTCGATCAGTCCCTCGTCCCGGGCCTGGACCATCGCGGCCAGCTGCTTCTCGAACAGGTCCATCGGGTCCTGGGGCATGACCCGGAGGTTGACGGCGCCCAGCCGTTCGACGCCGAGTGAGCGGAGGTTGTCCTCGATGCCCTGTCGCAGGTCATCGGGCTGGTTCCAGGGGATCCAGCCGCCCTCGTCGTCGCGGCGTGCGCCGACCTTCGAGACCAGCGTGATCCCGTCGTACGGGTGCAGCGCTTCGCGAAGCAGCTCGTTGACGACGTCGGGTCCGTAGTACTGCGAGGTGTCGATGTGGTCGATGCCGGCTTCCCGGACGGCCGCCAGGACGCGCAGGGCCTCGTCGCGGTCCTTCGGCGGTCCGAACACGCCGGGTCCGGCGAGCTGCATCGCTCCGTACCCCATGCGGTGGACCGTGTGCGGTCCGAGGGCCGCCGTTCCGGCCAACGTCATCCGGCTCCGCCCTCGCCGGTGTTGGGGTCGAGGTCGTCGTCCTGCTGCTCCGGATCCGTGGTCAGCGGCGTGTCGGTCCGCTCAGGGCTGGCGTCGAGGTCCTCGTCGTCATCGGGCGTGGTCATGGCCTCCGTCGTACCCCTCTCAGAGCGCCCGTAGCGCGCCGCCGTCGACCGGGATCATCGCACCGGTGACGTAGGAGGCGGCGGGGGAGAGCAGGAAGGCGGCGACCTGGCCGAACTCGGCGGGCTGACCGTAGCGGCGCAGCGGGATGCCCGCCTCGTTCCCCTGCCGCACAGCCGGATCCGGGCCGTCCAGCTCGCGCACCCGGTCGGTGTCGACCCGACCCGGCATCAGGCCGTTGACGCGGACGTTGCGGGGACCCAGCTCATCGGCCATCGTCTTCGCCAGCATGGCGAGACCGGGCCGCAGCCCGTTGCTCGCGGCCAGGCCACCGATGGGCGCCTTGACGCTGGTGCTGAGCACGAGCGCCAGCGAGCCGCCCTCCGGAGGCAGCGCGTCCACCACGGCTCGGCACACCCGCACCGCGCCCAGGAAGACGCTGTCGAACGCGGCCTGCCACTGCTCGTCGGTCAGGGCGAGCGCCGGTCCTGCGGGCGGTCCGCCAACGCTGACGAGCCCGCCGTCGAGGCGCCCGTACGTCGACAGGCAGCTGTCCACCAGGGATGCCGCCGCCGCCGGGTCGCCGAGGTCGGCGGCCACCCCGGTGCAGCCGAGCTCGCGGGCGGCGGCGCTGACTGCTGCTTCGTCGCGGGCGGCGAGGACGACCTGGGCGCCCTCGGCGACGAGCGCCTGCGCTGCGGCGTACCCGAGCCCGCGGGAGCCGCCGGTCACCAGGAACACCTTCTGCGCGAGCCCGAGGTCCATCCCCCGAACCTAGACGAGTGGCAGAGCGTCGCTCACGCGGCCGTCGGCGAGGGTCAGCACGCGGCCGGCCACCTCGAGCGCGGCAGGGTCGGACTTGCAGGCGATGAGGATCGCGCGGCCGTCGTTGGCGAACGCCTGCAGCGCGGTGCGGCGGCCGCTCTCGTCGAGCAGCCCCAGCGGCTCGTCCAGCAGGAGCACCTGCGCGTCGGAGGCGAGCAGGTTCGCCAGCCGAACCCGCTGGCGCTCGCCGCCGGACAGGGTCCACATCTCACGTCCGAGGAGGTGCGGCGCCTCGAGCGCCTGGAACGCGACGTCGTGGTCGGCCCACTCGAGGCCGGGCGGCGTCCCGAGCAGCGCCACCGGTCCGCCCGCGACGCTGCCGCGGT
>JAOPVZ010000064.1 GCA_025965935.1 Frankiales bacterium | reverse complement strand
GGCATCCCGTCGAAGTACGGAGGCTTCCGGACGTAGGTGCTCTGCGGGTCCCAGGCGAAGGTGTCGCCCTCAGGGGTGGGCAGCGCCTGCCACTGCTCGGTGCCGGCGAAGACGTCGGCGTAGTCCTTGCTGAACATCTCCGCGGAGATGGCGTGGTCGATGACCCGCTGGACCTCCTGCGGGGAGGGCCAGATGTCGTGCAGGAAGACGTCGTTGCCGTCCTGGTCCTGACCCAGCGGATCGTTGTTCAGGTCGACGTCCATCGAACCCGCGAGCGCGTAGGCGATGACCAGCGGCGGCGACGCCAAATAGTTCATCTTGACGTCGGGGTTGATCCGGCCCTCGAAGTTGCGGTTGCCCGACAGCACCGACACCACCGCGAGGTCGCCCTCGTTGACCGCCGCGGACACCTCGGTCGGGAGCGGACCCGAGTTGCCGATGCAGGTCGTGCAGCCGTACCCGACGGTGTTGAAGCCCAGCTTGTCGAGGTACGGCGAGAGGCCGGCCTTCTCGTAGTAGTCGGTCACGACCTTGGAACCCGGGGCGAGGGTCGTCTTGACCCACGGCTTCGACGACAGCCCCTTCTCCACGGCGGCCTTGGCGAGCAGGCCCGCGGCGACCATGACGTAGGGGTTGGAGGTGTTGGTGCAGCTGGTGATGGCCGCGATCGCGACCGCGCCATGGTCGAGCTCGACGTCGGAGCCGTCCGCCAGGACCGCGTGCACGGGGTTGCTCGGCCGGTCGCCGATCTCTCCGACGTTGACGCTGACCGGCTGGTCGCTCAGCTTGCTCTCGCTCGGCGACGCCGGGTCGGAGGCCGGGAAGGACTCACGGCTGGCCTCGTCGATGCCGCCGTCGGTGACCGCCCCGTGCCCGTTGCCGGTCGAGGCGAAGTCGCGCAGCGCCGTCCGGAACATGTTCTTGGCCTCGGTCAGCGGCACCCGGTCCTGCGGCCGCTTGGGGCCGGCCAGCGAGGGGACCACCGTCGCGAGGTCCAGCGTCAGCGTCTCGGAGAAACGGGGCTCGGCAGACGGGTCGTGCCAGAGGCCCTGCTCCTTGGCGTAGGCCTCGGTCAGCGCTACGAGCTGCTCGGGGCGACCGGTGAGCCGCATGTACGACAGCGTCTCCTCGTCGATCGGGAAGATCGCGCAGGTGGAGCCGTACTCCGGGCTCATGTTCCCGATGGTGGCCCGGTCGGCCAGTGGCACGTTAGTGACGCCGGGGCCGTAGAACTCCACGAACTTGCCGACGACACCCTGCTTGCGCAGCAGCTCAGTGACGGTGAGGACGAGGTCGGTGGCGGTGGCCCCGGCCGGCAGCTCGCCGACCAGCTTGAAGCCGACGACCCGCGGGATGAGCATGCTGACGGGCTGGCCCAGCATCGCGGCCTCGGCCTCGATGCCGCCGACGCCCCACCCCAGGACACCCAGGCCGTTGATCATCGTGGTGTGGGAGTCGGTGCCCACCAGGGTGTCCGGGTACGCCACCCCATCGCGCTCGAAGACGACCCGCGCCAGCCGCTCCAGGTTGACCTGGTGCACGATGCCGGTGTTGGGGGGTACGACGGCGAAGTCGCTGAACGCCGTCTGGCCCCACTTGAGGAACTCGTAGCGCTCGCGGTTGCGGTCGTACTCCAACGCGCCGTTGAGGCCCAGCGCCTCCTTGCTGCCGAAGAAGTCGGCAACCACCGAGTGGTCGATGACCAGCTCGGCCGGGGCGAGCGGGTTGATCTTCTTGGGGTCGCCGCCGAGGTCGGCCATCGCCTCGCGCATGGTGGCCAGGTCCACGACGCAGGGGACGCCGGTGAAGTCCTGCATGAGCACGCGGGCGGGGGTGAACTGGATCTCGGTGTCGGGTTCGGCGGTCGGGTCCCAGCCAGCCAGCGCGCGGACGTGGTCGGCCGTGATGTCGGCGCCATCCTCGGTGCGCAGCAGGTTCTCGAGCAGCACCTTGAGCGAGTACGGCAGGTCGGCCGCGCCTTCCACGGCGCTGAGCCGGAAGACGTCGTAGGACTGCCCTCCGACCTCGAGCGTGCCCTTGGCGCCGAAGCTGTCGAGACTCATCTGCTTGCTCCTTGGTGTTGGTCTTCTTCGCAGTTAATCAATGCGGTCTTGTTGCGGGTGCGCACGGCGTCCTCGACCAGGTCGAGCACGCCAGGCAGGTGGTCGGTGGGCATGCCGGAGGCGAGGCCGGAGACGAGGCCGTCGAGGACGAGCCGGAGGAAGTCCACGAGGATCGGGAGCGGTACGTCAGCCCGGACGACACCGGCCCGGCGCTGGCGCTGGAGGCGGGCCGTGGTGGCGCCCGCGATCGCGCTCTGGTGCTCGGCCCACTGGGCCGCGAACTCCGGATCGGTGCGGAGCCTCCGTCGTACCTCCAGCTGGACGCCCAGCCAGCCGGCGTCCTTGTCCTGCAGGTCGCGCATCACCTGGACCAGGCCGTGGGCCGCGACGGTCTCGGCCATGGCTGCCGCGTCGTCCTCGGCGAGGGCGAGGAACAGTGCGTCCTTGTCGCGGAAGTGGTGGAAGATCGCGCCCCGTGACAGGCCAGTCTCGGCCTCGAGCACCTTGACCGTGGCGCCCTCGTAGCCGTGTCGCGCGAAGGCCCGGCGAGCGGCCTCCAGGATCTCCGTGCGGCGCGCGGCGAGCTGCTGCTCCGGAACCTTCGGCACCCGCTCAGACTAACAAACCGTACGTCCGTCTTGCAAGACGGCTCAGGCGTTGCGGTCCGGGCGGACGGAGACCTTGCGGCCCTTGATGACGCTGGCCCGCAGGGCCTTCACGACGGTGTCGAGCTCGTGCGCGGGCACCTCGACGAGCGAGAAGCGCTCGGTGATCTCGATGCTGCCGATCTGCTTTCCCGACAGGTGCGTCTCGCCGGCGATCGCCCCCACCAGGTCCTTCGGGGCGACGTTGGCGGCACGGCCGGCCCCGATGTAGACCTTCGCCATTCCGGTCGCCGGACCCTTGCGCTCCTGACGTGGGCCCCGGACCGGGCGAGCGTCGTCCCGCTCGGGTCGTGGCTGGCGCGGCGGCACGACGGGGATCTCCTCCTCGTCGGTGCTCGCGTGCACCAGGGAGAGGGCAGCGGCAGCAAGGTCGAGCGGGTCGTGCTCCTTGGCGAGCTGCTTCACCACCTTGCGCGCGTCCTCGAGGTCGGTGCTCAGAGCCGCCAGCAGGGCATCCTTCGTCGCGGACATCCGGCTGGCGCGCAGGTCGGCGACGGTGGGAACCGGGGCGTACGGGATCTTCGTACCGGTGAGGTGCTCGATCGCCTCGACCATCCGGCGCTCGCGCGGCTCAACCAGGGTGAGCGCGACGCCTTCACGACCGGCCCGGCCGACCCGGCCGATGCGGTGCACGTAGGTCTCGGGGGCGGACGGCACGTTGTAGTTGACGACGTGGGTGAGCAGGTCGACGTCGAGGCCGCGCGCGGCCACGTCGGTGGCGACGAGCAGGTCCGCTGTGCCGCCCCGCAGGCGATTCATGACGCGGTCGCGCTCGGCCTGCGTCATGCCGCCGTGCAGCGCCTCCGCCCGGACGCTGCGTGACTTCAGGGCCTCGGTCAGCGAGTCCACCTCCGCACGGGTCCGGCAGAAGACGATCGCGGCCGTCGGCTGGTGCACCGCCAGCAGCCGGGACAGCGCGACGGCCTTGTTCTCCCGGTTCACGAGGTGGGCGGTCTGCGTGACCTTGGGCGCCTCGCCGGCGGCCACGGCCTCGCGCTCGATCTGCACGCGCACCGGGTCGTTGAGGTGCTTCTTGGCCATCCGCGCGATCTTCGGCGGCAGCGTCGCGGAGAACAGCACGGTCTGCCGCTGCGCCGGCACCTGCGACAGGATCGCGTCGAGCTCGTCGGCGAAGCCCATGTCGAGCATCTCGTCGGCCTCGTCCAGCACCACCGTCTCCAGGGCGTCCAGCTTCAGTGACCCGCGCTCGAGGTGGTCGACCACCCGTCCCGGCGTACCGACCACGACGTCGACGCCCTTGGACAGCGCCCTCAGCTGTGGCGTGATCGGTTGGCCGCCGTAGACGGCGAGCACGCGGGCGCCGACCTTCTGGCCGTAGCTGCTGATGGCGTTCGCGACCTGCATCGCCAGCTCACGGGTGGGCGCCAGGATGAGCGCCCTCGGCTTCTTGCCACGGTCGCCGTCCGGCAGGCGGTGCAGCACCGGCAGCGCGAAGGCCGCGGTCTTGCCGGTGCCGGTCGCGGCCTGACCGACCAGGTCCTGGCCGGTGAGCAGCGCCGGGATGGCCTCGCTCTGGATCGGGGTCGGCTCCTCGTAGCCGAGCGCCGTCAGCGCGTCCAGGAGCTCGGGTCGGAGACCGAGGTCGGAGAAGCGGTCACCGTCGGGTTGCATGCTCCCATTCTCGCAGGGCAGCGGCCCGGCGCGGCGGACCTCCCCGGGCGTGTGAGGCTCCTCACCTGACCGACGGAGCCCTCCGGTGAAACGGCGCCGACATCGGCACGCAACCTGCGCTGCCTAGCGTCGCGGCCGTGACGGCTGAGGCGACCGCGGACGTGCAGGCGCAATCGGACGGCAGGCACCGGATCGAGCTGGCCGGCGCCTTCACCCACCCGCACTGGCTGGCGTTCCTGTGCGGCGGGCTCTCGGCCGCCGGTGTCTCGGTCGTCTCCGGCAGGGCCGTGCGGGCCGCCCCGATGCAGTGGGAGGGGCAGCTGCTGGTCGAGGGTGCGGTCGAGGGCGTCGACGTCGTGGCGCTCGCGAGCCGGCGCCCGACAGTGCGTGACGCGGTGTCGCCGGTCCTCACCGGGCACTCGGTGAGCCGTCGCGCCGATGGCCGCGTCGAGCTCAGCCTCGAGGCGCCGGACGAGCTGGGTTTCCTCGGCCGGCTGCTCAGCAGGGTGTCGCTGCTGACGCTGCTGCCGACGGAGGTCGAGATCGCCACGGTGGGAGGACGCATCAGCGACCGGTTCGTGCTGTCCGGCATCGGCAGCACGCCGCCGAGCGACGAGGTGCTGGACGCACTCCGGGCGATGCTGGGCAGCATGACGCGCTGAGCAGCCATGATGGCGGCATGCCTACGTTGCACCTGTCGCAGGACACCGACGCCGACGCGCTGCTGAGCAAGGACCCGCTGGCGCTGCTCATGGGGATGCTGCTCGACCAGCAGATCCCGATGGAGAAGGCCTTCCGCGGTCCCTACGACCTCGTGGCGCGGATCGGCAAGCTGGACGCCGCCGACATCGCCGAGCGCGCCGACCTCGGTGACGTGTTCGCGACCCCACCGGCGATCCACCGCTTTCCGGGCTCGATGGCCGGTCGTGTCCAGGAGATGTGCCGGTTCCTCGTCGAGCACCACGACGGCAAGGCCGAGAACGTCTGGAAGGGCGTCAAGACCGGCGACGAGCTGCTCGCGCGGCTCAAGGCGCTGCCCGGCTTCGGGGAGCAGAAGGCCAAGATCTTCCTGGCCCTGTTGGGCAAGCAGCTGAAGGTCCAGCCGACCGGGTGGCGCGAGGCCGCCGGACTGTACGGCGAGGAGGGCTCGTTGCGGAGCGTCGCCGACGTCACCAGCAAGGAGACGCTGCTCCAGGTCCGCGCCTACAAGCAGGCGATGAAGGCCGAGGCAAAGGCGAAGGCGAAGGCCTGACGGCGTTTTGGTCACGGCGCCGAGGGGAGCGGCTCCGACAGGACCACCCCGGGAGGAGAGCGCGATGACGAACCTCGACAACCGCAACGACGCGACCCAGGGCCTGCACCAGGCGAAGCTGCCGCAGACGCCCCTGGCGGGTCCGTACGGCCACCCGTTCCACCCGCTCCTGGTCACCGTCCCGATCGGTGCCTGGATCTCCAGCCTGGTCTTCGACATCGCCACGCGTGCCAAGAACAACGGCTCACAGCAGCTCGTCTACGGCGCGTGGTGGCTGATCCTCATCGGCATCATCGGTGCGGGCGTGGCGGCGCTGTTCGGTCTCATGGACCTGAGCAGGTTGCGGCGGCGCAGCAGGGCCCTGCGGGCCGGCCTGGTGCACATGACCCTCAACCTCCTCGTGCTCGCCGCCTTCGTCGTCGACGTCATCTGGCGGTACGACGCCCACACCACCGACACCAAGGTCCGCGGCGGCCAGCTCGCGCTGTCAGCCGTGGCGCTCGGCGTGCTCGCGATCTCCGGCTGGATCGGCGGGATGCTGTCCTACCGGTTCGGCGTCCGGGTCGCCGAGGAGGCCGACCAGCTCACGGCGTACGAGTCCTACGGCACTGGTGCGCGGGGCGACACCACGCGGGCGACGACCACCGGTCGGCACGGCTAGCCGGGCTCCTGGTCGACGACCGAGCCGGGGTCGAGCTGCAGCCGGACCGGCTCGACGCGGTCGACCATCGCCGTCTCGCGTGCGCGTGTCCGGGAAGGCCCGCCGTTGGCAGCGACGACGCCCATCCAGGGCAGGACCAGAGCGCCGAGGACCAGCAGCAGCTTCGCGCCGAGCGGCACCGGCAGCGCGACGGCCAGCAGGAAGCAGACCACCCTGGCGAGCTGCGTGATGGCGTAGCGACGCATGCGGGCCTGTCGCTCCTCGGTGGCGGACAGGCCGGCCGAGGTCACGACGACGGGATCGGCGGGCACGGCACCAGTGTGAGGCCTCACGAGACGGGTCGCCTCCCGGCGTACCGTAGTGCGACAAAACCGACCCAGGAGACCTCGATGACGCTGGCCCCGGAACGCCCGACACAGCCGAGCTTCGACTCGCTGGAACCCGCCAGCGGCAAGGTGTACGCGAGCTTCCCCGTGCACTCCGCCGAGGACGTGCAGGCCGCCGTCGCGCGGGCCAGGGCGGCGACCGCGTGGTGGCAGGGGCTCGGCTACAGCGGCCGCAAGGACAAGCTGGACGCGTGGAAGGCGATCCTCGCCAAGCGACTGCCTGAGCTCAGCGAGGTCGTGCACCACGAGAACGGCAAGCCGGTCAGCGACGCGCAGCTCGAGGCCGGCATCGCGGTCGACCACATCGCCTGGGCCGGCAAGAACGCCCGCCGCGTGCTCGGCCCGCGCCGGGTCCCGAGCGGGATGATGATGGCCAACCAGGCCGCCTCGCTTGAGTACCAGGCCTTCGGCGTCGTCGGCGTGATCGGCCCGTGGAACTACACGGTGCTCACACCGATGGGCTCGATCGCCTACGCCCTGGCCGCCGGCAACTGCGTCGTCTTCAAGCCGAGCGAGTACACCCCCGGCGTCGGCAAGTGGCTCGTCGACACCTTCGCCGAGGTTGTGCCTGACCACGACGTCTTCCAGCTGATCACCGGGCTCGGCGAGACGGGCGCGGCGCTCTGCCGCGCGGGTGTCGACAAGATCGCCTTCACCGGCTCGGCGCGGACCGGCAAGAAGGTGATGGCCGCTTGCGCCGAGAACCTGGTGCCGGTCCTCATGGAGTGCGGCGGCAAGGACGCGATGATCGTCGACGACGACGCCGACCTGGTTGCTGCGGCCGACGCCGCGCTCTGGGGCGGCATGAGCAACGCCGGCCAGACCTGCATCGGCATCGAGCGGGTCTACGCCACCGAGAAGGCCTACGACGGCTTCCTTTCGGCTCTGACCGAAAAGGCCAAGAAGATCGAGGCAGGCGTCTCGTACGGGCCGATCACCATGCCGAGTCAGGTCGACATCATCCGCGAGCACATCGCCGATGCCCTGGCCAAGGGCGGTACGGCCGTCACCGGCGGCGACATCGACGGCACCATCGTGCAGCCCACGATCCTCACCGGCGTCCCGGAGGACTCCAAGGCGGTGACCGAGGAGACCTTCGGCCCGACCCTGACGGTCACCAGGGTGAAGGACGCTGACGAGGCGATCCGGCTGACCAACGCCACGACGTACGGGCTGGCCGGTGCCGTCTTCGCCAAGCGGCGCGGCATGGAGATCGCCCGGCAGCTGCGCTCCGGCATGACCAGCGTCAACAGCGTGCTGGCCTTCGCCGGTGTCCCGGGGCTGCCGTTCGGCGGTTCGGGGGACAGCGGCTTCGGCCGCATTCACGGCGACGACGGGCTGCGCGAGTTCACCCGCGCCAAGGCCCTCACGCGCCAGCGGTTCGCGCTTCCGATGCCGATCATGAGCTTCGACCGGACGGCGAAGACCGACGGGCTGCTGCTCAAGACGATCCGCCTGCTGCACGGCCGGGGCTAGCGTTCTTCGAACTCCCGTTCTAGCATGACCGGATGCACGACATCGCCTGGCAGGACAGCCTCCTGACGGTGGAGCACGACCGCTTGTCCTTCGACGGCGGCCGTCGCGACCACCTCGACGGCACCTCCTGGATCGATCTCGTGCCGGGCTGGGTGCCGGACCACGCGGACCTGTTCGACCAGCTGCTGGCGGAGGCGCCGTGGCAGCAGCGCACCCGTGTCATGTGGGAGCGCGAGGTGCTCGAGCCGCGTCTCACCGCGTGGTTCAAGGAGGGCCTTCCGGCGTCGCTGGAGCAGCTGCAGCTCGCCGTCTCCCGCCGCTACGGGGTGGAGTTCGACTCCTGCCTCGTCAACCTCTACCGCGACGGCAACGACGCGGTGGCGTGGCACGGCGACACGGTTCGGAAGACGCTCCGCAACCCGCTGGTCGTCACGGTCTCGCTGGGAGCGTCACGGCGCTTCCTGGTACGCCGGAGGGGCGGCGGGCCGGTCCTCAAGGAGTACGCCCCCGGGCAGGGCGACCTCATGGTCATGGGCGGTGCGATGCAGCACGACTACGAGCACACCGTGCCGCGGCAGAAGAACGCCTCCGGCGCCCGGATGTCGGTGACGATGCGGCACAGCCAGCAGGCTGGTTAGAGGCTGGAGCGCTCCGGGAGCAGGTCGGGGTACTTGGCCTCGCGCTTCTCCGCCTTGGCCGTGAACGACTCGACCATGTCGGCGGGCTGGAACATGCCGGCCTGCCAGGTCGCTATCTGGTCGAGCGACTGCTCGACGCCGTGGTCGCGCGCGAAGTTCATCGCCACCTTCGTGCCGTGGATCGCCAGCGGGGACTTCGACGCGATCTCCCTCGCCGTCTCCAGCACCCCTTCGACCAGCGACCCGTGATCGGCGTACACCTGCTGGACGAGCCCTACCTCGTAAGCCCGCTGCGCCGGCATCCGCCGGCCGGTGTAGGCCAGCTCCCGTGCGACGCCCTCGGGCACGCACGTGCCGAGCCGCTGCAGCGTCCCGATGTCGGCGGTCATCCCGATGTTGATCTCCTGCACCACGAAGAACGCGTCCGCGCTGCAGTAGCGGAGGTCGGCAGCGGTGGCGAGGTCGAGGGCGCCCCCGATGCAGCCGCCCTGCACCGCGACGAGCACTGGCATCCGGGCCTGCTCGAGGCAGGAAGCGGTGTGCTGCAGGGTCTTCACGGTGCCGCGGAGGCGGGCCTGTCGACGGCCGAGCTCGGCGTCGGCGTCGTCCTGACCGTCGGCGAAGACGGCGAGGTCCATACCGGCGCAGAAGTGCTTGCCGGTGCTGGACAGCACGATGGCGCGGGCGCTCGCGTCGGCGCTGATGCCGTCGACGATCTCGGGCAGCTCGGACCAGAACTCGGCGATCATCGAGTTGTACTCGTCCGGACGGTTCAGGCGGATGTGCGCGACCTGGTCGGCGATCTCGACGTCGAAGCAGCGATAGGTCCCTCGGGCACTGTCCATCCCACGATCCTGCCGCACGCCTGAGTAGCGTCGCTCCAGTGAGTGTGCTGTCGATGTCCGGGGTCACCGTCGTGCGCGAAGGCGCGACCCTGCTGTCCGGTGTCGACTGGGTGGTCGAAGAGGGTCAGCGCTGGGCGCTGCTCGGACCGAACGGCGCGGGCAAGACGACGCTGCTGGCGGTGGCGGCTGCCTCGCTGTTCCCGTCCGCGGGCGCCGTGACCCTGCTCGGGCAGAGGTACGGCGAGGCCGACCTGGGCGAGCTGCGCACCCGCGTCGGGCTGTCGAGCGCCGCCCTGTCGGACCGGGTGCCGCCGCACGAGCGCGCTGTCGACGTCGTCGTGACGGCCGCCCATGGCGTGCTCGGCCGCTGGTCCAGCGGCTACGACCCGGCGGACGTCGCGCGCGCCTCCGACCTGCTCGCCCGCGTCGGTCTGCGGGCCTTCGTCGACCGCCGGTTCGGCTCGCTGTCGGAGGGCGAGCGCAAGCGGGTGCTGCTGGCGCGGGCCCTCATGACCGACCCGGAGCTGCTGCTGCTCGACGAGCCCGCCGCCGGCCTCGACCTCGGCGCGCGGGAGGCGCTGCTCCGGCTGCTGACGCGGCTCACCTCGACGGGTGCACCGCCCACCGTGCTCGTGACGCACCACGTCGAGGAGATCCCGGTCGGCACGACCCACGCGCTGCTGCTGTCCCGCGGCCGCGTCCTCGCCCAAGGACCGGTCGCGTCCGTCATCACCGGCCCGCTGCTGACGCAGGCGTTCGGCATCCCGCTGCAGGTCGTCTCTGTCGACGGGCGCTGGACAGCGCGGTCAGGTCCTGGCTGAGGGTCTGAGAACGACGACGGCCGCCCCCCGAAGGGAGCGGCCGTCGTGACGGTCAGGGGTCAGGGCTCGACGGGCGCGGGGTCGGCGAGGCCGGCCGTCTCGTCGACCCACTGGAGGGCGGAGTCGCGAAGCTTGGGCTCGTAGGCCTTCGCGTGATGCGCGCAGAAGAGCAGGTCGCCGGCGTCCAGGACGACGCGCACGCGGGCCTGGGCGCCACAGCGATCGCAGCGGTCAGCATTAGTCAGGGTGGCGGGGGCGGTAGGTGTCACAGTTCCGGTCACGCTCACCACAACACCACACATCCGGCCTTCGTTCCCACTCGTGCCAGGATGAGCGGCGTGTCGCAACGTGGTGTTTACGGGCCGCTGACAGGGCTGCTCGTCGTGGACTTCTCTCGAGTGCTGGCGGGTCCGTTCGCCACGATGATGCTGGCGGACCTCGGCGCACGCGTGGTGAAGGTGGAGAAACCGGACACCGGGGACGACTCGCGCAGCTACGGGCCCTTCCTGGACGGCCGCTCCCTGTACTTCGCCCGGGTCAACCACGGCAAGGAGTCGCTGGCCGCCGACCTCCGGGACCCGGACGACCTGGCCCTCGTACGCCGGCTGGTGGCCGCCGCCGACGTCCTGGTCGAGAACTTCCGGCCCGGCGTGATGGACCGCCTGGGCCTGAGCTATGACGAGTGTCACGCCCTGAACCCCGGCCTGGTCTACTGCTCGATCAGCGGTTTCGGGCACACCGGGCCGTGGTCGCTGCGGCCCGCCTACGACGCGGTGGTCCAGGGCATGAGCGGCCTCATGTCGATCACCGGCTCCTCGGACGGGCCGCCGGTCAAGCCGGGCTCACCGGTGGCCGACCTGTCCGCCGGGCTGTACGCCTTCGGCGGGATCTGCGCCGCCCTCCGAGGCGGCGGCGGCACGCACCTCGACGTCGCCATGTACGACGCCACGGTGTCGCTGCTGGAGGGCGCGGCGCTGCGCTGGCTGGCCACCGGCGAGGAGCCCGGGCGGATCAGCAACGCGCACTTCGCGATCGCGCCGTTCGACACCTTCAGCTGCGCCGACCGGGACATCACCATCTGCGCCGCCAACGACCTGCTGTTCGGCGCCCTGTGCGCCGCCGTGGGGCTGCCCGAGCTGCTCACCGACGAGCGGTTCGCCACCAACGCGCTGCGGCACGACCACCGCGAGCCCCTCAAGCGGCAGCTCGAGGGCGCGTTAGGTCAGGACACCGGGTCGCACTGGCTCCAGGTGCTCGAGGCGGCCGGCGTCCCGTGCGGCCCCATCAGCGACGTCGCCGAGGCCGTCGGCTCCGAGCAGTCGGTGGCGCGTCAGATGGTCGTCGACGCCGGGGGAGTGCCGGTCCCCGGCAACCCGGTGAAGCTGTCCGCCTGGCCTGACGCCGGCTCGCGCCCAGCCGAGCCGACGCTCGACGAGCACGGTCCGGGGCTCCGCGTCGAGTTCGCCTGAAGGACGAGGAGACTCGGCTGTTCGCCTTCGTGCGCTGACCTCACCAGCCGCGCAGCAGGGCCCGTGGCGGGCTGTCGGCCGCGTGGCCGGTCGGCAGCGCCCAGCGCAGCCCCCCGTCGGGCAGTTGCAGCAGGGTGAAGATCGCGTGCTTGGCCTGGTGGTGGTGCTCGCACTCGCTGATGCCGTTGGCCACGCTGGTCGGCCCGGCTGGCCACGGGATGCGGTGGTCGCTGTCGCAGTGCTGAGCGAGCCTCGAGCACCCCGGGAAGCGACAGGTCTGGTCGCGCAGCTTGAGGTGCCGCGCCAGCCGCCCGGTGAACGGGTAGCTGGTGCTCGCCGGGGGTAGCGGGGCGACAGGCTTGGCGCGGAAGGCGTCAACCGTGCGCCGCAGGGCTCCGGGATCCCAGGCATGCCTGGGGGAGGGCGCGCTGGGCCAGCCTTCGTCGGGCGCGGACGCTCGCGCGACGACGCCCAGGCGGCCCCCGCAGATGGCCTCGTGGATCTCGCGGGCCGCCGTCTCGTCCCACCACTGCCAGTCGGACAAGGTTGGGGCCCGATCGGCTGGGTGCGGCGCCGGTGCCGCTTCAGGAGGCGGCACGGGCCAGGACGGGAGCTGACGTCGCATCCACTGCCGTCGGGTGATCCGGGCCCGCTCATCCGGATCGGACGGGAGCTCGGTGCCGGCGTCGCGGGCGGCTCTCACCCGCTTGTCGTCGACGAAGCCCTCCGGCCAGGGCTGCGCCGGCACCGGAGGTGGGTCCGGTGCTCGGATCCCGCCCTCCGGATCTGGGTCATCAGGCCAGTGGATGCGGATGGTGCCGTCGGTGTCGATGAGCACGTTGGCCAGACCCGCTGGTCGGCCGTCGGCGGCGATCACCGCGAGGATCTGACGGAGCTGGGCCTGGGCCGCGGCATCCGGCTCGCCCGGGCACGGGTGGCAGTAGTCAGCCCACTCCTGCGCCGCCCGGCGCCCGGCCTGCTCGGGGTCGGCCTGGGCGTCCTGCTGGGCGGCGAGCCACGCCTCGTCGCTGACGTCGTGGCCCAGGTCGTCGGCCGCGTCGGCGACGAGCTGGTCGGTGACCGGCATCGGCTCGACCTGGTCGGTCAGCAACCGCACAGGCTCCGACGCTGCCTGCGGCTCCGGGCGCACAGCCGTGCTGTCGACGCTGACGAGCTGACCGGCAGCGTCGACGACGACCCGGCGGATCTCGCTCGCGTCGGCGGCGAGCTCCCGGGCCTCGGTGGCCGTGATGAGACCGAGGCCGGGGATCTCGGCGGCCTCCTCGCAGCCCTCGAGGGTGGCGAGGCTCATGAGCAGCTGCACGTGCGCCCCGACTGCCGTCACCTGGCCGGTGATGAGGCCGAGGAGAGCGTCGAAGCGCCGCTGCACGAGGCTGCGGGTGTCCTCCGGCGCCCGGGGGAGGCACAGTGCGTCGAGCCCGGCGAGCGCGGCGGCCACGGCAGCCTTCGGACCGTTCATGATCAGGGTCGCGCTGCCGTCCCGCTCGTCGTGGGCGTTGACCGACCGGCGCTCGCGGGCCTTCTCCGCCCGCTTCTCCGCAGCCGCGGGGTCGACGAGGAACACCGCAGCGCGCGTCGCCTTGCGGAGCTGGTGCGGCGTCCGCGCCGACGTCTGACCGAGGACGAGGTCGAGGACCTGCTGGCGCAGGCTGCGGTCGACGCTGCCCGCGAGCTCGTCGAGCACGGCGTCGGCGTGCCGCACGGTCCACGTGCCCTGCTCCACCAGGGCCTTCACCTCCGGGTGGTCCTCGAGCATCAGGGCGTCCTCGATCCAGCCCTGAGCGGTGCGGCTGGACTCCGCGAGCACCACCGCGAGCTCGTCGCTGACGAACTTCCGCAGCGAGACCGGGGTGTTGTGCTCAAGCTCGACGAGCTGCTCCCGCAGCCGGAGCTCCACGACCGCCTTGTCCCGCACCAGTCCGGCGATCCCGTCGAGCAGCTCAGCGCGGTCGTCGCTGGGCTGCAGGGCAAGGGTTGAGGTCTTCATGCAAGAACCAATCTACCCCGTTTCGGGACGAAGTCAAACACATGTTCGTAGATAAATTCCCGCAGTCAAGTCACAAACCTGCGTGACGGCGAGGATACGGCAGTGTCCAAGCTAGACATGTACTAATCAGTGAGCGCGACAAGCCAGCGGACTCGGCGGCGCTCCAGCTGCTCGGCCATCGTGGTGCGGCCGCTCACGAGCTCCTGCAGCAGCGGCCACAACGGCGGCGTGCGCATCACCTGGTGCACCAGCCCCGGACGTCGGCTGAACACCTGCAGAGCCCGCCTTCCGGCGGCCACCTCCGCGCCCAGTGCGGCCTCGACAGCGGCCTCGTACGACGGCAGCACGCCCACCGCCGCCAGCCCGGCGAGGCGACCGGACCGCAGCGCGAACGAGATGCCCTCGCGGGTCCACGGCTCCAGCAGTCCCGCGGCGTCGCCGGCGACCAGCACCTGTCCACGCCTCAGCGGTGACCCGGCTGCCCGCACCCGGGTCTGGTGGCCACCGTCCTGCACCGCGGTGGCCAGGTCCAGGCCGAGCGAGGCGACGAACGCCCGGTAGTAGTCCCGCATGGCCAGACCGGCGTCGCGGTCGCCGATGACGCCGACCGTCAGCGTCTCGCCCTTGGGGAAGACCCAGCCGTAGGAGCCGGGCACGGGACCCCAGTCGAGCAGGACCCGGCCGTCCCAGTCGCTGCCGCGCGGACGGGGCAGCTCGGCCTCGAGCCCGATGTCGACGAGGTCGCAGTGCACACCGACGTACCCCGACGCTCGTGAGGCCGACCCGTCGGCGGCCACGACAGCACGGGCCCACACCGGTCCTTCGGAGGTGCCGAGCGTGACGACGCCGTCCTGCTCGTCGTACGCACCGACAGTCGACCCCGTGCGGAGCTGCGCCCCGGCCTCCTGCGCGATCCGGACCAGCTCGGCGTCCAGCTCTGAGCGCAGCACCATCGGCAGGAACGGCGTGGCCGCGCGGCTGAACGCACTGCGGCCGCCGTGCGTGAAGGTGAACCGGCCGACGTGGTCCCGCGAGAGCCCGGCAATGTTCACGCCGGTGTCAGCCAAGGCCTGTTGCGCAGGGCCGATCAGCCCGCCGCCGCAGCGCTTGTAGCGCGGCACCTGCGCCTTCTCGAGGAGCAGCACGCGGGCTCCGGCGGCCGCGGCTGCGCGCGCCGCCGAGGCGCCGGCCGGACCGGCGCCGACCACGGCGACGTCCCAGACCTGCCTCACGGGCGTGTGTGACCGGCGAGATCGGGGTAGCAGCGCAGGAACCTGAACGGCGGGGCCGCCCCCCACCCGCCGGCCGTTACGTCCACCCGCACCTGCTCGTTGAGCACGATGGACTGCCTACCAGAGGAGGGATCGCCGAGCTGATGCGGCCGCCGGTTCCTCGTGCGATGCGACTCCCTGCGCTTGCTCTCGTCGTGCTCGCCACGACCGGTGCGGCCGTCGTCGCCGGTTGCGGCCTCCCTGCCTCGAAGGCGACCTCGCCGCATGCGGTGTCCGCGCCGTCGCCCATCCCGCGGGTCCTCAAGGCGCAGCCGGCCTCCCGGTCGCGAACACCCGTCAAGGTGCGTCCGCTGCGACACGTCGTCACGCCGGACCTGATGCTCACGACCCGCGCTCCGCTCACCCAGGCGCAGGTCGCGCGGATCCTGGGGCTGCGAGGCGTCACGTCGAGCACGGTCATCAGCACCGGCGCGGTGCGGGTCGGCAAGCGGGCCGTCAACGCGATGGGCGTTGACCCGTCGAGCTTCCGGGCGTTCACGCCCCGGGAGACGGCCCGCTCGGACGCGCTCTGGGCGGCCGTCGCCAAGGGCGACCTCGCGGCGTCCTACGCCGCGAAGCTGCCGCTCGGCAGCACCGTCCACCTCTTCAGCCGCAAGGGCGTCGACGCGCGCATCGGCGCGGTCGCGTCCTACGACCTGCCCGGGTCGGCACTCGTCATGGACCGGGTTCGATCCCGCGACGTCGGGCTCGTGACCAACACCATCCTGCTCGCCGCGCCGGACCGCCGGCTGAGCCGCCTCGAGAACGAGGTCCGAGCCCTCGTCGGGGACAAGGTGGTGTTCACCGAGCTTCGACCGGCCAAGATCGTCGATCGCCGGCCCAAGACCTACCGCGAGCTCTACCAGCTGTCGGCCAGCTACTGCCCGGGGCTGTCGTGGAAGGTGCTCGCCGCGATCGGCCAGGTCGAGAGCGACCACGGCCGCAACGTCGGGCCGTCGAGCGCCGGTGCCCTCGGCCCCATGCAGTTCATGCCGGCGACCTGGGCCGAGTACGCCGTCGACGGGGACGGCGACGGCAAGGCCGACATCATGAACCCGTACGACGCAGTGCCGGCCGCGGCGCTCTACCTGTGCCGCAACGGCGCCGGCCTCGGCGGCCAGGCCCTCTACGACGCCATCTTCAACTACAACCACGCCGACTGGTACGTCCGTGAGGTGCTCGCGATCGCGGCCGCCTACCGCTGAGCCGGCAGGCCCGACTCTCGCTAGGTTTCAGCCATGTCCTTCGCCGGGTTCCAGAACGACGTCTACCTCAAGGGCTTGTTCGGCGAGCAGCCGACCATGCCGTTCGACCACCGCGTCCTGCAGGCGGCCGCCGAGGCGGTCATGACCCCCGGTGCGGTCGGCTACGTCAGCGGCGGCGCCGGCGCCGGCGACACCATGCGCGCCAACCGCGAGGCGTTCGACCGCTGGCGGCTGCAGCCGCGGATGCTCTGCGGCATCCCGGCGGAGCGGGACCTGTCGGTCGACATCCTCGGCACGGCGAGCCCTGCCCCGGTCCTGCTCGCCCCGGTCGGGGTGCTGTCGATCGTGCACGAGCACGCGGAGCGCGCAGTGGCCCGGGCTGCCCGGACGCTCGGGCTGCCTATGGTGCTCTCGACCGCGGCGAGCACCTGCCTGGAAGACATTCAGGACGAGCTCGCCGGCAGTCCGGCCTGGTACCAGCTGTACTGGCCGAAGGACACCGAGGTCGCCGCCTCGATGGTGGGCCGGGCCGAGAAGGCCGGCTACCGGGCACTGGTCGTCACGCTCGACACCTGGCAGCTGGGCTGGCGGCCACGGGACCTCGACACGGCGTACCTGCCGTTCTTGCAGGGGCAGGGCATCGCCAACTACACGAGCGACCCGGCGTTCCGGGCCGGCCTGGTGAAGACGCCGGAGGAGGACCCGAACGCGGCGGTCCTGCACTTCCTCGGGATGTTCAACAACCCGGCGCTCACCTGGAAGGACCTGGAGTGGCTGCGGTCGCGCACGACCCTGCCCGTCGTGCTGAAGGGACTGCAACACCCTGACGACGTCCGCCGCGCCCTCGACGCCGGCGTGCAGGGCGTGATCTGCAGCAACCACGGCGGCCGGCAGGTGGACGGCGCGGTCGGGGCGCTCGACGCGCTGCCTGGGATTGTCGACGCAGCAGGCGATCTGCCCGTCTTGTTCGACTCCGGGGTGCGGACCGGAGCGGACGCTGTGAAGGCGCTGGCCCTCGGTGCGCGGGCCGTGCTGCTCGCGCGGCCGTGGGTCTACGGGCTCGGCCTCGGGGGTGAGGTCGGCGTCGAGCACGTCCTCCGCTGCTTCCTGGCCGACCTCGACCTGCAGCTCGGTCTGTCAGGGCACGGCTCGCTCGCCGACCTGTCACCGGCCTCGCTCGTGCGGTCTTGACCTCAGCGGGTCAGGACCTCACAGCTCCGGTACGGCGGAAGGGTCGAGGACACCGGCCCGGGAGCCCTCTTCGGTGAGCGGGCCCGGGATGCCGCGGAACGCGTAGGGCATGACGTCGCGGCCGGCCTGCAGCAGCCAGGCCTCGCCCGTAGCGCCGCTGTCGAAGATCTGCAGCACCGAGGCGCCGGCCTTCTCGACCGGGATGATGGGCACGCCGACGCCCTGCAGGTGCTCCTTGATGTCGACGATGATCTTCGTCTCGGCGAAGCCGGGGCAGAACGCGTTGACGCGGATCCCCATCGGCTGCAGCGCTGGGCCGAGCGCCCGCACCAGCCCGACGACGGCGTGCTTGTTCGCGCCGTACACCGGGTCGAAGGGTGTCCCGGTCAGTCCCGCCATGCTGGCAGTGCAGACGATCGAGCCACCTCCGCGGCGCTGCAGCACCGGGAGGGCTGCCTGCACGCCGAACACCACGCCATCGACGTTGATGCCCATCGCCCGGCGGTACTTCTGCAGGTCGAAGTCAGGACCGAAGCTGAAGCCGCTGGAGATGCCGGCGTTGAGGAAGAACGCGTCGATGCCGCCCGTGATCTCGTCGGCCTTCGCCGTCGTCGCCAGCACCTCGTCGTAGTCGCTGACGTCGCAGTGCAGGTACGGCGCCCCCAGCTCGTCGGCGACCACCTGGCCGTCGGCGTCGTTGACGTCGAGGAGCACCACCTGCTCGCCGCGGCGGACGAGCTGCCGTGCCACCTCGCGGCCGAACCCGCTGGCCGCTCCGGTGATGAGGGTGACGGTCACGCGGTCCCGACGGCCATGCCGCCGCTCTCGCCGCCGTGCGGGTTGCCGCGCCCGCTTGTCGAGTCCACCGCGAGGCGCGCGATCCGCTCGCGGTGCTGGCTGGCGTCGCCGAAGGCGTACTCCAGGCGCTTGGCGCGCTTGAGGTAGAAGTGCGCGTCGTGCTCCCACGTGTAGCCGATGCCGCCGTGGTACTGGATCATCGCGCCGGTCGCGGCGCTCGCGGTGTCGCCGGCCTTTGCCTTGGCGATGCTGGTGGCCAGCTGCTTGTCGGGGGCGTCGATGTCCTGGGCGTGCGCCGCGTACGTCGCCGCGTGCTCCGCCATCGTCACCGCGAGGTGGATGTCGGCGAGGTCGTGCTTGATGGCCTGGAAGGACCCGACGGGCTTGCCGAACTGCACCCGCGTCTTGTCGTACTCGACCGTGTCGGACAGCGCCTTGCGGGCGATGCCGGCGAGGTCGTTGGCGGCGAGCACGGCGGCGCGGTCGACCAGCTCGCTGAGCGGGTTGCCGTTCTCGAGCTTCTCGCCCGCCACCCCGTCGAGGGTGACGCTGGCGAGCCGCGTGGTGCGGTCGAGGGCCTCGTGCGGGGTGATGGTCGCGGCGGACGGCTCGACGAGGTACAGCCCGTCGGCGGTCGCCACGACGAGCAGGTCGGCCTGGGCGGCGTACTCGACGAGGCCGAGGTCGCCGCTCAGTGAGCCCGCGCTGCTCGTCGCTGCCGGCTGGTCCGCCGTACCCGGCTTGAGGATTGCCACGGCTCCCTTGACCTCGCCGGCGGCGATGCGAGGGAGCCACTTCGCCTGCTGGTCAGGCGATCCGGCGAGGCGGATGGCCTCGCCGGTGAGGACGGTGCCGAGCCACGGGCCGGGCACCGTACCGGCGCCGAAGGCGCGGGCGATCACGGAGGCGTCGAGCAGGCCGAGGCCGATGCCGTCGTGCTCCTCGGGCACCATGACCGCCAGCCAGCCCTGCTCTCCGATGGCCTTCCAGAGGCCCTCCGGGATGCCATCGGACTCCGGGTGCTCGTAGAGCTCGCGGACCTGCTGCTGGCCGAACCTGTCGCCGAGGTAGTCGCGCACGGCCTCCTGGAGGGCGCGCTGCTCGTCGGTGAGCTGGAACTTCACGGTGTCTCCTGAGTGTGTGCCGGGGAGGCGGTCAGCGCCGGGAAGGCGGTCAGCGGGGCAGGCCGAGCACGCGCTCGGCGACGATGGAGCGCTGGACCTGCTGCGAGCCGCCCCATATGGTGCAGCTGCGCGACCAGAGCGCGAGGGTGGTGAGCTCCTCCAGGGACAGACCGGGCTGCGGGTCCGGCACCTGGAAGGCGCTCCCGAGGACGGCCTCGTAGGTGTCGCTGACCTTGCGGAAGGCCTCGCTCCACATGATCTTCGTCATGCTGGCCTCGAAGCCGAGGTCCTTGCCCTGGCTGGTCTGGGTGAGCACGTGCCAGGAGTGGT
>JAOPVZ010000024.1 GCA_025965935.1 Frankiales bacterium | reverse complement strand
CGGCTCCACGATCACCCAGCAGTACGCGAAGAACGCCTTCCTGACGCAGGACCGGACCTTCAGCCGCAAGATCAAGGAAGTGTTCATCGCCGTCAAGATGAGCCAGACGGTCTCGAAGGACACCATCCTGGCCGACTACCTCAACACGATCTACTTCGGGCGCGGCGCCTACGGCATCGAGGCCGCGGCGCAGACCTACTTCCACACGCCTGCCGTGAAGCTGACCGCCGCCCAGGGCGCCGTCCTGGCGAGCAGCATCCGGTCCCCCGCCGGCTACGACCCGGCCAACCACCTCGACAAGGCCAAGAGCCGCTGGACCTTCGTCATCGCGGGGATGGTGAAGGAGGGCTGGCTGTCCAAGGCCGACGCGGCCGCCCTGCGCTACCCGACGGTCGACAAGATCAAGCAGGACGCCTCCTTCCCGGGCACCCTCGACTACGTCCGCCAGCAGGTGATCGCTGAGCTGACCGCGCACGGCTTCACCGAGAGCGAGCTCCAGAGCGGTGGCCTGCTGGTCAAGACCACCATCGACAAGAAGGCCGAGGACGCGGCGGTCGCCACTGAGCAGGCGATGGTCGAGGCGCATGCGACCGGCACCAACCCGGCGGTCTCGGCGCTCGTCTCGATCGAGCCGGGCACGGGTCGCGTGGTCGCCTACTACGGCGGCAAGGGCGGCGGGTTCGACTACGCCAGCGACGGGCGCGTGCAGCCGGGGTCGTCGATGAAGCCCTACGTCCTGGCCACGGCGCTCACCGAGGGCAAGAGCCTGTCCACCCAGTACGACGGCTCCTCCCCTCAGACGGTGTGCGGGCAGCTCGCCCACAACGACGCGGGCGACCCTCCGTTCGGCAACATCGACCTGGCGACCGGCCTGCAGTACTCCGTGAACACCGTGTACCTGCACCTGGCCTGCGACGTGGGGCCGAGCAAGGTCCGCGACCTGGCGCACAAGGCGGGACTCGGCCCGGACCCGCTCGACGGACAGGGCTCGCCGAGTGCCCAGATCGCCCTTGGCTCCGGGGGTTACGAGATCCGGCCGCTCGACCAGGCCGACGGGTACGCGACGTTCGCCGCCCAAGGGGTCCAGGCAGACCCGTACTTCGTGGAGGCGGTCTACCGCGTCCACAACGGCAAGCCCGACAGCAAGCCGTTCTACACGCACAAGCAGAAGCGCCAGACGGCTTTCTCCGCCGGCGTCGCCGCGGACGCCACGTCGGCGATGGTCAAGGTCGTGCAGGGCGGCACCGGGACCAACGCCCAGCTGTCCGGCCGACCCACCGCCGGCAAGACCGGGACGACCACCAAGAACACGAACGCCTGGTTCTGCGGCTTCACCCCGCAGCTGGCCACTGCCGTCTGGATCGGCAACGTCCACGGCGGCACCGTGACCATCGGCGGCAGGACGGGGATCTACGGCGGCACGGTGCCGGCACAGATCTTCAAGCAGTACATGGACCAGGCGTTGCAAGGGGAGCCGGTCAAGCAGTTCCCGCCGAAGGTGAACGTCGGATCCAGCGGCACCAGCACGGCCACGACTGCCCCGACCGCGACGGCCACCGCGACATCGACGCCTACCGCGGTCGTCACGAGGCCGCCGGTCGTCCCGACCTCCGCGCCGCCCGTCGTACCGACCCTGCAGCCGTCGTCGACACCGCCGGCGACCTCACCACCACCGGCCTCGCCGCCGGCGCCGTCGAACGCGGCATCTCCCGCCTCGTCACCGTAGGGTTCGGGGCGTGACTGCCCCGCTCGTGCTGCCCTCACAGGACGACCCGATCGCGGCGGGCGCAGCCCAGGCCATCGGTGGCCCGCCGGGGGCGCACGCCCGGCTCGGTCGTCGCCGGTTCTGGACGGTGCTCCGGGTGCTGCTCGCCTTCACGGCGCTGACGTCGCTGCTCGGCTTCGCGCAGAAGGCGCCGTGCCGCAGCGGCAGCAGCTGGCAGCACGAGTACCAGTACACCCGCGCCTGCTACACCGACGTCGTCGCGCTCTACAGCGCCGAGGGCCTGTCCGACGGCAAGACGCCGTACTACGAGCACCCCGTCGAGTACCCGGTGGTCATCGGCGGCGTCATGTGGGTCTCGTCGGGGCTGGCCCGCGGGCTCGAGTCGCTGCACCACGACCAGTCGACGCAGCAGGCGCTGGACCAGCTGAACGCGGCGAAGACGCCGCAGGAGGCGACGCAGGCGCGGAGCACGGTGGACTACCGCGAGGCCATTGCCCGCGGGCGGCACTTCTACGACGTGACCTGGGTGCTCATGACGGCCTGCGCGATGGTCGTCGTCATCGCGCTGGCCAAGACCGCGGGCCGGCGGCGGTGGGACGCGGCGATGTTCGCGCTGTCCCCCGCGCTGCTGGTGCACGCGACCACCAACTGGGACCTGGTGGCGGTCGCCTTCGCGGCCCTAGGGATGTGGGCCTGGGCGCGCAAGCACCCGGTCGTCGCGGGGCTGATGTTCGGCCTCGGCACCGCCACGAAGCTCTACCCGATCCTGTTCCTCGTCCCCTTGCTGGGCCTGTGCTTCCGCGCCCGGCGCATGCGGGCGTGGGGACTCACGGCCGGCCTCACGGTGGTCACGGCGGTCGGGCTGACGCTGCCGTTCTACCTGACAGCGCCGTCCTACGCCGAGGTCAACGGCGCCCCGGCGAAGGTCGCGGTGTCCGGCATCGCGCCGTTGCACTGCCAGATCACCCAGGCGGGGGTGACGCACCTGACCAGCGGCCGCTGCCCGGCGAAGGTGCCCAGTGGCGAGACCGCGGTGCAGGTGACCAACGCCGTGTACCGGTTCTTCGACCTCAACCAGACCCGCGGCGCCGACTGGGACTCGCTCTACCTGCAGCTGATCGACGCACGCGGTTGGACGAGCGGAAACAACTGGTTCAGCCGGCTGGTCGCGCCCGACGGACCGGTCCCGTCGGCCCTCAACAACCTGGTCGCCGTCGGAGTCGTCCTCGTCTGCGTGGCCGTGCTCGCCCTGTGCCTGCTGGCTCCGCGGCGGCCGCGGGTGCCGCAGGTGCTGTTCCTGACGCTGACCGGGTTCCTGCTGGTCAACAAGGTGGACAGCCCGCAGTACGTGCTGTGGCTGGTACCGCTCGCCGTGCTGGCCCGCCCACGCTGGCGGTTGTTCCTGGCCTGGCAGGCGACCGAGGTGCTCGTGCTGCTGTCTCGGTTCTACTTCTTCATCAACAACGACGGGCTGGCCAAGGGCCGCAGCGAGGGCATCGACATGCGGTGGTTCTTCGCCGCCGTGCTGCTGCGCGACCTGCTGCTGGTCGTCTACAGCGTCTTCGTCATCCGCGACATCTTCCGGCCTGAGGAGGACGTCGTGCGGGCAGAGGGCGATGACGACCCGGCGGGTGGCGTGCTCGACGGGGCGCCTGACAGGTCTGCCGTCCCGGCATGACGGCACTGCGCACCTGGGTCGCGACCCGGGCCGCTCTCGTCGTGCTCGTGCTCGCCGGCACCCAGCAGGTCTTCGGCGGCCGCGGCGAGGGTTGGCTCGCTGGCTGGGACAGCTGGGACGTCACGCTGTTCCGCAAGGTCGCGCAGTTCGGGTACGACGGCTACCCGCAGCACTACCCGGACAAGGACATCGTCGCGTTCTTCCCCGGCTTCCCCCTCGTCCTGCGGGCCGCGCACACGATCGTGCCGTCGTGGACCGCTGCGGGCCTGCTCGTGTCGTTCGTCGCGGGCGCCGTCGCCGTCGTGTTCCTCTCCCGGCTGGCTGAGCTCGAGGGCGTGGACGGCCCGCGCACCGTCCTGCTGCTCGCGCTGTCGCCGTACGCGGTGTTCTTGGCGGTGGGCTACAGCGAGTCGCTGTTCCTCGCGTGCGCAGTCCCGGGCTGGTACGCCGCGCGGCGCGGCCGGTGGGAGGCGGCCTCGCTGCTGGTGGCGGGCGCCTGCCTGGTCCGGGTCAGCGGGCTGTTCCTGGCGATCGGGCTGGTGGTGCTCTGGGCGACCACCACTCGGGAGCGGCGCGCGATCCCGTGGCTGGCTGCGCCGTTCCTCGCGCTGCTCGGGTTCATGACCTACCTGCACCACCTGTCGGGTGACTGGCTGCGCTGGCAGCACGCGCAGGCGGAGGGCTGGGGACGGCACCTCACGTCGCCGGTGACCGCGCTGCAGAACACCTGGGACGCGGCGCACGATCCCGGCCTCAGCGCCGAGTTCCGCTGGTCCTACTACGCCCAGATCGCTTGTGTAGCAGTCGGTCTGCTGGTTGTCGCGGTGCTGCTGGCCCGGCGCGAGTGGGGTGAGGCGGTCTACGTCGGGCTATCGCTCGCGGCGCTGGCGACGTCCACGGTCTACCTGTCGATCGAGCGGGCGACGCTGCTGTGGTTCCCGCTCTGGGTGCTCCTGGCTCGCGCTGCCGCGGCCCGGCCCTGGCTGCAGTGGGGGTACGTGGTGCTGGCGACGCCGCTGATGGTGACCGGCGTGCTCACCTTCCACGACGGCCGCTGGGTCGGCTAGCCCCACCCCGGCATGAATGGATACAGCGCTGCTGTTCTGAGCCCAGAATCGCCAGCGCAGTATCCATTCATCGGAGGAGGGCCGTTGGGTCGGGGAGGCCGACGGTGAACGCCGCCGTCCGCTGCACCGGGTCGTGGAAGCCGTCGGTGGCCTTGACCGTCCAGCTGTAGCTGCCCGGGGTGGCCGGGAGCGCCGGTGAACCGCGGCTCATGCCGTCCCACCCGAGGTGCAGGTGCGCGCCGGTGCCCGTCGCGCTCGCGACCACCAGCCCGTTGCGGTCCCGGAAGACCGCCTGCCACGACGCCGGCAGCGACAGCTGTCCGTCGAGCACGACCGGGTTCGGCGCGTGCATCGGTGCGCCGGTCAGCTGTGTCGACACGATCCGCGGCGCGGCCTGCATGGCCACCCAGCCGAGGGCGCGCAGCTGCGGCAGGTCCTGCTGCAGCGAACCCGGGCACTGCGTCCTGCCGGTCTCGAGGTGCCCGAAGACGCGGTGAAGCGCCACCACCCGGCCGCTCGCGTAGCGCGGTGAGCCGTGGCTGGTCAGCCGCACGGTCGAGCGCGGGTCGAAGTGCCACGTCGTCGCGGCGTAGGCGATGACCCGCTCCAGCGCCCGCTGCGCAGCGACCGAGGCGGTCGCGTGCGTCATGTCGCCGATCATCGCGACCCCGAGCGTGCCGGTGTTGAAGCCCTGCGCGTGCGAGCCGATGGTCGCGCGCCCGAGCCCACCGCGCCGGCCTTCCCACACCCGGCCGTACTGGTCCACGAGCAGGTTGTAGCCGAGGTCGGACCAGCCGCGGCCCTTCACGTGGTAGGCGTAGTCGGCCCGGATCAGCGACGGCACATCGGAGGCGGCGTAGCCGTTGACGTTGTCGGTGTGGTGGACGGTGACCGCCACGACCTTCGAGGCGTACGACGGAGCGCGCCGCACCCACGACTCGTCGGCGCCCCAGTCGGCGCGGGTCTGCACCTCACCGAGGACGGCCCGTCCGGTGGCGGCGCGCGCCGGTGCGAGTGCGAGGACCCGGCGGGCCGTGCCGTCGAAGACGCGGGCGAGCCGCAGGCCACGTGCGGTGCCCGTGACGCTGACCTGCGCCAGGTCGGCGCCGACCGGTCGCCACAGCGGCTGGGTGCCGGGGATGCCCTCGTCGCCGGTGTCCTCCTCGGCGGTCTGCCAGGCCGACCAGCCGCGCTGCTCGTGCCAGCGGTACCGGACGGTGGCGTCGCCGGCCTGCCAGGTCACGCCGACCAGCCGCTCGTGCGACAGGCCGGCCGTCGTCGTACCGAGGCCGACGGCGACCGACGTGACGAGGTCGTCCACGGGACCAGCGGACGAGACGCTCGGGAGGACGGTCAGGCCGGTCAGCGCGAGCGCGACCACGAGAAGACGGCGCAACAGGGGAGTCCTTCAGAGCTGGGATCCGAAGGGTGACGGCCGGATCCCTTGATCACAAGGGCATCTGCGGCGTTTGTCCGGATTCCGTTACGCGAGTCTGGACTTCAGCAGGGCGATGTCGTCGGCCTGGCCCTCCGACGGCGTCTCGACGACAGCAGGGCAGCCGGCGGCCTGGACGACCGCGATGAGCACGTCGGCGTCGATGGTCCCCTCGGTCAGGTTGGCGTGCCGGTCGGCACCGGAGTCGAAGGCGTCGCGGCTGTTGTTGCAGTGCACGAGGTCGATCCGGCCGGTGATCGACTTGACCCGCTCGACGATCCCGACGAGCTCCTCGCCGCCGGCGTGGGCGTGGCAGGTGTCGAGGCAGAAGCCGACGTTGTCGAAGTGCCCGACGGCGTCCCACAGCCGCGCGATCGCCTCGAGCTTGCGGGCCAGCGCGAAGTCGCCGCCCGCGGTGTTCTCGATGAGGATCGGCAGCGGTCGCTCCATCCGCTCGAACGTCTTGACCCAGTTGTCGAGCCCGAGGCCCGGGTCGTCGGCCTTCGTCGTGTGCCCGCCGTGGACGATCAGGCCCTGCGCGCCGGCCGCGGCCGCCGCCTGCGCGTGCTGGTCGAGGATCTTGCGCGACGGGATGCGGATCTTGTTGTTGGCGCTCGCGACGTTGACCACGTAGGGCGAGTGCACGAAGAACGGCACGTCGAGCGACACCTCGGTGATGGTCGGCGCCTTCCAGCTCTGCGGATCGCCGAGGAACAGCTGCACGACGTCGGCGTCGCGTTCCTTCACCGCCCGCGCCAGGCCGTCCGGGTCCGTGCCCTTCCCGATGTGCGCACCGATCTGCATGCCCCCACGGTACGGCGATGGGCCGACGCTCCGGAACGCCGCGTGCGGGGGTCCGCGCAGTCGATCCGGATGGCACGATGGTGGGATGACCCGGCGCCTGCTCGCAGCCCTGATCGGGTTGGTCGCTGCGCTGCTGAGCTCCCTGGTCCTGGCCGCCCCGGCGCAGGCCGCCGTGACCAAGGTGAGCCTCACCCCGAGCGGGCCGTCGCCGGCAACGGTGACCATCAGGGCGGGCGACACGGTGGCCTTCACGAACACCGACACCGTCACCCACACCCTGCAGTCGACCAGCAGCAACTGGACGTTGAAGGCAACGCGTCTGGCGCCCAAGTCGACGAAGTCGGTGGCCTTCACGAAGGCGGGCACCTTCGACTACAGCGACACCTACACCTTCGTGGCGGTGCCCCAGACCTTCCCCGGCCACGTCGTGGTGCCGGCGGCCCCCTCGCCGAGCCCGACGCCGAGGGCCACGGCGTCGACGAGCCCGCGGCCGGTCGCTTCCCCGACCGCGCGGCCGGTCGTCCCGGCGAGCCCTTCCGCCGTACCGTCGGCCTCAGGGTTCGCTGTGCCGCCCCCCATCACCGGCGGGGTGATCCCGACGCCGTCACCGACGAGCTCCGTCGGACCGGTCCCCCAGGTGGCGTCGCCGGGGGCCACCCCGGACTCGCCGTCGACCAGCCCCGTGGCGAACGTCGACTACGGGAGCCCGCGCGGGATCGTGCAGGGGTCGTCGCACGGCTTCGGGCTCCCGGCTGCTCTCGCGGTGGTCGCGCTGGTCGGTGTGGCTTCCCTCCTGGTGCGGCTGCTGCTGAACGCGCCGGAGGCCGGCCGCGGCGTCCGGTAGCCTGGTCACGTTTGCTGACGCGAACACCCTCCTGCCACCGAGAGTCGGTGGCCGCTGAGTCCACAGGAGGAGGTGGGTCTACTTGCGTCACTACGAGTTGATGGTCATCCTCGACCCGGATCTTGAAGAGCGGACGATCGCTCCCAGTCTCGACACGTTCCTCAACGTCGTCCGCACGGGCGGCGGCAGCGTGGACAAGGTCGACATCTGGGGCCGGCGACGGCTGTCCTTCGAGATCGACAAGAAGGTCGAGGGCATCTACGCCGTCGTCGACCTCAACGCCGAGCCGTCCGTGATGAAGGAGCTGGACCGCCAGCTCAACCTCAACGAGTCGGTCCTGCGCACGAAGGTCATGCGGCCCGAGCTCCGCTAGATCAGCTTCTGTCCTTCCCCACTGCTTCGCTGTATCCGAAGGACAACTCTTAGGAGAACCACCTGTGGCTGGCGAAACCGTCATCACCGTCGTCGGGAACCTCACTG
>JAOPVZ010000018.1 GCA_025965935.1 Frankiales bacterium | reverse complement strand
GGTCGGGGCCGCGCCCGACGCTGATCAGCGGGTGGGGCCGGATGCGCTTCGGCGACCGCTGCTTCGTCAACGTCGGCTCGACCATCATCTCCGTCGAGGAGATCGTCGTCGGTGACGACGTGGCCTTCGCCAACGACGTCTACGTCATGGACTCCGACAGCCACGGCGTCGAGGGCCGGCTGCACAGGCAGGCGCCCATCACCATCGGTGACGGCTGCTGGATCGGGGCCCGGGCGATGATCCTTCCGGGCGTCACGCTGGGGAAGCGGGTGCTCGTGGCGGCCGGCGCGGTCGTCACCCGCGACGTGCCCGACGACTGCCTCGTCGCCGGCAACCCGGCCCGGGTGATCCGCGAGCTGACCTACCCCGTGGGATGCCGCCGGGCCTGGCACGACGAGCACTGCCCCTGCCCAAAGATCGAAGCCGTCGAAGAGACCGCCTGACCCTTCCTGCACTCTCACGCAGCGCAGACCCGCCCGCCGAGCGTGCGGTGGGCGCGCCAGCTGGAGCTAGCTGCGCGAGAGCTCAGGAAGGGGGTCAGGGCTCGAGGACGAGCTTGCCGACGCTGCCGCGGGAGCGCAGGGCCTCGTGCGCGAGCCGCGCGTCGGCCAGGGCGTAGGTGCCGCCGACCAGCGGGGTGAGCGTGCCGGCCGACACCATCCCGAGCAGCTCTGCCATCTGCGGCTGCAGCAGCTCCGCCGACCCGAAGCAGTGCGCGAGCCAGAACCCGATCACCGCGCGGCTCTTCGCCATCAGCTCGCCGGCGTGGACCGGCTTGGGCGGCACCCGGCCGGCCATCCCGAAGGTCGCAAGCCGCCCGAACGGAGCCAGTGCGGCGAGCGACGCGTCGAACGTCGGGCCGCCGACCATCTCGAGGACGATGTCGACCTTGCGGCCGCCGTTCGCCTCTTGCAGCGCGCCCTTCAGGTCGTCGGCTCCGGCGAGCACCCCGACGTCGGCACCGAGGTCGAGGGCGAGCTTGAGCTTGTCGTCGGAGGAGGCCACGGCGATGACCCGGCCGGCGCCCCACTGCTTCGCCAGCTGCACGGCGAGGGTCCCGACGCCACCCGCGGCAGCGTGCACCACGACGGACTCGCCGGACTGGAGGTGGGTGGACGTGCGCAGCAGGTGCCAGGCGGTCAGCCCCTGGACCATCAGCGAGAGCGCCTGACCGTCCGTCACTTCGTCCGGCAGCGGGAAGGTCATGTGCGGGTAGGCGAGCGCCTTCTCGGCGTAACCACCGCTCAACGCGAAGGCCGCGACCCGGGTGCCGTCCGGGAGCTTCCCGACCACCTCGGAGCCCGGGATCATCGGCAGCGTCGTGGCGCTCAAGTAGGAGTTCTCCACCTGATGGGTGTCCGCGTAGTTGACCCCGGCGCTGGTGACATCGACCAGCACCAGACCGTCGCTGGGCACCGGGTCCGGCACCTCCGTGACCCGCAGCACCTCGGGGCCGCCGAACTCGCTGATCTGCACTGCTCTCATGACCGGTGACGTTACTGGCAGGATGGGTGCGTGCCCGAGCAGACCACCGTCATCCGCCCGTCTGCGCTGCTGAAGGACTCCGACGCGCACCGCGTGCTCATGGCCCTCGAGGAGCGCGACGTCAGCAGGGGCGGCGTCTGGAGCGCCAGCGCCGGCCTCTGGCAGCGCTACGACAACCCGTGGGACGGCGAGAGCGGCTCGCGGGGGACGTCACAGCTGCTCGGCACGATCGGCGTCGTCTACGGCACGCCGTCCAAGTACGACATCACGATCTACCGCGCCACGGTCACCGAGCACGGCCTCGAGGTGGGCTGGACCGTCGACCGGCTCTGCGACGACGCCCTGCAGTACGCGGATCTCACCCTGACGAGCTGCCCGCGCACGACGCTCACCCAGCCGTCGGTAGACCCGTTCCGCAAGCCCTAGACGGGCACCGTCTCGCCGGCTGCGAACCCGGTGCGCCCGTCCGGGGTGAGCAGCCACACCGACTGCCGGCCGTGCACGACCCATTTGTCGTCGAAGCGCACCAGCGCGGTGTCCTCGTCGATGCCGACCACCGCACCGGTTGCCCGCGCCAGGTAGCGGCTGACGATGTCCGGCATCCACCCGCTGATCCGGTCGAAGTGCGGGATGACCCGCAGGTCGACGACGCCCAGGCCGGGGTCGGCGGCGCGCGCAGGGTGTCGGATGTCCGGCACCCACGACGACAGCGCCATCGCGCCCGCGCTGCAGCCTGCCAGCGCGGCGCCGTCTCGCCAGGCGGCGAGGACGGCCTCCCAGAGCCGGGTCCCGCGCAGCGTCGAGGCGAGGTACGGCGGGTTGCCGCCGCTGAGGTAGACCAGGCCCGCTCCTGCGACCTGCGCAGCGAGCCCGGGATCATCCGCCTCCGACCGGTCGCGGGCCACCACCGGGACGGCCTCCACCCCCAGGCGCTCGGCCTGCTCCTGCCCCAGGCCTATCCAGCGGTCCAGTGAGCCCTGCCCCTCGGGCGCTGCGGCGGTCGGCAGCTGGACGTACCGCGGTGGCCTCCCGTCCAGCAGCAACCGCTCGGTCTCCAGCATCACCGGCAGGTACTCGCCGCTGCCCACCAGGGCGACCGGTCCGGGCCTCGACATGCCGCCAAGGTAGGCGACGGGCAGACTGGTCCCGTCATGGAGACCGACGCGCTGCTGCTCACGTCGTTCGGCGGCCCGGAGGGCCCGGACGACGTCCTGCCGTTCCTCGAGAACGTCACCCGCGGCCGCCACGTCCCGCGCGAGCGGCTCGAGGTCGTCGCCGGTCACTACCTCGAGCACTTCGGGGGAGTGAGCCCCCTCAACCAGCAGAACCGTCAGCTGCAGCGCGCGCTGCAAGACGTTGTGCCGGAGCTGCCGGTCTACTGGGGCAACCGCAACTGGCACCCCTTCCTCAGCGACACCCTCGCGACCATGCACGCGGACGGCATCCGGCGCGCGCTCGCCGTCGTGACCAGCGCCTTCCCGTCGTACAGCGGGTGCCGGCAGTACCAGGAGGACCTGGTCGGGCCGGTGCTGGTCGAGAAGCT
>JAOPVZ010000014.1 GCA_025965935.1 Frankiales bacterium | reverse complement strand
GCGATCCCGGGGCGTGAGCGGGTCATCACGTGCGAGGAGGTCTTCGAGCTCAAGCTAGGTGTTCCCGACGTGGTCGCGATGCAGACTCGGCAGGCAAACCTCGAGGGCACCGGCGAGATCGTGCTGCGCCGACTCGTGAAGGAAGCGCTCCGGATGCGACCCGATCGCATCATCGTCGGCGAGGTGAGGCAACAGGAGTCGCTCGACCTGCTCATCGCTCTCAACAGCGGGTTGCCGGGCATGTGCAGCATCCACGCCAACAGCGCGCGGGAGGCGATCGTCAAGCTCTGCACCTTGCCGCTGCTGGCCGGGGAAAACGTCAGCCACAACTTCGTCGTTCCGACGGTGGCCAGCTGCGTCGACCTCGTGGTGCACGTCGCGAAGGACGGGACCGGCCACCGTCGGGTGCGCGAGATCGTCGCCGTACCAGGCAGAGTCGAGGGCGACGTCGTCGAGGTCGCGGACCTCTTCGTGACCCGCAACGGCCGGCTCAGCCGTGCCGACGGCTACCCGCCCCATCCTGAGCGGTTCGAGTGGGCGGGCATCGACCTGCCGACGCTGCTCGCCCAGGACGTCTGACGTGGGCGGCTTTCTCGGCCTGCTGCTCGGCATAGGGCTGCTCCTCGTGCACCGTGCGCGCACGACGCCGCCGCGGTCGCGCCGGAACGACGAGGGCTGGCAGGCCCGCACCCGGGAGATGCTCGTGCAGGCGGGCATCGAGGGTGTCAGTCCGAGCCAGCTGTTGAGTGCCTCGATCGCCCTGGCGGTCGTGACCTTCGTACTGGTGGTCGGCACCAGTCGCGTGCTGGTGATCGGAGTGGCCTTCGGCGGGTTCGCCGCGCTACTCCCTCTGACCTTGGTACGACGGCGGCGGGCGCAACGTGCAGTGGAGCTGCGTGAGGTGTGGCCCGAAGCCGTCGACAACCTCGCCAGCGGAGTCCGGGCGGGTCTGTCGCTGCCAGAAGCGCTGACGCAGCTGGGCATCCGCGGCCCGGAGCAGCTTCGCAGCCCGTTCCGGCGCTTCGGCGAGGACTACCGAGCCACTGGTCGGTTCGCCGAGTCGCTCGACCGACTGAAGGCCAACCTCGCCGACCCGGTCGGCGACCGGGTCGTGGAGGCACTCCGGATGGCGCGCGAGGTCGGTGGCACCGACCTCGGCCGGCTGCTCCGGACGCTGAGCGCGTTCCTGCGCGAGGACGCCCGGACCCGCGCGGAGCTCGAGACCCGCCAGGGCTGGACCGTGAACGCGGCCAGGCTCGCCCTCGCGGCGCCCTGGGCGCTCCTGCTCCTGCTCTCGACCCAGCCCAGCGCAGTGGCGGCCTACAACACCGCGGCCGGCTTCCTCGTCCTGGTCGCGGGTGGCGGCGTCAGCTTCGTCGCCTACCGCGTGATGATCCGGATCGCGAAGCTGCCGATGGAGCGGCGGGTGCTGAGGTGAGTGTCGTACTGGCTGGCGCCGGCCTCGGGGTGACTGCTGGTGCAGGGCTGTTCCTCGTCGCGACCGGCACACCGCTGACCCGCAGGCCGCGCCTGGACGCCCGCCTCGCGCCGTACCTGCGTGACGCTCCGCGACCCTCCCGGCTGCTGGCCGAGCGCCCGGCGCTGACGCCGTTCCCGACGTTCGAGCGGCTGCTCGGTCCGGTGCTCGGCGACCTCATCAGGGGAGTCGAGCGCTGGGTCGGCGGCCTGACGAGCGTCCGACGGCGGTTGGAGCAGGCCGGCGGCGAGGTGACGGTCGAGCAGTTCCGCGCGGAGCAGGTGCTCTGGGGCTTCGTCGGGCTCGCGGCCGCGTTCGCCCTGGCCTTGCTGTCCGTGGTCTCCGGCTCGGGCACCAACCCGATCGCCCTGCTGGTCAGCGCCGGCCTCTTCACGGCGCTCGGCGTGCTCGGCCGCGACCGCTGGCTGACTCGACAGGTGCACCAGCGCGAGGAGCGGATGCTCGAGGAGTTCCCCACTATCGCCGAGCTGCTGGCCCTGGCGGTGACCGCCGGTGAGGGAGCGGCCGGCGCGCTGGAGCGCGTCACGCGCATCTCCGGCGGCGAACTGGCGAAGGAGCTCGGCCGGGCGCTGGCCGACGCCCGTGCCGGTGCCTCGCTCGTCCAGTCGCTCGAGGGAATCGCCAAGCGGACCTCGCTTCCACCGCTCGCCAGGTTCGTCGACGGCGTGGCGATCGCGGTCGAGCGCGGCACGCCGCTGGCCGAGGTGCTGCGGGCCCAGGCGGTCGACGTGCGGGAGGCGGGAAAGCGGCAGCTGCTGGAGTCTGCCGGGCGCCGTGAGATCGCCATGATGGTGCCCGTCGTGTTCCTCGTCCTGCCGGTCACGGTGCTGTTCGCGCTGTTCCCCGGCTTCTACGGGCTGCGGTTGGTGGCGGGCTGACGATGGCCAGTTGTCCCAGCCGGACGGACCTGCGCACCGCTCGCACAACCGGCCACTCTCGAGGAAGAGGTTGCACACGATGACCCTGACGCAGATCGCCGTGCGGATGCAGGCCCGAGCGCTCGCCGATGACCGGCAGCGCGGTGACATCCCCGGGTGGGTCCTCATCACGATCATGACGGCGGGACTCGTGACACTCGTCTGGGGCGTGGCCAGCGACCAGCTCTCCAGCATCCTCAAATCAGCCTTGAACTCGGTGAAGTCGCCCTGACATGAATCGGGACGATGACGGTGCCGCCGTCGTCGACTTCGTGCTGGTCAGCGTGCTCCTCGTCGGGCTGTTCCTCCTCGTCTTCCAGGTCGGTGTGGTGCTGCACGTCCGCAACGTGCTCGTGGCCTCGGCAGCCGAGGGTGCCCGCTTCGGTGCCAACGCCGACCGCACACCCGACGACGGGGCAGAGCGCGCCAAGGAGGTCATCGCCGATGCGCTGGGCCGGCGGCTCGCCGACGCCATGACCTGCGTGCCGGTCGCAGGTGAGGAGATCGACGGGCAGCCCGTCATCGACGTCCAATGCACCGGCCCGATGCCGATCGTGTTCCTGCCGACGGGTGCCCTCTCCTTGACCGTGCACGGGCACGCGATCGAGGAGAGCCGGTGAGGCCCCGCGACGATGCCGGCAACGCTCTCGTTGAGTTCACCTATCTCGCGATCTTGCTCATGGTGCCGCTGGTCTACGTGCTGATCACGGTCTTCCAGGTGCAACGGGCGGCCTTCGGTACGACGGAGGCTGCCCGTCAGGGAGCCCGCGCGTACGAGAGGGCAGGCCGCGATGAGCTCGGTGAGCAGCGCGCCCGGGAGGCGATCACGCTCGCCCTGAAGGACCAGGGGGTCCGTGACGCGCCGCAGGTCGGCTTCGACTGCGGCAGGCAGTCGTGCTTCGGGCCAGGTGGACGGGTGAACGTGACGGTCACGTACTGGGTGCAGCTGCCGGTGCTGGGGTCGGTGTTCGCCGACGCGCGACGTGGCGCGATCAGGGTGCAGGCCAGCCACGTCGAGTTCGCCGACAGATATGCCGCCCGGTGAGGCGCCGCGACGAGCAGGGCACGATCCTGCTGCTGACGATCGGGCTGTCCGTGGTGCTGCTCCTGCTGGTGGCCGTCGTCGTCGACGTGAGCAAGGTGGTCCTGGCGAAGCGGGCGCTGTCGGCGGCGGCGGATGGTGCGGCTGTCGCGGCGGCGCAGCAGGCGGACCGTGCGAGCATCGTCGACAACGGCCTCGGTGATCGGGTGCCGCTGGACCTGGCGGGGGTGGAGGACGTGGTGGCGCAGTACCAGGACGAGTCGCGCGGTGAGCAGCCCGGGCTGGAGCTGACGGGCGACGTCGACCCGGCCGATCCGGGCACTGCCGTCGTACAGGCTCGTCGGGTGGTGTCACTGCCGTTCGTGGGTTGGCTCGGGGTCACGACCGTCGAGCTGCGGGCGACCGCGCGGGCGCAGTCGCCGGTGCTGCCCTGATGGCCGCGTTGCTGTGGGCGCTGGCGCCGCTGCTCGTCCTCGCGGCCATGTGGTTCCTGCTCACGGCCTACGACGATGCCAAGCTGGATCGTCGCCGGCAGGTGCAGCTCGGGGCGGCCTGCCTCGCCGCTGCGGTGGTGCTGACCGCGGTGGGTGTGGTCCTCGACCACCACACGCCGGGGACGACCAGCACGGGTCCCACCGCGAGCGTCTGAGGCTGGGAGGCGTGCGAGAGTCATAGCCGGGCACCAACAGGCGGTGAGTGCCGCCAACCGTCCGTCTCGACAAGGACCTGCTGCTGTGGAGGTGCGACCGGGTTGCGTGACGAGACGGCGACACCCCTGCGCGAGCGCAACGACCCGAGGCAGTACGACGACCTGGCGACCTCGTGGTGGGACACCCGGGGGGCCTTCGCGATGCTGCACTGGATCGCTGCGGCGCGGGCACGTCACCTGCCGACCCCTCGACCCGGGGCCACGCTGTTGGACGTCGCCTGCGGTGGCGGGCTGCTCGTGAAGCACACGTCCGGCTACGCGCACGTCGGAGTGGACCTGCAACGCCCCGGACTGCAGCAGGCGCGTGAGCACGGCGTGACCGTGGTTCAGGCGGACGCCACCCGCTTGCCGTTCGCCGACGCGTCCTTCGACGTGGTGGTGGCCGGTGAGGTGCTCGAGCACGTCCGCGATCCCTGGACGGTGGTGCGGGAGGCCTGTCGCGTTCTGGCACCGGGAGGGACGTTGGTCGTGGACACGATCGCGAGCACCTGGTGGGGGCGGTTCTCGGCGATCACCATGGCCGAGCGGCTACCGGCGGGGCCACCGCCGCGACTGCACGACGGAGCCTTGTTCATCGACCGGCACCAGCTGGTGGCGACGGCCGCTGCTGCGGGCGTGCCGTTGAGACTCTTCGGACTGCGTCCTTCCGCGCTCGACTACGTCCGGTGGCTGGCGGGACGTCGCCCGGACGTGCGGATGGTGCCGGTGCGCTCGACCGCGGGGCTGTTCCAAGCAGTGGGAGTGAAGGCATGAACGCGGTCGAGCAAGCCCAGGCCCTGACCGCAACGTTCGCTGACCGGGCGGCCCGCTACGACCGCGACGGCACCTTCCCCGTGGAGGACTTCGAGGACCTGCGCCGCACCGGCCTGCTGGGACTGATGGCACCCAGCCGGTTGGGGGGTGCAGGCGCGAGCTTCGCGGACTACGCGGAGGTGGCACAGGCGCTGGCTCGTGGCAGCGGCGCGACGGCGCTGCTGTTCAACATGCACGCCTCAGTGACGGGGGCGCTTGCGCTGACGGATGACGACGTGGCACGCGCGCTCGGTGTGCCGGAGTCGTTCTTCACCGCACGCGACGACGTGCTGCGAGGTGCCGTCGCCGGTCGGCACTACGCCGTCGCGATGAGCGAGCGCGGCGCCGGGTCCCGGCTCTCCGCGATGACGACGGAGTACTCACCGGTGGACGGTGGCTGGCACATCCGTGGCGCCAAGGCCTTCTGCTCCGGTGCCGGTCACGCCGACGCCTACCTCGTGGCGGCGCGCCGAGGTGACGCGGTGAGCCAGTTCCTCGTACCGGCGTCCGAGGGTGTGACGGTCGTGCCGACCTGGGACTCGCTCGGCATGCGCGCCACGGTGAGCCACGACCTTGAGCTCGACGTCGTGGTCCCGCCCGAGGCACTGCTCGGCCAGGTCGAGGGACTGGCGCTGGTGCTGGCCCAGGTCATGCCGCAGTGGATGGTGGCCTCCTACGCCGCGGTGTACGTCGGAGTGGCGCAGGCAGCGGTCGACGCCGCCGCTGCGTTCGTGACCGAGCGAGGCCTCGGGCGACTTCCGCTGGTGCGTAGCCGACTGGGCCGCGCCGATGCCGAGGTGGCGGCCGCTCGTGAGGTGGTGCGCACGATGGCGCGTCACGTCACCGAGGCACCCGGGGAGCCGGAGACCAACCGCTGGGTGTGGCGCGCGAAGCTGCTCGCTGGCGACACGGCTGCCAACGTCAGCGCATCGCTGCTCGAGGCGTGTGGGTCGTCGGCGATGCGAGTGGGTACAGCGCTGGAGCGCGTCTTCCGTGACGCGCGCTGCGGTGCCCTGCAGCCGGCCACGAGCGACGTCTGCTCCGACTGGCTGGGATATGCCGCGCTGGGCCTCGACCCCGACCAGGAGGCGGCACGATGGTGACGGCACGGATCGTGGGGCACGGGCAGGCGCTGCCACCGGCGATGGACCACGCCGCGGTGTGGGACGAGTTCTTCACTCGGCACTACGACGGCAACCCGACGGCCGAGAAGGTCTGGCGCAGTGCCGGCATCACCACCCGGCACGCCGCCGTGGACCCCCGGGTCGAGGACGTCTCCAGCTGGGGGACCGGCGCGCGGATGCGCCGCTTCGTCGACGAGGCCCTGCCGCTCGGCCACGAGGCGGTCGCGAAGGCGCTGGCCGACGCGGGCGTCGCCGCCGAGGACGTCGGCCTGCTCGCGGTCGTGTCGTGCACCGGCTACGCGACGCCGGGGCTCGACATCCTGCTCGCCCGGGACCTCGGGATGAGCCCGGACGTCCAGCGGCTGCACATCGGGCACATGGGCTGCTACGCCGCCATCCCTGGCCTCGGTGCCGTGAGCGACTTCGTCCAGGCTCGCGGCAAGCCGGCGGTGCTCCTCTGTGTCGAGCTGACCAGCCTGCACCTGCAGCCGCCGACCGACAGCCTGCAGCAGATGGTCGCGCACGCCCTGTTCGCCGACGCAGCCGCTGCTGTCGTGCTGGTGCCTGTCAGTGACGGTGACGCGCGCGACGGGCTGGACGTCATCGACGTCAGTGCCCGGACCGATGCGTCGACGCTCGACCACATGACCTGGGAGGTCACCGACCTGGGCTTCCGGATGGGCCTGTCGCCGAAGGTGCCCGACGTGCTGGCCCGTCACGCACGCCCGGTCGCCGATGCCCTGCTCGGTGCGCACGGGCTCACGGTGGGCGACGTCGGTGGCTGGGCGATCCACCCGGGTGGGCGGCGGATCGTGGAGGTGGTCGCCGAGCAGCTCGGGCTGGCGCCAGCCGACGTGGCACCGTCCTACGAGGTCCTCCGTGACGCCGGCAACTGCTCGTCTGCAACGGTCCTGCTCGTGCTGCAGCGGTTGCTGGCCACGACACCGCCACCACGGGACGCGCCCGTGGTGGCGATGGCGTTCGGACCGGGTCTGACTCTCTACAGCGCGCTGCTCAGGCAGCGCTGATCGCGGCGGCTCAGCCGTCGACCGCGACGGGCAGCTCGCCGCCGAGCACCAGGTAGGTGTCGGGCCGGCGGTCGCGTACGAGGAAGGCTCCCTGCATCGCTGCCCGGGCGTCGGCCATGCCGCCGAACACGTCGATCTCCGCGGTGACGAGGCCGACCGTCTCGGTGCCCGTCGTCGCGACCACCTCGCCGACCGGGTTGATGATCTGGCTCATCCCGAAGAACTCGATCCCGCCGAGCTCGCCGATGAAGTTCGAGGAGACGAACCAGCGGCCGTTCTCCATGGCGCGAACCCGCTCGAAGGCGTCGTACTGCTGCACCCAGAGGTTGTCCGTGCCGGTGCCGTGGCCCGGCATCAGCGGCCATGCCGTCGACATCACCAGGATGTCGGCACCGCGCAGGGTCAGCTCGCGGCAGGACTCCGGGAAGGCCTTGTCGTAGCAGATCAGCATCCCGATCCGGCCGAACGGCGTCTCGAAGACCGGCCAGTCGTCGCCGGTCCGCCAGACCATCTGCTCGCTCAGCCCGACGTGCACCTTCCGGAACTTCCCGATGTAGCCGTCCGGGCCGGTGAGGACCATCGTGTTGTAGACGACGCCCGGGCGGTCACTCGCCTCGGTGAGGCCGTAGATGACGTGGATGCCCTTCTCCCTCGCCTTGTCGGCGATGGCATCGACGCTCGGCCCTCCCGGGACCAGCTCCGCGACGTCGTACATCTTCTTGATGTCAGCCTCGGCCTCCATGACGCTGAAGTTGGCCGGGTACCCCTGGATGCTGGTCTCGGGGAACACCACGAGGTCAGCGCCTGCGGCGGCCGCCTCCTCGATGTAGCTGAGGTGCAGCTCGACGCTCTTGGCGACGTCGTAGGTGGGCGGAAAGGCGCAGGTGGCGATGATGGTCATGCAGGTGCTCCTCTAGCTCACGGTGATGTGGGTCAGGTCGACCCACACCGACCTCGGTTGGGTGAAGCCGTGGACGTTCTTGGTGATGACGCGGGGGTTGAGGTCGCTGACGACCACGAGCCAGGGGTTGTCCTTGACCAGGAGCGCATTGATCTGCTCGATGATCTTGGCGCGGGCGGTGTCGTCGACCGTCGCCTGCGCCCTGCTCCACAAGGCATCGAACTGCGGGCTGTTGTAGTGCCCGACGTTGAAGACGCTCTTGCTCCCGAAGTAGACCTCCCAGGAGATGGGCGGCTGGAAGCCCAGCGAGATGTTCGTCGCGTCCGCGCCCAGTGACATCTTGCCGGCGCTCCAGTCGCCGATCATCGCGGACCACTCGACCGGCTCGAGCTTGACCTTCACGCCCACCTTGGCGAGGTCGGCTTGCAGCGCCTCGTTCATCGGGCCCGGGACCATGTTGCCCGACCCGCTCGTGGGATAGGACAGCGTCATGCTGAAGCCGTTCGGGTAGCCGGCCGCAGCGAGCAGGGACTTCGCCTTGACCGGGTCGTAGGTCAGGACGTTCCCCGACGGCTGGTAGCCGACGTCGGTCTGCGGGACGTATTGCTCAGCCGGCGCACCGAAACCGCTCAGCGTGCCCTTTGCCATCTGGTCGCGGTTGATGGCGAGGTTCAGGGCCAGGCGCACCCGCGCGTCCTTCAGCGGCCCCTTCGTGACATCGAACAGCCACGGCCAGATGTGGGAGTACGGGTTCGTCTTCACGATGTACCCCTCCTTGCCCAGGCTCGCCGCATCGTCGGGTGACGGGAACTCGATCCAGTTGACCTCGCCGGAACGCAGAGCCGAGACCCGCGCCGTCGCCTCGGGGATGGGGCGCAGCACGAGCTTGTCGAGCGTCGGAGCGCCGTTCCAGTACTTCTCGTTCTTGACGAACTCCGCGCTGCCGCCGCTGATGAGCCGCGAGAACTTGAACGGGCCGGTGCCGACCGGGTGCTGGCCGAACGCCTTGTTGCCCAGCTTCTCCACCGCCGTGGGGCTGGGGAAGGTCAGGAACGGCAGGTCCTGCGTCAGTAGCGCGTACGGCGCCTTCGTCGTGATCTGGAAGGTCATGTCATTGACCTTCTTGTAGCCCGCGATCGACTGCGTGTAGAAGCCGATCAGGCCGGCGGCGTCGGCGTTGAAGTACTTCGACTTCGGGTTCAGGATCCGGTCGAAGCCGAAGACCGCAGCGTCGGCGTTGAACGGTGTGCCGTCGTGGAAGGTCACGCCGGGGCGAAGCGTGAAGGTCCACGTCTTGACGTCCTTGGACACCTTCCAGGAGGTCGCGAGGTCGGGCTCGATGGTGGGTCCGGTCTTGTCCTGGTTGAGCGACATCTTGGTGAGCCCGTCGTAGAGCTGCATGCCGACGAAGCGCTCGCCCTCCCAGCCCTCGCTCTCGAAGGTGCCGGCGTCGAGGCCCGGCAGCTGAGCCGCCGTCATGGCGATGATGAGCGTGTTGGAGCTGGCGCCGGATCCTCCAGCCGCACCAGCCCCACCGTTGCACCCGGCGACGAGCAGGGCCGCGGCGACAGCAGCGGTGAGAGGCATCCGCCTCATGAGTTCCTCCAGGCTTGTGGTGCGGTCAGGGCGAGATCGTCGAGGCGAACGCACCTTGCGGCGTGGTCCGGACCGACGGCGTGGGGGGTGTTGTCGTAGCCGGCACAGGCGTCCACGGCGTACGGGCAGCGCGTGCGGAAGCCGCAACCGCTGGGCGGGTTGACGGGGCTCGGGGGCTCACCGTGGATCGCGGCACGCTGCTGGCCGCGGGTGGGGATGCTCGCGAGCAGGGCCTGCGTGTACGGATGCCGGGGCGCGGTGAGGATCTCGGTCGCTGGACCCTCCTCGACGATGCGGCCGAGGTACATGACGAGGACCCGGTCCGACACGTGCTCGACGACGGTGAGGTCGTGGGAGACGAAGAGGAACGCGACGTCGAGGTCCCGCTGCAGCTGGGCGAGCAGGTTGAGGATCTGGGCCTGCACGCTCTTGTCCAGCGCCGAGACTGCCTCGTCGCAGACCACGAGCGACGGGTCGGTGACGAGAGCCCGTGCGATGGCCACCCGCTGCAGCTGGCCGCCGGAGAGCTGGTGCGGGTACCGGGTGCTGTAGCTGGCAGGGATGCCGACGCGGTCGAGCATCTCCATCACCCGGGCCCGGCGCTCGCGGCGTCCCCAGCCGTGCACCTTGAGGTTGAACTCGACGGACTGCGCGATGGTGAGCCGCGGGTTGAGGGACGTGCTCGGGTCCTGCGGCACCACCTGCAGGCTCCGGCGCACTGCCTTGAGCTCGTCCCCGTGCATCGCGAGCAGGTCCTTGCCGTTGAACGACAACGTCCCTGACTGCGGCTTCACCATGCGCAGCACCGTGTTGGCGAGGCTGGACTTGCCGCAGCCGGACTCGCCCACCAACCCGACGATCTCGCCGTGCCGGACGGTCAGGTCGACATCGGAGACGGCACGTACGCCGTTGCCGTACGTGACGGTCAGACCCCTGCCCTCGAGCAGGAACTCCGGGGCGGCCATCAGCCGACCGCCTGCTGCGACGGGCGCATGAGGTCGCACGCGGCGTGGGTCGCGACGTCGGTGACGAACAGCGGCGGCTCGTACTCCGAGCACGCGTCGTGCTGGAAGTCGCACCGGGTCCGGAACGGGCACCCGGCCGGCCGCTCCGAGGGTGCCGACGGCTGACCGGGGATCGGCTGCAGCTCGCCGCGACGGACCCCAGGCACCGGCAGGGCCCGCAGCAGCGCAGCCGTGTACGGGTGCCGCGGGGCCGACAGCACGGTCTCCGCGAGCCCGCTCTCAACGATCCGTCCCGCGTACATGACCGCGATCTCGTCGGCCATCCGCTCGGCCACCCCGACGTCGTGGGTGACCAGCAGCGTGGCCATGCCTAGGCGCGCTTGCAGGTCCTGGAAGAGCTCCAGGATCTGCGCCTGCACGGTGACGTCGAGCGCGGTGGTCGGCTCGTCGGCGATGAGCACCTCGGGGTCGCACGCGACGGCGATCGCGATCGCGACGCGCTGTCGCATGCCGCCGGAGAGCTCGTGGGCGTAGGAGCCCGCGACCCGCTGCGGATCGGGGATGCCGACCCGGTCGAGCAGCTCGAGGGTGCGGCCTGTGCGTTCCTGCCGCGTCCCCACGATCCCGTGCACGCGCAGCACCTCGCTGACCTGGGAGCCGATCTTGCGCAGCGGGCTGAGCGCGCCGGCCGGGTCCTGCGGGACGAGCGCGATCCGCTTGCCCCGTCGGCGGACCACGTCGGCGAGCGGCAGCGTCAGCAGCTCCTCGTCACCGAGCTGTACCGAGCCGCCGATCACGGCCCGCTCGGGGGTGAGGCGCATGAGGGACCGGGCGGTCACCGACTTGCCGCAGCCGCTCTCTCCGAGCAGGACCAGGGTGCGACCGGCCCGCAGGTCGAAGCTGACACCGCGGACCACCTCGGTCGTCGTCGCGCCGCGCCGGAAGCCGGTGGTGAGGTCGGTGACGCGCAGGACCGTCTGGTCCGCTGTCGGCCGGGTGGTCTCGAGCAGTGGCGGCCTCGTCTTGCTGAAGGTGCTCATGGCGTGGCTCCTCGCTGACGGACGTCGAGCTCGACCCGTAGCCGGTCACCGAGCGCGTTGAAGAGCAGCGCGACGAGCAGGATCGCCAGTGCCGGCGCGAGTGCGACCGCGGGTGCTCGGAAGAAGTAGTTGCGGGCGTCGTTGAGCATGAGGCCCCACTCGGCGGTCGGCGGCGATGCGCCGAGTCCGAGGAAGCTCAGGCCGGCGGCGTCCACGATCGACAGGCCGATCAGCGTGGTGCAGTAGACGACCAGTGGTGCCCGGATGTTCGGGACCACGTGGCGCACCGCGATGAGGAAGCGGGAGGCCCCGCTGCACTCGGCGACCTTCATGAACGCCGCACTGCGCAGCGCCACGACCTCCGCCTCGACGATGCGGGCGACCGGCGGGATGAGCACGATCGACAACGCGATGATGGCGTTCTTGATGCTCGGCCCGAGAGCCGCGGCGACGCCGATGGCGAGCAGGATCGAGGGGAAGCTGTAGAAGACGTCGAGGGTCCTCATGATGAGGGTGTTCACCAGGCGCGAGGCGAGGCCGGCGCACAGGCCGACTGCCGACCCGACCGTCCCCGCGATCAGCACCGGGATGATCCCGGTCAGCAGCGACAGCCGGGTGCCGAGGATGAGGCGGCTCAGGATGTCGCGGCCCTGCCCATCGGTGCCGAGCAGGTGCCCCGCGGAGCCGAAGCCGAGCAACCGGTTCGCCGGATCGCCGTCCGTGGCGCCGTACGGCGCGATGACGCTTCCCAGGAAGACCGTGCCGAGGAGCAGCACGACCAGCGCCAGCAGCACCTGCGTGGACAGCGCCCAGGTCGGACGCCGGCGGGCACGGAACCTGGTGGTCAGGACGGCTGCCGATGTCATGCCGTCACCCCCGATGCTCGGACCCGCGGATCCAGCACCGCGCGGGCCACGTCGACCACCAGGTTGATGACCACGAAGGCCAGTGCGGAGACGAGCACCCCGGCCTGGATCACCGGGTAGTCCCGCTTGGAGATCGACTGGTAGACCAGCTGACCGATGCCGGGCCAGGCGAACACGACCTCGACGAAGACCACGCCGCCGAGCAGGTAGCCGATCTGGAGGCCGCTAATGGTGAGCAGCGAGGCCAGGCTGCCGTGCACGATGTGGCGCCGGACGGTCCACTCGGACAGGCCCCGTGCCCGCAGGTTCTCGACGTAGGGCTCCTGGCTCTCCTCGGCCAAGGTGGCGGAGAACATCCGCGCGATGATGCCGGTCGGAATGGCCGCCGCCGTGAGCCCGGGAAGCACCAGGTGGTGAAGCAGCGACGTGGTCGAACCAGGCTCCAGGACGTCCCGCATCCCGCCCGCCGGGAACCACGCGAGGTCGGCGGCGAAGACCACGATGAAGATGACGCCGAGTGAGTACTGCGGCATCGAGACCGAGGCCAGCGACACCACCGAGGACAGCATCCGCGACAGGCGACGGCGGCCGAAGGTGATGGTCATCGCGAGGACCGCGCCGAGCACCACGGCGATCAGAGCTGCGAAGGCCGTCAGCGTCAGCGTGTTGGAGAACGCAGTGGTGACGATGCCGGTGACGTCACGCTGCTGGCTGATCGAGGCGCCGAGGTTGCCCTGAAGCGCGTGTCCGAGCCAGACGACGTACTGAACTGGTAGCGGCTTGTCCAAGCCGTACTGCTTCGTCATGAGGGTTCGCGTCTCGGGTGTCGCGTGCGCACCGACGAGCGTGGAGATGGGATCTCCGGGGACCAGCTGCACCGTGAAGAACACGATGATGGAGACACCGATGAGGATGGGCGCCGTCAGCAGGAGCCGCTGCCCGAGGTATCGCTTCATGAGGTGGACTCTTTGCGCCCCAGGTGTCGGTGGGGTTTCCGCTGAGGTCAACGAACTGTTAAGCCACCTGCACTCGACCGCACATCGGCCTGCGAGCGCCCGGCTCCCCGAACTTCCGCCACCTGCGGGGCAGTTGGAGGTCAGCGAACAGCTCACAGCAGACGTACAGCACTTCCTCGACGACGCAAGGAAACCGGTGGCGGATCTGCCTGATCACACCGGGCTGCGACGAGGAGAGCTGGCGTAACTTCGCGGCTACGGCGCATCGCCTCCCAGCGGCCCACCGGCTGCTTGAGTACCCGCATTACTCAGGACCTTGACCTCGCTCCTGCGAGGGCGACGCGGATTCCCCTCCAGCTCTCGATCTGGTTGGGGCTGGTTGTGCTGTGGATCGGCTGGGGGTCGGTCTACGCCGCGATGACGGAGTCCGCCCGCACCATCCCGCCGCTCCTGGCGACCGGGGTCCGCTTCTCGCTCTCCGGTGGGCTGCTGCTCCTTGCCGGCCGTCGACGCTGGCCGCTGCGGGGTCTCACGCGCGGGCACTGGAAGGCGGCCGTGCTGCTCGGCTTCTGCGGGGTGCTCCTCGGCACCAGCGGGATCGTGCTGTCGGTGCGGCACGTCGCCTCGGGCACCGTCGCGCTGCTGGCGGCCACGGTGCCGCTGTTCGTCGCGCTGGTGGAGCGGCTCTGGCTCGGTCGGCGGATCCCGACGCTCGCCCAGGCCGGGCTGGTGGTCGGCTTCCTCGGCACCGGGTTGCTCGTCACGGCGGGCGGCAGCGGGGGAGCGGACCCGTTCTGGGCCCTCGTCGTGGTGGCCTGCTCAGCCGCTTGGGCGCTCGGGATGGTCTACGCGGCCAAGGCCGAGCAGGCCCCGGACATGCTGGTGGCTACCGGGCTGCAGATGCTGCTGGGCGGCCTGGCCACCTTCGTCCTCGCCGTCGCGACCGGTGACCTGTCGTCCTTCCGGCCCTCGCAGGTCACGGGCCTCTCGGCCTTCGGGTGGACCTGGACCTTCCTCATCGGGGCGCTGGCCGGGTACGCCATCTCGATGTGGCTGGTGCGGGTGACCTCGCCGACGCTCGTCGCGACGGCGTCCTACGTGAACCCGGTCGTGGCCCTGCTGATCGGTGCCGTGCTCCTGGGGGAGCCCGCGGGTAGCCGCACGGTGGTCGCGGGACTGTCCGTCCTGGTCGGTGTCGTCCTCATCATCAAGGCGACTCCCGAGCCCGAGCCCGTGCTGGAGCGATGAGGCGTGTCCACGCTGCCCATGATCCCGACCACCCCGCCGACCCGGCACTTCCGCCGGTGGCTGCTGGCCATCAGCCTGTCCCGGGCGCCGGTCACCATGGCGCCGCTCGCCCTGATCCTGGCAGGGCGCCACTCGTTCGGCTCCTATGCCGCGGGTGCCCTGCTGGCCGCGATGTGCTCGACCGGTCAGGCCCTCGGCACGCTCTGGCGCGGTCCCGTCCTCGACCGACGCGACCGTCCGCAGGCGCTCGCCCTGGAGCTGCTGGTCTGCGCCGGCTGCTTCAGCCTGCTTGCCGTGGAGCTGGCCATCTCCTCGCCGCTGCTGCTGACCGCTGCGACCGGCGTCGTGGCGGGTTGCTTCGGCGCTGCGGTGCCCGGCGGCTTCCTCGCCAGGCTGCCTGCCGTCCTCGCCTCGGGCCAGCTGTCACGAGGTCTCACCGTCAACGCGGTGGTGCTCGAGCTCAACTGGGTTGTGGGGCCGCTGATCGTCATGGGCGTCGCCCTGGCCGTCGACCCGGTGCTGTCGGTGACCTGCATCGCGGCCAGCCTCGCGCTGTCGGCTTTCACGCAGACCAGGCTCCCGGCGCGGGAGTGGTCGCAGGTCGAGAACGGCCCGGTGTCGCGCTCGCCCTGGCGCATCCGTGAGGTGCGGGAGATCTACGCCCTCGCGCTGGCGGTCTCGCTCGGCCTCACGCTCGTCGACACCTCGATGCCGGCCTTGCTCGCCGCGCGTGGCCTGCATGCGGAGCTAGCCGCCGTGTCCACCGGTGCGCCGGCGCTGGCCAGCGTGCTGGCCGGTCTCCTCATGCTGCGGCTGCCCGAACGCCACCTCGACAACCGCCGGCGGCTCGGCGCGCTGCTGCTGTGCCTGCTGGAAGGGCTGGTGCTGCTGCCGCTCGTGTGGGTGTCGTCCCTGGTCGGCATCGGGCTGAGCTTGTTCGCATCCGGCCTGACGCTCGCGCCCATGAACGCGCTCTGGTCGCAGTCCCTCCAGGCGGCGCTGCACACCGACCGCCGGGCGGAGGGCTTCGCGCTGCTGTACGCCTCCCTGCGACTCGGGGTCGGCGCCGGTGCCGGCCTCGCCGCGGCTCTGCTGGTGTTCACCTCGGCCAGGTCGGTCATCGCTCTCGCCGGAGTGGTGCCCACGATCCTTGCGCTGGTCCTGCTGGCCACCAGCTGGTCCGCACGACGACGGGAGGTGCCCGGTGAGGCACCTCCCGTCGTGAGCGCGCCCGAAGTGGCGCTGACGTCCCGCGACTAAGCGCCCCGCACCAGCGCCGGCTCTGCGGAGTGGAACTCCGTGCGGCTCTGCACCACCCGCGCGGCCCGGAAGGCACTCGCCTCGTCGAAGGGACGCGCGACGATCTGCACGCCCATCGGCAATCCGGCGGCATTGAGACCGCTCGGGATGCTCAGCGCCGGCAGCCCGGTCACGTTGAAGACGAACATCGTCCTCAGGTAGTGCTCGATGTAGCCGTAGAAGGTGCCGTCGAGCGTCATGCCCATCTCGTCGAAGCGCGGTGCCACCGAGATCGAGCCAGGCACCACCAGGACGTCGACGTCCTCGAACGCCGCCTCGAAGTCCCGCTGCACGAGGTTGCGAAGCCGTTGTGCCCGCAGGTAGTCGGATGCGGAGACGAACTGGGCCGCCGGCAGCGCGTCGATGTTGCCGGTGTCGTACTCGCTGAGCCGGTCGAACGTGACCTCGTGCAGCGACCCGAACTCCGCCAGCATGACGGTCCACCCAATGGCGTCCGACAGGTGCGCATGCGGCAGGGCCACCGGCTTGATGACAGCACCCGCCGCTTCCAGCTCGCTGATGAGGCGATCAGCAGCCACCTTCACCTCGGGATCGACGATGTCCCAGAACCAGTCGGTCGGCACTCCGACCCGCAGTCCTGACGCATCGGCATCAGCCAGGGCGGAGGAGTACGACGGAACCGGCTGGCGGGACGACATGGGATCGCCCGGGTGGTGACCCGCGATGACCTCGAGCATGAGGGCCGCGTCGCGGACGTCGCGGGTCATCGGACCGGCATGGTCGAGGCTCCACGCCAACGGCATGACGCCGTGCCTCGGCACCCGGCCGTAGGTGGGCTTGATGCCGGTGAGGTTGCAGAAGCTGGACGGGTCCCGGATCGAGCCGCCGGTGTCCGTGCCGATCCCGATCGGCGCGTACCGGGCCGAGACACCGGCGCCGGTGCCGGAGGAGGACCCACCCGTCGTGCGGTCCAGGTCCCACGGGTTGGGCATCGGCCCCCAGGTCGTGTTGACCTCGTGCCCATAGGCGAACTCCATCGTCTGGACCTTGGCGAGCAACGTGCCGCCGGCCGCCTCGAGGCGCTGCGCGAGCGCCGCCGACTCCGTCGGCACCCAGTCGCGGTAGATCGCCGAGCCCCCAGTCGTGCGGATGCCGGCAGTGGCGACGATGTCCTTCAGCAGGTACGGCACCCCTTCCAGGGGGCGGGCCGTACCCCCGAGCCAGCGCTCGTCGGAGGCCCGAGCCTGCTCGCGAGCGCGTTCCGCCAGCAGGGTCAGCACAGCGTTGAGCTGCGGCTCGAGCCGGTCGATCTGGGCCAGGCAGGACTCGACTGCCTCGCTGGGCGACGCCTTGCCGGCGCGGTAGAGCTCCAGGAGCTCTGTCGCTGTGAGGCTGCACAGCTCGGTCACGTCAGACCTCCCCGGCCGGGGCCACGGAGCGGCCGCCCTGCTCGAGCCACTGGAAGGTGTTGGAGGGCTCGACCAGCTGCAGGAACGACAGCTCCTGCTCGCGCAGCTGGAGCTGGTGCGGCGCCAACCAGGCGTCCAGGGTCGCGGCGGCGGCCAGCGCTTCCTCGGTGAGGGTCAGGTCGCGTCGCGCCGCCATGGCACGCAGCATCGTGAGTGTCTCCTCTGTGGGTGCGGTGGTGACGGGGATGGAACTCGACTGCATGCGATCTCCTGTCGGTGTCGTACCGCCCGGGCGGGCGGGGATCAGAGCTCGGCCGGGACCGAGGCGGGTGCCAACGCAGTGCGTCGGGTGTCGCCGATGGCGGCAGTCAGCAGGGCGCCGGCGAGAAGAAACCCGCCGAAGACCACGAACGCGGGCAGGGCACCGACCCAACCGACCACCAGGCCGCCGCCGAACAGGCCCACGAACAGACCGATGTCCGCGCAGATGCGGTAGGCCGCGACCGCCCGGCGAGTGTGCAGGTCGCCGTCGTCGGAGTCCCCGCCCGCGAGGTCGACGACCATGACCGGCGGGATGATCCAGGCCGACCCGAGGGTCAGGCCGAGAGCGACCGCGATGACGAGCAGGTCTTCGGTGCTGTCCGCTGTCGCGGCGTAGAACGAGAAGCCCGCGGCCACGACGAGGGTCACGATGAGGGGTCTCGAGCGCCCGTAGCGGTCGGCGAGGACGCCGCTGAGCTGCATGCTGATGACGTCCGCCACAGCCAGGGCTGTGAGGACGATGCCGATGGCGGCGTTCGTGAGGCCGGCGGAGACGGCAGCGAGGGGGAGCAGGATGCCCGCGAGGCTGTCGCGTACGGCCTCGCCGAAACCGCCGAGGAGCACGGCGCCGGACAGTCGCGGGTCCCGGAGCCCTCGCAGGTCAGGCAGCGTGAACGTCAGGGAACCGCTGCTGGGGTACGGGTCGATGGCGACCCGGGTGAGCAAGGCGGCGGTGAAGCTGACGACCGCGCAGGCTGCGAAGGCTCGGCGGTAGCCGGTCGCCCCGGTGGAGGTCTGCGCGATGAGCCCTCCGAGCAGCGGGCCGACGGCGATGCCCAGGAACCAGTGGGCGTTGAAGCGGCCGAGTGCCCGAGCCCGGCCGGCTGCGTCGGTCGTGCGTACGACGAGGTAGAGCGCGCCGGACATGAACAGCGCCAGGCCGATGCCTTCCAGCAGCCGGGAGACCAGCAGCACCCCGAGCCCGAACGGGCACGCCGCCAGAGCGGAACCGAGCCCGAAGGAGACGAGCCCGGCGACCAGGACGGCCCGTCCTCCTAGGTGCGGCAGGATGCCCGTGCCGAACACGTCGACGGCCAGCACCGCGGGCGCGTTCGCCGCCGTGATCAGCCCGGCCAGCCCGGCTGCCGCGCCGAGCTGACCCGCGAGCAGCGGCACATAGGGAAAGGTCATGCCGAACGCCACGCCCGTCACGGCAACGACGACGTGAAAGCGCGACGGCGTGCCCATGGACCACACGCTCGGGCACGCACCTTGTCGGGCAAGGTCGCCTTGGGGTCGGCAGGGTTAAGCCAGCGGCAGCCAGGTGCCGGCTGCGGGATGGCGAAAGATCCGCCACCGGTCCGGCCTCAGGCTGAGTCTGCCCGCGACGTCTCGAACTGCATCAGCTGTGGCACCAGCTCCAACCGATCGCCCCGGCAGTGCAGGAAGCTGACCTCGACAGGCGTCCCGTCGACGAGGTCCGAGACGAACGTCAGCCGCAGCACTGGAGCACCGACCCACAGCCCGAGCAGGGCGATGGCTCCGCCGTCCGCCCGCACCGCCTCGACCGAGAACTCTCCTGCCCGCACCGGTAGACCGATCGAACCGAGCAGGCTCGACAGCTCGCCGGTCAGGTCGTGGTCGAGGATCGCCGCCGCGAGCCGCGCCGGGAACCAGCTGGTGCAGATGAGCAGCGGCACCGAGTCGAGCACGGCGACCCGCTCGACGAGCACCACTTCCTCGTCAGGTTGCAGGCGAAGCGCCCGTACCAAGGGTGCCGGTGCCGGTCGGCGCTCCGCGATCAGCACCGAGTACTCCAGAGAGGGGCGCCCGTGCAGGGTGGTGCGCATGTCGAGGCTGAGGTCGAGCCGGTGCCGGGCGTGCCTGGCCCTGGTGAAGGTGCCGGCCCCCTGCACGCGCTCGAGAAGCCCTTCGTCGCGCAGGAGGTCCAGAGCCATCCGAACGGTGTTGCGGCTGACCCGGAAGGTCTCGGTCAGCTGCTCCTCGCTCGGCAGCCGGTACGCCGGGGGCGCGGCCAGCAGCTCCTGCCGCAGCACGTCCCGGACCCGTCGGGCCTCGTCCGCGCGGCGGCGGCCGTCGCCGCCCGTCCAGGGTCGGTCCCGGGCGGTGTGGAGCGCCCGCAACCCCTTCGCAGGTGCGGGTCCCGGTCGTAACGGTCGCGACTGCACAGCCTCTCCCTCCATGGTGCCGACCTCAACGAGCGTCGGAACGGCTTGCTCGCGGACCCTAGGGCGGCATTGTTTCCGCCCGGTTCCCGAAGTTCCCAAGTCTCCGCGAACCGGCCGCTCGACGGTCACCGGAATGGTGGTGACTGCGGGGACGTTCGTGCGCTCATGAACGGCGACACCTACGAGCTCCACCGACTGGCGCAGGAGTACCTGGACGCTGGCAACCCTCGCGAAGCGGTTGCGACGCTGGACTACGCCATGCGGGAGGCGCCGGGTGACCGGGCGCTGAGGCGACTGCTGGCGCGAGCCTTGTTCGACTTCGCCGCGCTAGGCCGGGCGGAGAGCCTGCTGCGGAGCCTGCTCGACGCGGAGCCGACCGATCCAGAGCTGCTGATCTTGCTGGCGCGGGTGCTGCGCCGCACCGGCAGGACTGCCGACAGCGTCGTGGTGGAGAAGGTCCTCGCTGCCATGGGTGTCGATCCGGCCACGGGCACCGCAGCTGCCTGATCGGATCGCCTGATCGCCTGGGCGGAACCTCCTGACTTCGCGGAGAAGCGGCTCACGAGCGCCCATCGTCCGTAACGTGAGTGGTAGCCGCGGCGGCGACCGTATCCCTGTCGTCGCCGCGAGCATGAGCGCTACCCGGGCCGGGAGCCGTTGAGCTGGTTGGCCCGCGTCGCAGCAGCGATGACCACGGTCAAGCGCGCGTGCAGGTCAAGCAGATCGTCGACGTCGATGCCGAGCCGCTCCACCACGGCGTACGGGATGGCGAGGGCCCGTCGCCGCAGTGCCTTTCCGGCAGGAGTGAGCTCGAGGGTCAGCTGCCGCTCGTCGGCCGGGTTGCGGGTCCGCGTCACGTACCCGACCGCCTCCAGGCGCTTCAGCAGTGGCGACAGCGTGGCGGAGTCCAGCTCGATCGCTGCCGAGACGTCCTTCACCGAGCGAGGGGAGCGCTCCCACAGCGCGAGCATCACGAGGTACTGCGGATGGGTCAGGCCCAGCGGCTCCAGCAGCGGCCGGTAGAGGGAGACCACGGTTCTTGAGGCGACTGCGAGGGCGAAGCACACCTGACGATCGAGTTGCAGCGGATCGTCGCCCAAGTCGGCCTGCCGGCTCCTCGCCATCACGGCGACAGGATAGCGCACGATCCCTTCGTGTACGATTGTTCGTACACAAAGGGATAGAACACGAAGTGCTGAGGTGAAAGCATGGCGGGCCCGAGCCGATGGGAGCGTCTGCTGCTCGCGTTGATGGGCCCCGCCCAGATCGGCGACATCAACGGCCCCTCCACCCTGAGCGAGGACCCGTCGCGTGATCTGTGCCGGAAGTGCGGCCAGGCGTGGGACCTGCACACCGTCATCCGGCCCTCCAGCATGACCATCGCGGTCTGTCCTGACCCGAGAGCGACATGAGCAGTGCGCTCGACCAGCGCGTGCTGCAGCGCAGCCGTCGGCGCCTCGGTGGGTACGTCCGGCGGGCGTCGCTGGCCATGCTGCTGCTGGAGCTGCCCGGTGGACAGGCCCTGGAGATCAGCGATCCGATGGCCGAGCTGCTCGGCCGCACCCGGGACGAGGCCCTGGCGACCAGTGCTCCGGAGTTCACCGAGGATCCTGAGGCGACCAGGACGTCGTTGGCGATGCTCGCGAGCGGCAGCCTCGACGGCTACACGCGTCGGGTCACGCTGCCTCGTCCGTCGGGAGGCCCGGTCACCATCGACGTGCGCGTCGACGCCTGCGACACCGGGGGACCCGATCGCCTGGCCGTGGTGACTGTCTTGCCGACGAGCTCTTCTTCCTGCCTGGGTGGACCACCCGACTCCGGACGCGACCTCATCGCTCCTGTGATGGGCACCATGACCGCCGACGGCGTGGTCGACCGCATCGTCAGCGACCACGCCGGCCTGCTGCCCGAGCCCGCGCACGGCCTGCTGGGTCGCAGCCTGCTCGAGGTCATCCACGCCGAGGATGCGGGCGTCGTCATGCTGCTCGCCGCGCACTGCGGCACCCGCGCTGCGACGGTGACCGGACGCGCGCGACTGCGCAGCCGGCAGGGCGGGTGGCAGCAGGGACGCATCGCGCTGCAGTCCCTCAGCCAGGAGGTCGCCTCAGCCGGTGAACCAGCCGGCTTCGCGTTCGCGCTGTCGCTGGTGCGGCAGGAGACTGAGCAGCGAGACAGCACCTGGGTGGTTGACCCGAGCAGCGGGTTCGCCGTCGTCCCGGGCGGCACCGCGAGCCTCCACACCGCCACCGTGGCCTCCTGGATCGATCGGCTGCCCACCGTCCAGCAGCGCCCTGCGCTGGCCACTCTCACCGACCGCGAGCGCGAGATCGTCGCGCGCCTGGTCGGCGCCCAGCGCGTCGCGGTCATCGCCCGCGAGCTGTTCCTCAGCCAGAGCACGGTCCGCAACCACCTGACCGCGGTCTATCGCAAGTTCGGTGTCCGCTCGCAGATCGAGCTGCTCGAGCTGTTGCGCCCGCGCTGACCCGCTGACCTCACCGGCCGGCCCGTGCAGGTGCCATCCGTAACGGTCTCCTCCACGCACGGCGGCTGGCGGGAGACCTCGGCGCGTCGCAGGGTGTCGGGTCCAGCAGTCGTGCCAGCGAGCGATGCCGGAGCCGGGCGGCCAGCCGGCGCAGGGAGGCACCTTCTCGGCGGAGCCGCCCTGCCCGTGGGGTCAGCTGATGGTCCGGCGTCCTCCGGCAGGCCCGCCAGGGCTGGGAACCCAGGAGCGCGAGGGCGGCGTCGGCATCGACGGCTGGTCTCCAGAGGAAGCCCTGTCCGTACTCGCAACCGAGCGCGGCGAGCGCGGATGCTTGCTCCGAGGTCTCGACTCCCTCGGCGATCGACCGGACGTCCAGCCGGTTCGCGAGGTTGATGACCGTGGCGCAGATGGCGAGATCCTCGGCGCTCGACGGGAGCGCCTGCACGAACTCCCGGTCGATCTTCAGCTTGGTGAACGGCAGCTGTCGCAACCGGAGCATCGAGGAGTACCCGGTCCCGAAGTCGTCGATGGCGACCTTGATCCCGAGCTGACGAAGCTCGTCCAGCACGTCGGCCGCGATGGCCCGGTCGGTGACGACGGTCGTCTCCGTGAGCTCCAGCACCAGGCAGTACGGCGGGAGGCCGGCCGTGGCGAGAGCCTCCCTGACGTCTTCGACGAAGCCGGGGGAGAGCAGTCGGTCGGCGGGCACGTTCACCGCGACTGTGGTCGGACGGGCGTCTGGCTCGTCGAACCAGGTGCGGGCGGCCGCGCAGGCCTGCCGCAGGACCCACCGGTCGATGCTCTCGTGCAGGTCCAGTGACCGGGCGATCGGCAGGAAGGTGTCCGGAGGCACCAGACCGAGCTGAGGGTGCGGCCAGCGGACCAGTGCCTCGAAGCCGGTGATGTGCCCGGTGCGCAGGTCCACGATCGGCTGGTAGTGGACCGTGAGCTGCTCGGCTGCGACGGCCACGGCGAGCTCCGCACCCAGGTTGTGCTCGAACGCGCCGTCATGGCAGACGTAGTGCCCGCGGCCGCGCAGCTTGGCCCGCGACAGTGCGCCCTCCGCCGCAGACAGCAAGGCCTCAGCACCGGAGGAGCCGGCCTCTGTCTGGTCCTGCGCCAGCCCGACGCAGGTCGAGACACGGACGGTCGAGCCGTCCTCCAGCACCACGCCCGCGTTGAGTGCAGTGGTGATCCGCTGGCCCAGCGCCTGGGCGGCCTGCGAATCAGGGAGGTCGTCGACGATGACGGCGAACTGGTCAGGACCGAAGCGGCCGACGGCGTCTTCCGGCCGCACGACGTCCGACAGCACGGCCGCCGCCCATTGCAGTACCTGGTCGCCGGCCGACTGCCCGTAGGCCTCGTTGATCGCCTTGAAGTGGTCGAGGTCGACGAGCAGGAGGGCGCAGCGCTGCTCCTGGTCCTCGCCGCCCGCGAGCACCTGCTCGAGCCGGTGCATCGCCACGCTCCGGTCGGGAAGCCCGGTGAGCCGGTCGTGGACGGGGGCCAGGGGCCCGACGTCGTGCGACATCGAGCTGCCGCGTGCGCCGGCCGGGTCATGGGCCGCGAAGGACGTTGGACTGGCCATGCATCCAGGGTCGGTGAAGTGCCCTCTTGGGGGCGTAGGCGTTACCTCCTGAGGTCGTCGCAGCCCGGCTTCACTGCCCGCTGCTACGGGACGAACCAAGACATCGGGTACTTCTTTCTGGCCCCCGTCTAGTCCCTCGCCCGTAGGGCCAACCACCCGCAATGACCATGTGCCCTGGCTAAGGACTTCGTCATGCTGCGATGCGTTACTACGTGATTACAGAGAGTAGGGGGAAGCTCGTGGCGCGTCGTGCAACCACGCTCCGGATGACCGTGGTGGCCGCTGCCGTCGCCTCGGCGGCCGCTGGGCTGCTGATCCCGAGCTCCGCGGCCGCAGCCGGGACGCCCCTGCCGGACATGGCCGCGGTCGGCCAGGTGGTGGGTGCCCCCGCCGCCTGGGCCGCAGGAGCGACCGGCCACGGCGTCGACGTCGCCATGGTGGACACCGGTGTCACCCCTGTGCCGGGCCTCAACGGTCCGAACAAGCTGGTGTACGGACCCGACCTGTCCTTCGACTCGCAGGACCCTGCCACGGCGCACTGGGACGGCTACGGCCACGGCACGGCCATCGCCGGCATCATCGCGGGCAACGACGGCACGGCTGACGGGTACAAGGGCATCGCTCCCGATGCGCGGCTGGTCAGCGTCAAGGTCGGCGCGTCCAACGGCGCCACCGACGTCTCGCAGATGATCGCGGGGATCGACTGGGTCACCCAGCACGCCCACGACGACGGCATGAACATCCGCGTGCTCAACCTGTCGCTCGGCACCAACGCCGTTCAGCCCTACCAGCTCGACCCGCTGGCGCACGCCGCCGAGCAGGCGTGGAAGCACGGGATCGTCGTCGTCGTCGCCGTGGGCAACGACGGCACCACGACCCCCAACGTGGCCAACCCCGCCAGCGACCCCTACCTGCTCGCCGTCGGCGCGGAGGACCCGATGGGCACCGTGTCCAGCGACGACGACGTCGTGGCGCCGTTCTCCCAGCGTGGCACCGGCTACCGGCACGCGGACGTGGTGGCGCCCGGTACCTACGTCATGGGACTGCTGTCCCCTGGTTCCTTCCTGGCGAACGCCTATCCCGCCGCGGTTCTCGGCAACCGGTTCCTCCGTGGATCCGGCACCTCCCAGGCCACTGCTGTCGTGTCGGGCGTGGTCGCTGACCTGCTCAGCGCGCGGCCCGGGCTCACCCCCGACCAGGTGAAGGCGATCCTGACGCTGTCCGCGACGCGGATCGCCACCACGAAGACGAACTTCGTCGGGTCCGGGCTCGTGCAGCTGCCGGCCGCGCTCGGCATGCCGATGCCCGGCTGGGTGCGCCAGTTCTGGGCCGCTTCGGACGGCGGCGGCTCACTCGAGCAGGCTCGCGGCACCAGCCACGTCTCTCTCGGGGGCGTCGCGCTCACCGGCGAGCAGGACATCTTCGGCCACGCCTGGAACTCCGCCGCGATCGCCGCGCTGGAGAACTCCGCGAGCGCCTGGAACGGTGGCGTGTTCAACGGCTCGACCTGGTCGGGCAGCACCTGGTCCGGCTCGACCTGGTCCGGCAGCACTTGGTCGGGCAGCACCTGGTCCGGCAGCACCTGGTCCGGCTCCACTTGGTCCGGCTCCACTTGGTCGGGCAGCACGTGGTCCGGCTCGACCTGGACCGGGAGCACCTGGTCCGGCAACGACTGGCTGGGTGCGACATGGACCTGAGCCCGTGGTGTGACCGGCGGTGACCCAGCCCGCACGGCACCCCTCCCGGGCGGTCGGCCTGCTGGTCGCGGCGGCCCTGGCCGGCGGGCTCTGGATCAACCTGGCCGTCCTCGGGTTCGCTGACCACGGGATCGGCGCCTTCGCGGCGCCCTTCCTGATCGCCACGGTCGCCTTCGCGGTGACCGAGGCGGTCGTCATGCACGTCGAGCTGGGCAAGAACGCCCACTCGGTGTCGCTGGCCGAGCTCACGCTGACGGTCTCGCTGTTCTTCCTACCGATGCCGCAGCTCCCGCTCGCGCGGTTGCTCGGCGGCGGTGTGGTGCTGGTGCTGGTGCGCAAGCAGCGACCGCTGAAGCTCGCGTTCAACCTCAGCCTGTGGGTGCTGGACGTCGCGGTCGCCAGCCTGGTCTTCCAGACACTCGGCGGATCGCTCAACGGCGGGACCCCGCGGATGGTCGTGCCCGCGCTCGCCGCGGCGCTCGCCGCCTCGCTCGTCGACAGCCTGGCCGTCAACGTGGTCATCGCCGCCACCAGCTTCGAGCTCGACCTCACCCGTGCGCTGAAGTTCGTGCAGACGTGCGTGCTCGGTGCCCTGGGCTGCGCCACGGCAGCTCTGATCTGCGTCGGGGCGATGGCCCAGTCGGCCTGGCTGCTCGTGCCGATCGCGCTGGTGGTGGCGCTGTACCTGTTTGGCTTCCACCACTTCGGGATTCTGCGGGCGCAGCACGCGAACGTGCAGGTGATGTACGAGTTCGCCGCGGAGCTCGGGCGGATCTCTCACAGCGACCCCGTCATCGGCATCGTGCTGCGTCGGGTCACCGAGCTGCTGCGGGCCGAGAAGGCCTTGCTCTACCAGCACGACCCCGAGACCGGGCAGCTGTCGCTGACCGTGCGCAGCGAAGAGGGTCGCAACCGCACGATGCAGGTCGACGTGCGCAAGGTCCCGCCGCTGCTCTCAGAGGTGATGCAGGGCGACGAGGCCGTGGTGCTGCGGCACGGCTCGCGTGACGAGGGCAGCGTCGATCTGCTGCGCTGGCTCGACGCCAAGGACGCCGTCATCGCCCCGCTGTCCGGCGAGCAGGACCTGCACGGCGCACTCGTGCTCACCGATCGGCTCGGCGAGGTGACCACCTTCGGCAAGGACGACGCGCTGCTGCTGCAGGCCCTGACGACCCACGCGGTGGCGGCCCTCGCCAACTCACGGCTGGTCGAGCGGCTGGACCACGAGTCGATGCACGACTCGTTGACCGGGCTCGCCAACCGGGCGCGGTTCCAGGACCAGCTGACCCAGGCCCTTCGCCGTACCGGTGAGGGCGTTGCCGTGCTGCTGATGGACCTCGACCGGTTCAAGGAGGTCAACGACACTCTCGGCCACCACCACGGCGACCTGCTGCTGCAGGAGATCGGCCTTCGCCTGCGCCGGCAGATGCGGCAGCGCGACCTGCTCGCGCGGCTCGGCGGCGACGAGTTCGCCGTGCTCATGACCGGCCTGGACCAGGACGCGGCGGTCACCACCGCAGAGCGGCTGCAGCGGGCGCTGAACGAGCCGATGCGCCTGCACGGTGTCGAGATGGAGGTGGCGGCCAGCATCGGTGTGGTGCACGTGCCGGCCGGTCGCCCGGGCAACGACCAGGAGGCGACCCTGCTCCTCCAGCGCGCCGACGTCGCGATGTACGCGGCCAAGCAGCACTACACCGGCGTGCACCTGTACCTCGACGAGCTCGACGGCTACTCGCCGCGCCGGCTCGCGCTGGCCAGCGGCTTGCGCGCGGCGATCGAGCAGGGGCAGATGAGCCTGCGCTACCAGCCGCAGGCGCGCCTCTCCGACGGCGTCGTCGTCGGCGTGGAGGCGCTCGTCCGCTGGGAGCACCCCGTCTACGGCACCGTGCCCCCCGACGACTTCATCAGCATCGCCGAGCAGACCGGGCAGATCCGCGAGCTGACCCGCTTCGTGCTCGACGCTGCGCTGAGCGACCGGGCCCGCTGGGCGGCCGGCGGCACACCGCTGTCGGTGTCTGTGAACCTCTCCGTCCGCAACCTGATGGAACCCGACCTGGTGGGCACGGTGCAGGAGCTGCTGCAGCGGCACGGCGTCCCGGCCGGCCAGCTGACGCTCGAGATCACCGAGAGCCACCTGATGAGCGACCCGACGCGCACGGCCGAGGTCGTCCGCGGGCTCTCGGCGCTCGGGACGCGGCTGTCCATCGACGACTTCGGTACCGGCTACTCGTCCCTCGCGTACCTCAAGCAGCTCCCGGTGTCCGAGGTCAAGGTGGACAAGTCCTTCGTCCGTGACCTCGCCGAAGACGCCGACGACGCCGCGATCGTCGAGGCGATCATCGGCCTCGCGCACACGCTGCGGCTGGAGGTGATCGCTGAGGGCGTCGAGGACGAGCGCAGCGAGGCCCGGCTTCGCGAGCTCGGCTGTGACCTCCTCCAGGGCTACCACCTGGCGCGTCCGATGCGCGGTGAGGAGCTCATCGGCTGGCTGGGCGCGTCGCGGCTGCACCAGCTGCGTGCCCTCCCTGCGCCGCGGGCGTCCGAAGCGGCCGCCGCCGACGCCCGTCCCGGCCAGGTGCTGTCGATCCGGAGGAGCGCGCGCCGCGACTAGGCTGGTCGATCGTGGCCGCCGACCGTTCCTCCGACCTCAAGGCCCTCGACGCCACCCTGACCAGCATCGAGAAGGTCCTCGACCTGCCGAAGCTGCGGCAGGAGGCGGTCGACCTCGAGGAGCAGGCTGCGATGCCGGGCCTCTGGGACGACCAGGAGAAGGCTCAGCGGATCACGGGCCAGCTGTCCGTCGTCCAGGCCGATCTCAAGCGGCTCGAGAGCTACCGCTCGCGCCTCGACGACCTGGCCGTCCTCTACGTGATGGCGGCCGAGGAGTCCGACGCGGGGACCGAGCTCGAGGCCGACAACGAGCTGGCGGCGCTCACCAGGGAGATCGGGTCCTTCGAGGTCCGGACCTTGCTGTCAGGCGAGTACGACATGCGGCACGCCCTCGTGCAGATCAGCCCTGGCCAGGGCGGCACCGAGGCGCAGGACTGGGCCTTCATGCTCTGGCGGATGTACTACCGCTGGGCCGAGCGGCACGGCTACCCGCTCGACGTCTACGAGTACCAGGAGGCCGAGGAGGCAGGCGTGAAGAGCGTCGTCTTCGAGGTGAAGGTCCCCTACGCCTACGGCACCCTCGCGGGCGAGCACGGCGTGCACCGCCTCGTGCGGATCAGCCCGTTCGACAACCAGAACCGTCGGCAGACGACCTTCGCAGCCGTCGACGTCACTCCCGTCGTCGAGACCGCTGACTTCATCGACATCGACGAGAAGGACCTTCGGGTCGACGTCTTCCGGTCGAGCGGCCCCGGCGGCCAGGGCGTCAACACGACCGACTCGGCGGTCCGCATCACGCACCTGCCGACCAACATCGTCGTGTCCTGCCAGAACGAGCGCTCACAGATCCAGAACCGCGCCGCTGCCATGGTCGTGCTGCAGACCAAGCTCCTCGAGCGCAAGCGCGAGGAGGAGCTCGCCGAGATGGACGCCATCCGCGGCGGCAAGCAGGCCAACGCGATGGGCTCCCAGATCCGCAACTACGTGCTGCACCCCTACCAGATGGTCAAGGACCTGCGCACGGGCGTGGAGACCTCCAACACGCAGGGCGTTCTGGACGGGGAGATCGACGAGCTCATCGAGGCCGCGATCCGCTGGCGGCGCACCAAGGACGAGGACTGACCTGAGCGGCCCCTGAAGGGGATCAGACAGTGGGCCCAGTGGGCTCAGCGGGCGAACAGGAACAGCAGACCGAGCAGCGCGGCGGCGAGGAGAAGCCAGCTGGCGGGCAGTGCACGCTGAGCGCGCAACTGCTCGCGGGAGGCGCGGCACACGCTGCAACGGCCGAGCTCGACCAGCCCGGAGCAGTTCGCGCAGACCAGGTCGTAGCTCATGCTCTCCTCCTCGGACTGGCCACGTTACCTGTCGGCACGACGTCCCGCTCCCTGGAGCGGAGCCCACCTACAGTGGACGGGTGATCCGCATGGAAAGGGTGGTCAAGAACTACCCGACGAGCACCCGTCCGGCCCTGGACGACGTCGACGTCGACATCGACAAGGGGGAGTTCGTCTTCCTCGTCGGCTCGAGCGGTTCGGGCAAGTCGACGTTCCTGCGCCTCATCCTCAAGGAGGAGGTCCCCAGCGCCGGACGCGTGCACGTGGCGGGCAAGGACCTGTCCACGCTGTCCAGCTGGAAGGTGCCGGCCCTGCGCCGCTCGATCGGCTGCGTCTTCCAGGACTTCCGCCTGCTGCCGAACAAGACGGTCTTCCAGAACGTCGCCTTCGCCCTCGAGGTGATCGGCAAGCCGCAGGGCACGATCGACAAGGTCGTCCCGGAGGTGCTCGACCTGGTCGGGCTCGACGGCAAGGCGCAGCGCATGCCGGACGAGCTGTCCGGCGGTGAGCAGCAGCGCGTCGCCGTGGCCCGCGCGTTCGTCAACCGGCCGATGATCCTCATCGCCGACGAGCCGACCGGCAACCTCGATCCACAGACATCAGTCGGCATCATGAAGCTGCTCGACCGCATCAACCGCACCGGGACCACGGTCGTCATGGCGACGCACGACTCCGCCATCGTCGACTCCATGCGCCGTCGGGTCGTGGAGCTCTCGCAGGGCAAGGTCGTCCGAGACCAGTCCCGCGGGGTCTACGGCTACGGCGCCTGACTGCCGAAGGAAACACTGTGCGCGCGCAGTTCGTCCTCAGCGAGATCTTCATCGGTCTCCGACGCAACCTGACCATGACCATCGCCCTCGTCATCACCACAGCTCTGAGCCTCGCCCTTGTCGGATCAGCCATGCTGATGCGCAAGCAGGTCAGCGAGATGAAGGACTTCTGGTACGGCAAGATCGAGGTGACGATCTTCCTCTGCGACCCGGTGAGCGACACCGGCCAGTGCCACAAGACTGCCGTCTCGCAGGACCAGCAGTCCGCGATCCAGACGGCGCTGTACGCGAACCCCGTGGTGCAGAAGGTGTACTACGAGTCCAAGGCGGACGCCTACAAGCACTTCAAGGACCTGTTCAAGGACTCGCCGGACCTCACCAAGAACGTCAGCCCGGACGCGCTGCCGCCCTCGTACCGCGTGAAGCTCAAGGACCCGAAGAAGTTCGACGTCATCCAGAGCGAGTTCCAGGACATGCCTGGGGTCGACGCGGTCACTGATGTGAGCAAGGGCCTCAAGCCCGTGTTCAGCCTCTTCAACGGCATCGGCACCTCGGCCTTCGTCGTCGCTGGGTTCGTGGTCGTCGCCTCGGTCCTGCTCATCTTCAACGCCATCCGGGTCGCGGCGTTCAGCCGACGGCGGGAGACCGGGATCATGCGGCTCGTGGGCGCGAGCAACCTCTACATCCGGCTGCCGTTCCTGCTCGAGGGCGCCTTGGCAGGAGTCATCGGGGCCGCGATCGCTGCCGGACTGGTGTCGATCGGCAAGGCGTACCTGGTCGACCAGGTGCTGGCCCCCAACCTCAAGTTCGCCCGTTGGGTGAGCTGGGCGGACGTCATCCACATCTTCCCCGTGCTGTTCCTCATCGGCATCGTGCTGTCGACGCTCTCGTCGTTCTTCGCGATCCAACGGCACCTGCGGGTCTGAGGAACGTCCCTATGCTGGTCGAATGGCCCGCTTCCGGGAGCACCGCACGCTGATCCGCCGCACGGCCGTTGCCGCCGGGGCCGTCGTGTTGCTGTCGGGCGCCTTCACGCTGGGCGTCGTCGCCGGTGCCGGCAGCACGCCCGATCACGACGCGGCAGCCAAGACGGGGGTCCTGGACGACGCGGCAGCCCAGATCGCCGGGGCCTCCTTGCTGCCGGTCGACAAGGCCGCGCTCGACGCGGCCGCGATCAAGGCGATGCTCGCCACCGCCGGCGACCACTGGGGGAGCTGGGCCGAGGGCGACTCGGCGAACGGCGCGTACGCCGGAGTCGGCATCTGGCTGCGCCGGGCCGGCACCTCGCTCGTCGTTTCCCAGGTGGCGGCGGACAGCCCCGCCTACCGCGCCGGGGTGGCTGTCGGTGACGTCCTGCGCAGCGTCGACGGGCGCGTCACGACCGGCCTGTCGGCGGCCGACGTCGCGAGCGCGCTGCGCGGCAACCCGGGTACGACGGTCCGGCTGGTGCTCCACCGCGGCACCGCTGACCGCGCGCTGATGCTGACCCGGGCGGAGGTGCCCGCGCTCGAGGTCACGTCCGCGATGCTGTCCACGACGATCGGCCGCATCACGGTGCCCAGCTTCTCGCGCGGCACCGGGCGTCAGGTGCGCGACGCTCTGGCCCGGCTGGTGGCGCGCCACGTGCAGGGCGTCGTGCTCGACCTGCGCGGTGACCCGGGTGGCCTGCTGACCGAAGCGGTGGAGACGGCGAGCGCCTTCCTCGACGGCGGGACCGTCGTGACCTACACCCGGCGCGACGCCGCCCCCACCCGCCTGGACGCCGTGGGGGCCGGTAACACGTCCGTCCCGCTCGTGGTGATCGTCGACGGCGGCACCGCCAGCGCCGCGGAGGTCGTCACCGGCGCACTGCAGGACCGCGGCCGCGCGGTCGTGGTGGGCTCCCGCACGTTCGGCAAGGGCACCGTCCAGGAGCCCAAGCCCCTCTCGGACGGGTCCTCGCTCGCCCTCACGGTGGCGCGCTACAACCTGCCCTCGGGGCGGTCGATCGACGGCGTGGGGATCGAGCCCGACATCGATGTGGTCAGCAACGACACCCGCGTCGCGCTGCACCGCGCGATGGAGGTCCTCGTCGGTCTGCAGGTCGACACCGGGGGGCGTGGGTGATGCGCCCGTGATGGAGCACAAGCCGTCCGGTCGCGAGACCGGCCGCGGCAAGACGATCGCGCAGAACAAGAAGGCGCGGCACGACTACGAGATCCTCGAGACTCACGAGGCGGGACTGGTGCTGACCGGCACCGAGGTGAAGTCGCTCCGGCAGGGCCGGGCGTCCCTGGTCGACGCCTACGGGGTCATCCAGGACGGCGAGGCGTGGCTGCTCGGTGCCCACATCCCCGAGTACACCGAGGGGACGTGGAACAACCACACGCCCCGTCGGCAGCGCAAGCTGCTGCTGCACAAGGCGGAGATCGAGCGGCTGGTGGGCAAGACCAAGGAGAGCGGGCTGGCGCTCGTGCCGCTGCAGCTCTACTTCAGCGACGGCCACGCAAAGGTGGAGCTCGCCCTCGCCCGTGGCCGCAAGGCGCACGACAAGCGGCAGGCCATCAGCGAGCGCGAGTCGAAGCGCGAGATGCAGAAGGCGCTCGGCCGGGGGCTCAAGGGTCGGGCGCGGCGGGAACGTGGAGGACGCTGAGGTCCCGGCGGTCTGGCAGTCGCTGGGCCTGCCCGGCTTGATCGACCTGCACGTCCACTTCATGCCGCGCAACGTCATGGACAAGGTCTGGGCCTACTTCGACGCGGCCGGCCCGCTGACCGGGGTGCCGTGGCCGATCGCGTACCGCACCGAGGAGGAGGACCGGCTCGCCCGGTTGCGGGCGATGGGGGTGCTCGCGTTCCCCTCCCTGGTCTACGCGCACAAGGCCGGGATGTCGGCGTGGCTCAACGCCTGGGCGGCCGACTTCGCCGCCCGGCACCGCGACACCGGCGACGTCCTGCACACGTTCACGTTCTTCCCGGAGCCAGGCGCCCGGGACTACGTCGCGGAGCAGCTCGCCGCCGGAGCCAGGATCGGGAAGGCGCACGTCCAGGTCGGCGGGTACGACCCGCGGGATCCCTTGCTCGACGACGTCTGGGGTCTGCTGGCGGAGGCCGGCACGCCGGTCGTCGTGCACTGCGGCAGCGGGCCGGCGCCTGGCGAGTTCACCGGACCCGGTCCGTTCGGCGAGGTGCTGCGGCGGCACCCGCGGCTCACCGCGGTGATCGCGCACCTGGGCATGCCGGAGTACGAGGAGTTCCTCGCGTTCGCCGAGCGGTACGAGCGGGTGCACCTCGACACGACGATGGCGTTCACGGACTTCGCCGAGCAGGCGGCCCCGTTCCCGCCGGTCCTGCGGCCGCGGTTGCTCCAGTTGGAGCAGCGCATCCTGCTCGGCAGTGACTTCCCGAACACCCCTTACCGCTACGCGCACCAGGTGGAAGCGCTGGTTCGGCTCGGTTTGGGCGAGTCGTGGTTGCGCAGCGTGATGCACGACAACGGGGCAAGGCTGCTCCAGGGCGACTGACGGCGCGTCTTTGCCCGGTTCCCGACCCGTTCGCCGCACTGATGGTCACTCACGGTCAGTGAATGGGCACAACGGGCCATGTCGCAACCGCCATGATCATCAGATCGTCTGTGTGCAAGGAGCCATGGGTTGCTCACAGATCGTTACCCACCCCCGGGGGGAACAGCATGAGGTCTTCTGGGAGACGCAGGGTCCGCGGCCTGCTCGGCCTCGCGACCGTGCTGGCGCTGGCGGGCGGGACGCTCGTGGCGAGCGGTGCCTCGGCCGCTGCCAGTGGCCGGCCGGCGGGGCTGGACCGCGGCCTCAGCACCAGCGGCCATCACAGCGTCTCGGTCGTCGTCTCGGGGAAGGACGGCGCCGACGGCCTCGTGACCGCCGCGGTGCGCGCGGCGGGCGGCACGCACGTGCGGGCCCTGCCGATCGTGCACGGTGCCGCTGCCGCCGTACCGGCTGATCACCTGGCCGCACTGGCGCAGGCCGCCGGCGTCACCGCGGTGACCGCCAACCGCCAGATCAAGCTCGCCGGCAACGGGTGGGACGCCAGCGTCTCGGCCTCGCCGTACGCCTGGACCTCGCAGGCCACCAGCACCTGGGCGCAGACCGGCAACAAGGGCGCGGGCATCGGTGTCGCCGTCCTCGACACCGGCGTCTCCGACGTCGGCGACCTCACTGGCCGGGTCATGCACGGCCCGGACTTCTCCGGTGAGAACAACAACGCCGTCGACAGCTTCGGTCACGGCACCGTGATGGCCGGCATCATCGGCGGCAGCGGCCTGGCGAACGGCGCCGGCCACCCGCTCACCGGTGTCGCGCCGTCCGCCAACATCATCGCGGTCAAGGCCGCGGGCCGGAACGGTGCGACGGACGTCTCGACGATCCTCACCGCGATGACCTGGATCGGGGCGTTCAAGGACACGTACAACATCCGGGTCCTCAACCTGTCGTGGGGCGTGCCCTCGACCCAGGACCCGATCATCGACCCGCTCAACTACGCCGTCGAGCAGCTCTGGGCGATGGGCGTCACCGTCATCGCCGCGGCGGGCAACTCGGGCCCGAACGCCGGCACCATCCTCAAGCCCGGCGACGACCCGCTGGTCGTGACGGTCGGCGCGTACGACGACAAGGGCGACAGCAACACCCTCAACGACACCATCCCGGCCTGGTCCTCCCAGGGCCCGACGGCGCAGGGCCGGATGAAGCCCGACCTGGTCGCGCCTGGACGCACCATCGTCGCCACCCGCTCCCCGGGCTCGGCCATCGAGCTCGCGAACCCGCAGGCCCTGGTCGGTTCCGCCTACATCAAGGGCAGTGGTACGTCGGAAGCGACCGCTGTCACCTCCGGCGCGGCAGCCCTGCTGCTGGCCGCGCACCCGACCTGGACGCCGGACCAGGTGAAGTTCGCGCTCACGGCGTCCGCTTCCCGGATCGCCAACGTGCCCAGCACGCTGCAGGGCGCCGGCCGGCTGCAGATCAAGGCCGCGGCGAACACCCCGGTCGGTCTGGTGGTCCCGCAGCTTCCGATCGCAGTCGGCGGTGGCTCGCTCGACGCCTCCCGCGGTGCCGCGGCGCTGCTCACCACGAGCTGCGGTGACGTCACCTGGCTGCTCACGGATGACCGCGGCAACTACTGCGGCCAGTGGACCGACCCGACCTACACAGGCAACGCGTGGACGGGCAACGCGTGGACGGGCAACGCCTGGACCGGCAACGCCTGGACCTCCATCTCCTACACGGGCAACGCCTGGACCGGCAACGCGTGGACCGGCTCCACCTGGTCGGGCAACGCCTGGACCGGCAATGCCTGGACGGGTAACGCGTGGACCGGGAACGCCTGGACCGGCAACGCCTGGACCAGCACCACATGGACAGGGAACGCGTGGACCGGGAACGCCTGGACAGGCAACGCGTGGACCGGGAACGCGTGGACCGGGAACGCGTGGACGGGCAACGCCTGGACCAGCAACGACTACGACGGCTCGGAGGCCAACACGCCGACCGCTGCCGACGGCTCTGCGGGCGGCGCCTTCTCCGGCGGTTTCCTCACCGCCTTCTACGGCGACCAGCCGAAGTACGGCCGGATCATCCCGGGCGAGGTCAGCGCACTGCTGCCGGTCACCATCCCGGGACTGGGCTGAGAGCCTGAGCTGACATGACGAACAGGACCGCGGTACCGATGGCGGGGCGGCCGACGCGGCTGCATGCCCTCGTCGGCGCCACGGTCCTGGCGTCGCTGGTGGCGCTGGCTCTCGCCGCTGAACAGGCGGCGGGCGTCCGGCTGACCCCGCTCCAGCTGGTGGCCTTGGTGATCGGGCTGCCGCTGTCCGAGCTGGGGCTGCTGCACATCAGGTTCCGAGGAGGCAACTTCGCCTTCACGTGCGGCGAGGCCTGCCTGCTCACCGGCTTCGTGCTCGCGTCGCCGGCCTGGTTCACGGTGCTCGCCGCCCCGCTGGTGACGGGGGTCCACCTGGTCGCCCGACGAGGTGTCCTGAAGGCGGTGTTCAACGGAGCGACCTTCACGCTGGCCGCAGCTGCCGCCGACCTGGTCGTCTCCTATGGCACCAGAAGTCCCCTCGACGTGCGGTCGCTGAGCGGCACAACCGCCTTGGTCGTCGCGGGCCTGGCGTTCAGCACGATCAGCGCGGTCCTCACCGGGCTGGTGATCGGGGAGGCCACGGGCAAGAACCTGGTCCAGGTCCTGCGTGAGGGCGCCAAGCCGTCCCTGCTGGTGTCCTTGGGCAACATCACGTGCGCCATGGGCCTGCTTGAGCTGGCAGTGCACAGCCGCACGGCGCTGTGGCTGATGCCGCCCGTGATGATCACCTTCTTGGTCGGCTACCGGGCCTACCTGTTGACCGGCGAGGACCGCGACGCCTGGCAGCAGCTCGAGGCGGCCGGTCGCGAGCTCAACATGCTGGACGAGGAGGAGGTCGCCAAGGCGGCACTCGCCCGGGCGGGTCAGATGTTCCGCACGGAGGACGTGATCCTCGCGCTGCAGGGCGGAAACGGCCGGGTCGACCGGGTGTACTCGCTGGCCCCGGACGGCGAGCTGCTCAGCGCCGTCGAGCACACCGTGCCGGTGCTGCCGTACACGGAGCTGGACATCGAGCGTCGCAGCGTCCCAGCCACGATGTGCGTGGTGACGCCGCTGACCGGTCCCACCGGGCTGCTGGGCAACTTGCGGCTGGCGTTCGACAAGCCCGTGCGGCTCAGCCGCCGTGAGCGGCGGGTCCTCTCGACCTACGCCCACGCGGTCTCCACCTCGCTGCTCAACGCCTGCCTGTACGCCGATGCACGGGCCGAGGCTGCGAAGCAGGCCTACGACGCGTCGCACGACCACCTCACGGGACTCGCGAACCGCGCACTGCTCAACAGCGTGATCAAGCAGGCGATGGACGCGGCGCAGGGCACGACGGCGCTGCTGCTGCTCGACCTCGACCACTTCAAGGAGATCAACGACACCCTCGGCCACGCCGCCGGTGACCTGGTCCTGATCGAGGTCGCCGCACGGCTGCGTCGGGCGGTCCGGGGGAGTGACCTCGTCGCTCGCCTCGGCGGCGACGAGTTCGCCGTACTGCTCACCGGTCTCTCCGACCCCGAGCAGGCCGAACCCGTCGCCACCCAACTGCTGGCTGCGCTGAACCAGCCTGTCGAGTACGAGGGGCTGCACCTGTCGGTCGACGGGTCGATCGGGATCGCCTGCCACCCGCAGGACGCCAACGCGTCCGAGGAGCTGTTCCGCCGCTGCGACGTCGCGATGTACCAGGCGAAGGCGGACCGCGGCGCCTGGCTGCGCTACGACCCGCTGCGCGACGACACCTCGGTGCAGCGGCTGGCGCTCGTCGGCGAGCTGCGTGCGGCTCTCGACGACCAGATCGTCGTGTACTTCCAGCCTCAGGTGGACCTCGGCACCAGCACCATCATCGGCGCCGAGGCCCTCGTCCGGTGGGAGCACCCGGAGCGGGGGCTGCTGCAGCCTGCCGAGTTCATCGGCGTGGCCGAGCAGTCCGGCCTCGTCCGGCCCTTCACGTTGCGGGTGCTCGAGAAGGCGATCCAGGAGTGCGTGCGCTGGCAGCGCCCCGGGCGGTCACTGTCGGTCGCCGTGAACCTGGGCGCCCGGTCGCTGCTCGACCGGCAGCTGCCCGAGGACATCGCGGGGCTGCTCGCCAGGCACGGCCTGCCGCCGCAGTGCCTCGTCCTCGAGATCACCGAGACCACGGCCGCGTCCGAGCTCGAGGTCGTCGAGGTCGTCCTCGGCCAGCTGCGCCGGCTCGGGGTCGAGATCTCCGTCGACGACTTCGGCACCGGCTACTCCTCGCTGGCGTTCCTGCAGCGCACTGCTGTGCACGAGCTCAAGGTCGACAGGTCCTTCGTGAGCGGGATGCTCGTCAACGACAACGACCTCGCCCTGGTGCGCGCCACGGTGCACCTGGCGCACTCCCTCGGCGCCCGCGCCGTGGCCGAGGGCGTCGAGTCCCAGGCGCTGCAGGTCGCGCTGCACTCACTCGGGTGCGACGTTGCTCAGGGCTACCACCTCGGCCGGCCGATGGCCGCCGAGGCGCTCCGAACCCTGCTGTCCGGCCAGCTCGCCGGGGTGCCGCTCCCTCGGGCCGAGGGTGACCGCCACCTCATCGTCCTCCCCGGCAACACCGGCTGACCCCGAGCGCGGAACAGCCCGTTTCGGCCGGACGTTCTATCCTGTGAAGGACAGCAACACCCGAAGGGGGTGACAGGTCTCGACTCCGGATGTTGGGACAGGTGAAGCGGGCCGAGGAAGCCGACGATGATCTCGTTAACCACGAAATGTCGGAAAACAAATCAAGCGCCGACAACAGTCCGCGCGCGTACGCCCTCGCTGCCTAGGCAGTAGGTCGTCGCTGTCAGCCTGGGAGCGCCTCCGGCCCAGGACCTGGCATCGCAAGGAGGAACACTGGCGGTCGTGGCCGCGTGAGTCGCCAGTGACCTAACGCGGCTGAGCCTGTTCCCCACTCGCTGGCGTGATGGGGAGGGCCGAGAAAAGCGAAGTCAGCTGCGCCCGGAGAAGCCCTGAACTGGTACCGGAGGACCCGGGTTCGATTCCCGGCACCTCCACCGATCGAGCAGTCGCGCTCCCTCGCCCCTGTGGCGGGGGAGCGCGACTGCGTCCAAGGCCACCTCCCGCGCCTCGATCGACCGGACGCGTGGCAGGGTGTTCCGGTGGACCTCGACGGTGCGAAGGTGCTCGGCCGGGCTGGGCTGCTCTCGCCCGTGCGCCCGGACCGGCTCCTGGGCATGGCGCTGGCCGTCGCCCGCTGGGGCCTGACCCCCGCGACCGGATACGCCGCGGGGGCCGCCCGGCACCCGGACCGCAGCGCCCTTGTCGACGACGAGGGGTCGTTGACGTACCGCGAGCTCGACCAGCGCACCGATCGGCTCGCGGGGGAGCTGCGCGCCCGCGGCGTCGAGGTCGGATCACCGGTGGGGCTGCTCGCCCGCAACGGCCGCGGGTTCGTGGAGGCCGCCGTCGCGATCTCCAAGGCCGGCGGTGACCTGCTCTTCCTCAACACCGGCTCGGCCGGCGGGCAGATCGCGCAGGTGCTCGACCGTGAGCAGGCGGTCGCGCTCGTGCACGACGCCGAGTTCGCGGACCTGCTCGACGAGGCCACACCGGGCCGCGTCAGCATCACCACCGAGGAGCTCGGGAAGCTCGCGGCCACGAGCGAGCTGCGGCCGCCTCCGAAGACGGGCCACCAGACCCGAATGGTGATCCTCACCAGCGGCACCACCGGAGCCCCGCGCGGGGCCGCCCGCAGCAGTGCCTCGATCGACGACGTGGTCGCCATGCTGTCCCGGATCCCCTTGCGCACAGGGGAAACCACCGTCATCGCCTGTCCGGTCTTCCACGCCTGGGGCCTCGGCCACCTCACCCTCTCGATGCTGCTCGGGTCCACCGTCGTGCTGACCCGCAAGTTCGACCCCGATCGGGTCCTGTCGCTGGTGGCGGAGCACACCGCCACGGCGCTCGTCGTCGTACCCGTGATGCTCGACCTTCTCGTCAGGGCGCATGCCGGCCACGACACCAGCTCGCTGAGGGTCATCGCCTCGAGCGGGTCCGCGCTCCCTGGCAACCTGGCGACGCGGACGCTCGAAGCGTTCGGACCGGTGCTCTACAACCTCTACGGCTCGACCGAGGTCGCCTATGCCGCGGTGGCCACGCCGGAGGAGCTGGCGAAGGACCCTAAGACGGCCGGCAAGCCACCCCTCGGCGTGACGCTGCGGGTGGTCGACGAGGGCGGCCAGGACTGCCCGCCCGGGACGGCGGGACGGTTGTTCGTCGGCAGCGGGCTGGCGTTCGCCGGTTACACCGACGGGTCGGACAAGGATCGCCTGGACGGGCTGGTGGCAACCGGCGACCTCGGCGTGGTCGGCGACGACGGGCTGCTCACCGTGCTGGGCCGCGACGACGACATGGTGGTGATCGGTGGCGAGAACGTCTACCCGAACCAGGTCGAGGACGTGCTGCTCGGGCACCCGGGGGTCCGCGACGTCGCGATCACCGCGGCGGAGGACTCCTCGTACGGCGTGAAGCTGATCGCCCACGTCGTCGGCGACGCTTCCGAGGAGGACCTCAAGGCGCTGGTGAAGGACAAGGTCGCGCGCTTCGCGGTGCCGCGGGAGTTCCGGTACCTCGACGAGCTGCCGCGCAACGCGACCGGCAAGGTCCTCAAGAAGGACCTGGCATGACCGCGCCTGCCGAGGTCGAGCGCCCGGACACCGAAGAGATCGTCGACCGGCCGTGGGTGACTATCGTCTGGAACGACCCGGTCAACCTGATGACCTATGTGACGCACGTGCTCATGGAGCTGTTCGGCTACAGCCGCGACAAGGCAACGGAGCTGATGCTGCAGGTGCACCACGAGGGCCGCGCGGTCGTGAGCAACGGGAGCCGCGAGCAGATGGAGGCCGATGTGGCCCGCTGCCACGCCAAGGGCCTGTGGGCCACGCTGGCTCAGGACTGACCGGTGCGCTTCACACGACACCGCGGCGGGGTGCGCGCCGATCTCGAGGCGGTCGAGGTGCAGGTGCTGGCCCAGTTGGCGAACGAGATCCTCGCGATCGTCGAGCCGGCCGGCCCGTCCGACGATGCCTCCGAGGACCCACTGGCCACCCTCGTCGGGTTGCCCTCCGGTGACGTGCCGGTGCCGGACGACCCGGTGCTGCGGCGGCTGCTGCCCGACGCCTACCGCGACGACGAGGGCGCGGCCGCGGACTTCCGCCGCTACACCGACTCCGAGCTGCGGGCCGCCAAGCGCGGGCAGGCGACCGTGGTGCTCGGGACACTGCCCGAAGGCGGCGGTCAGATGCGCCTCGACCGGGACCAGGCCGATGCCTGGCTGGGCGCTCTCAACGATATGCGGCTCGCGCTCGGCACGTCCCTCGACGTGACCGAGGAGACCGACCCTGAGGACTACGCCGAGGACCACCCTGCACGGCAGGCGCTCGAGATCTACGGCTGGCTCGGCTGGCTTCAAGAGTCGCTGCTGTCGTGCCTCGACCCGCGCCTAGGGTCTGAGCGCGGACCCGGCGCATAGGGTGTCTGCGTGCTCAGCCTGCCCCGGGCGATGGTCGACCAGGTCCTCGCGCACGCCCGCCGCGACCACCCCGACGAGTGCTGCGGCGTGATCGCCGCGCGCGACGGCGTCGCGACCCGGCTGTTTGAGATGGAGAACGCGGAGCGGTCGCCGACCGGGTTCACCTTCGACAGCGCGGAGTGGCTGCGCGTCTACCGCGCCCTCGACGACGGCGACGAGGTGCCGTGGGTCGTCTACCACTCGCACACCATGACGGAGGCCTACCCGTCACGCACCGACATCCGCTGGTCGGAGACCGCCGGCTTCCCGTACTGGCTGCTGGTCAGCACCCGCTCGGACGAGGACGAGGTGCACGCCTACACGATCACCGACGGCACGGTGACTGAGGTCGACCTCTCCATCACGGCGTAACTGCAACAACCAAGCCGCGCGGTCAGCGGACGACAGCGAGCGTGAAGCCGTCGTGCCCCTTGCTGCCGACCGTCTGCACCGTCGTCGCGTCCACCCGCGGGTCGGTGCGCAGCAGCTCGAACAGCTCCCGGGTGCCGACGACATCGGGGGTGGTCTGCGACAGGTCAGCGACCCGCCCCTGCCGCACCGTGTTGTCGATCACGATCACCGTGCCCGGGCGCGACAGCCGCAGCACCTGCTCGACGTACCGGGCGTTGTTGACCTTGTCGGCGTCGACGAACGCGAAGTCGACGGTCTCCGTGAGCGTCGGGAGCGTCTCGAGGGCCGGTCCGACGAGGACCTCCACGTTCGTGAGGCCGGCGCCGGCGAGGTTCTGCCGCGCCACCTCGGCGTGCCGCGGATCGAGCTCGAGCGTGGTGACGCGCTCGGCCGCGCGCGCCAGCCAGATCGTGCTGTAGCCGCCGAGCGTGCCGACCTCGAGCACGTTCCGCGCCCCGGACATCCGCACGAGCAGGTGCAGCAGCTTGCCCTGGTTCGGCGCCACCGCGATCGGTGGGAGGTCTGCCTCGGCGCTGCGCCGGAGGGCCGCGTCGAGGGCCTCGTCCGGTTCCAGGAAGGCGTCGACCAGGAAGGCGTCCACGCTCGCGAAGAGATCCATGAACCCGTGTCTACCCGACCCGTCGGAACAAGCCGACGCGTGGGTCGTGTTCACTTGTAGAGATCCCCTACCCGCATCAGGAGCAGCACAGCCATGGCCATCGAGGTCCGCATCCCGACCATCCTCCGCACCTACACGGGCGGGGAGAAGGCCGTCGAGGCCAAGGGCGACACGCTCGCTGGACTCATCGACGACCTCGACAGCAGGCACGCCGGCCTCAAGGGCCGCCTGGTCACGGAGGAGGGCAACCTCCACCGCTTCGTCAACGTCTACGTCAACGACGAGGACGTCCGCTTCCTGGGGTCGCTCGAGACGCCCCTGAAGGACGGCGACAGCGTCACCGTGCTCCCGGCCGTCGCCGGCGGCTGAGCCTCGCCGCACCGGATGAGATACGACTCCCTGGTCGAGTCCGTCGGGCGCACCCCGCTCGTCGGACTCCCTCGGCTGTCGCCGTCGCCTGACGTCCGGCTCTGGGCCAAGCTCGAGACGAACAACCCCACCGGCTCCGTGAAGGACCGGGCGGCGCTCTACATGGTCGCCCAGGCCGAGAAGGAGGGGCTGCTGCGGCCGGGTGTCACCGTGCTGGAGCCGACCTCGGGCAACACCGGCATCAGCCTGGCCATGGTGTGCCGGATGCGCGGCTACCGGCTGATCTGCGTGATGCCGGAGAACACCAGCATCGAGCGGCGGCAGCTGCTCACCATGTACGGCGCCGAGATCGTCACCAGCCCCGCGGCCGGCGGCTCCAACCAGGCCGTCGCCGTCGCCAAGCAGCTGGCCGCGGAGAACCCCGACTGGGTGATGCTCTACCAGTACGGCAACCCCGCGAACGCGCTCGCGCACTACGAGACGACCGGGCCGGAGATCCTCGAGGATCTGCCGACGATCACGCACTTCGTCGCCGGCCTCGGCACCACCGGCACCCTGATGGGCACCGGCCGCTACCTGCGCGAGAACAGGCCCGGCGTCCGCATCATCGCGGCCGAGCCACGGTACGGCGAGCTGGTCTACGGCTTGCGCAACATCGACGAGGGCTTCGTCCCCGAGCTGTACGACCCGTCGGTCCTCACGTCACGGTTCTCCGTCGGACCGCGCGAGGCACTCCGCCGTACCCGCCAGCTGGTCGAGGAGGAAGGCATCTTCGCCGGCATCTCGACTGGGGCCATCCTGCATGCCGCGTTGGGCGAGGCGATGTAGTGCGTCAAGGCCGGCCAGTCGGCCGACATCGCCTTCGTGGTCTGCGACGGCGGCTGGAAGTACCTGTCGACCGGGGCCTACGCGGGCACGCTCGAGGAGGCCGAGGCCGCGCTCGAGGGCCAGCTCTGGGCGTAGCAAAGCCGCCCGGATGCCGCCGAGATGACCCGCTCAGTCGTAGGGTCTCCAGCGTGAGCGACGCACCGATCGGGGTCTTCGACTCCGGCGTGGGCGGGCTGACCGTGGCCAGGGCGATGCTCGACCAGCTGCCGCACGAGGAGCTGCTGTACGTCGGAGACACCGCCAACGGGCCCTACGGGCCGCTCCCGATCGCGGACGTGCGGCGGCATGCCCTCGCCTGCCTCGACGACCTGGTGTCGCGCGGCGTGAAGATGCTCGTCATCGCCTGCAACAGCGCCTCCAGCGCCTGCCTGCGAGACGCTCGGGAGCGCTACGACGTGCCGGTCGTGGAGGTCATCGCTCCCGCCGTACGCCGGGCCGCTGCCGTCACCCGCAACGGCCACGTGGGACTGATCGCCACCGCGATGACGGTCGCGTCGGGTGCCTACGACGAGGCCTTCGCGGCCGCGCCCGCGGTGTCCCTGACCAGTGCGGCGTGCCCGCGGTTCGTGGACTTCGTCGAGCGCGGCGTGACGACGGGCCGGCAGCTGCTGCAGCTGGCGACGCACTACCTCGAGCCGGTGGTCGCGGCCGACGTCGACACCCTCGTCCTGGGCTGCACGCACTACCCGCTGCTCACGGGGATGATCAGCCTGGTCGTGGGCGACGGCGTCACGCTGGTGAGCAGCGCCGAGGAGACCGCGAAGGACGTCTACCGGGTGCTGGTGCGCGAGGGGCTCGAGCGCGACCCCGAGGCCCCCGCACCGCAGCACCGGTTCCTCGCCACGGGCGACCCGGCGCCGTTCGCGAAGGTCGGCCGGCGGTTCCTCGGGCCCGAGATCGGGAAGGTCTCGAGCATGGAGGAGCGACTGTGCAGCTGACCGTGCTCGGGTGCGCAGGGACCTTCCCAGGCCCCACGTCGCCCTGCTCCGGCTACCTGGTCGAGCACGACGGCTACCGGCTCGTCGTCGACCTCGGCGCAGGAGCCCTGGGGAACCTGCAGCGCCACATCGATGTGCGCGACGTCGACGCGGTCTACCTCAGCCACCTGCACGCCGACCACTGCATCGACCTGGTGGCCTACTACTACGCCCGGCGCTACCACCCGTCCGGCATGCTGCCGCGCCTCCCCGTCTACGGCCCGCCTGGCACCCGCTTCCGCATCAGCGCGGCGTTCGAGGAGCCGCCGGTCGACGGCTTCGACGAGGTCTACGAGTTCTGCGAGCGGGGGGCCGGGCGAGTGGACGTCGGTCCGTTCCAGATCACGTCGGCGGTCGTGCGGCATCCCGTCGAGTGCCACGGTCTGCGGATCGAGGCTGGCGGCAAGGTGCTCACGTACAGCGGCGACACCGCGTCCTGCCAGCAGCTCGTCGACCTGGCGCGCGACGCCGACCTGCTTTTGTGCGAGGCCTCCTGGCCGTCGGTGCCGACGCCGCCGGAGGGCATCCACCTCACCGGTCGCGAGGCGGGCGCGCACGCGACGGCCGCCGGCGTGCGCCGCCTGGTGCTCACCCATCTCATGCCGTTCCATGACCCGATGGCGATGATCGCCGAGGCCAAGGAGACCTACGACGGCCAGCTGGACATGGCGCACGCCGGAGCCGTCTACCAGGTCTGACTAGGGTCTCTGGCATGACTCGCGAGGACTCCCGCAGCAACGACCAGCTCCGCCAGGTGACGATGACCCGCCGGTGGCTCGACCACGCCGAGGGCTCCTGCCTCGTCGAGTTCGGCAGGACCCGCGTGCTCGTCGCGGTGTCCGCCACCGAGGGCGTGCCGCGCTGGCGCAAGGGCTCCGGCCTCGGCTGGCTCACCGCCGAGTACGCCATGCTGCCGCGGGCCACCCACACCCGCTCCGACCGCGAGTCCGTGAAGGGCCGGGTCGGCGGTCGCACCCACGAGATCTCCCGCCTCGTCGGTCGCTCGCTGCGGGCGGCCGTCGACCTCTCCAAGCTGGGCGAGAACTCCCTCGCGGTCGACTGCGACGTCCTGCAGGCCGACGGCGGCACGCGCACGGCGGCCATCACCGGCGCCTACGTGGCGGTGGCCGATGCGCTCGCTTCTCTCGGGCGCTCCCAGGCTCTCGTCCGGTCGGTCGCCGCGGTCTCGGTCGGGATCGTCGACGGCGAGCCGATGCTGGACCTCGCCTACACCGAGGACGTCCGCGCGGAGACCGACATGAACGTCGTCGCCACCGGCGACGGCGACCTCATCGAGGTGCAAGGTACGGCGGAGGGCGAGCCGTTCTCCCGCAAGGAGCTGGACGCGCTGCTGGACCTCGCGCTCGCGGGCACGGCGTCGCTCACGTCGCTGCAGCAGGCCGTCCTGGCGCAGCCGCTGCCATGACCCGGGTGCTGCTGGCGACCCGCAACAGCGGCAAGGTCGCGGAGCTGCAGCGGATCCTGGCGCCGTACGGCATGTCCCTGGAGGGGGCCAGCTACGAGCCTGGTCCGGAGACCGGGGCGTCCTTCGCGGACAACGCGCTGGCCAAGGCCCGCGAGGGCGTCGCCGAGACGGGACTTCCGTCCGTGGCGGACGACTCCGGGTTGACCGTCGATGCGCTCAACGGGATGCCCGGGATCCTCTCGGCCCGGTGGGCGGGCCGGCACGGCGACGACCTCGCGAACCTGCAGCTCGTGCTCGGTCAGCTCTCCGACGTACCCGACTCCCGGCGCGGTGCCGCGTTCGTGTGCGCGGCTGCCTACGCGTTGCCGGACGGCCGCTCCGAGGTGGTGCTGGGCGAGCTGCGCGGGAGGCTGATCAGGGAGCCGCGGGGGAGCAACGGGTTCGGGTACGACCCGATCTTCGTGCCGCTCGGCTACGACGTGACGTCGGCCGAGCTGTCGCCCGAGGAGAAGGACGCCATCAGCCATCGCGGCCAGGCGTTCCGCGCCCTGGCGCCGCTGCTGGCCGCCGCCCTGCCGGCGTAAGCGCAACAGCCAAGGCCGCCCGGCGGCTCCCCGTGAGCGTGCGCGTCGGCCAGCCAGGGCTCTGCGGGGCCTTGGTTGTTGCAGTTGCGCCCGGCTGCCGACACGCCCCATGCCAAGTGGGGATGGAGTGACACCAGAGGCGCCGGGGGCAGCCCAGCGGCCCCAGCAGTCCCACTCGGCATTCCGCGTGTCGGCGGACGTGCGCCGCCCCGCCTCTGTGCGCGCTGAGGGACTCGAACCCTCACGCCCTCTCGGGCACCAGCACCTAAAGCTGGCGAGGCTGCCAATTACTCCAAGCGCGCTCTGCCGTGATGCTAGGCCGCACGCGGCTGCTTGCGCCCGCGGCACGGCTACAGGGCGTTGTCCTTCATGAGCTTGGCGACGTGGCCGGTGGCCTTCACGCCGTACAGGGCCTGGGTGACCTTGCCCTTCTCGTCGAGGAGGAAGGTGGACCTGATGACGCCCACGACGGTCTTGCCGTA
>JAOPVZ010000261.1 GCA_025965935.1 Frankiales bacterium | reverse complement strand
GAGTCAGCCCGCCGCAAGGCTCTGCCAGGATGGCTGCACCAGTACAACCACCACCGACTCCACACCGCGATCGGCAAGGTCCCACCGATCACTCGCTTGACCAACCTCTCTGGTCAGTACAACTAGTCGAGCTCGGGCTCGGGCTCATCCCGACCGTCGAGCCCGACACCGAGCTCTTTGGCCTCGCGGTCGTCCATGTCGTAGGCGTCGTTGAGTCCCTCCTCGTCGCCCGCCTCCCCCTCGGAATCATGCAAGGACGCAACGCCGTCGCGGTCGCGGCTCGCGGGCGCATCGAGGGACAGGTCGGCAGGGTCTTCATCGGCCAGGTCATCGGGATCGATTCTCGCCATGCCAAGCAGTCTCGCACTTCTGGCTCGGCCAACAAGCAACGAATCCGGTGCGGCGTCTGTTCGGAACTCGGCGAGTGGCCGTTGACCGGTGCGGCAGCATTGAAGGCGACGTGGCCGTGCAGGCCCCATCGCAGAGGAGAGCACCATGACATCGCATTCCGGCCGATCAGGGACCGCGCTGCTGGTGATCGACGTCCAGAACGACGTCGTGGCCAACGCGCACAACCGCGAAGGCGTGATCGCCAACATCGCCGCTCTCGTGGGCAAGGCCAGAGCCGAGGGGGCACCCGTCATCTGGGTGCAGCACTTCGACGACGACCTGCCGCGAGACAGCGACGGCTGGCAGTACGTCCCCGAGCTCGCCCGCGAGGGGTCCGAGCCGCTGGTCCAGAAGCAGTACGGCGACTCCTTCGAGGCCACCGACCTGGAGGCGGTCCTCGCCGCGAACAAGGTGGGGCGCCTGATCGTGACGGGAGCGCAGACCGACGCCTGCGTCCGTTCCACGTTGCACGGCGCGATCGTCCGGGGCTACGACGCGACGTTGGTCAGCGACGCCCACACGACTCAGGACCAGACCAGGTGGGGGGCGCCGAGTCCTGAGCAGGTCATCGCGCACACGAACTTCTACTGGGAGTACGAGGTCGCTCCCGGACGGCGCGGAGGGACAGTCGAGACCAAGTCGGTCGACTTCAGTGGGACCACTGCCTGAGGACGGGTCCCCGAGCCGACCGGTACGTCAGCTGATCGGCTTGAGCAGCACCGCGAGCTCGTCCTCGAGGTACCCCGCCATCGCGTCGACGTCCGGGACGAGCTCACGGTCGGCGATCAGCCCGAAGTGCATGCCGCCGTCGAGCGAGCAGACGGTGATGTTGAGCCCCTGCCCGTCGGCCAGCGCCGACAGCGGGTAGTAGCCGAGCAGCCGGGCGCCGGCGTAGTAGAGCGCGATGTTCGGCCCGGGCACGTTGCTGATGAACAGGTTGAACGGGTTGACCCGCTCGAGCAGCCGGACGCGGGCGGCGAGCCGGGCGGCCTGGCCCGCGAGCGCCGGCATCGCGAACTGCGTCACGTCCGACAGCAGCGTCGCCGGCAGCGCCCCGTGCTGCTCCTTCGCCGACCTCATCGCCGCGCTGCAGGCGTGCAGTCGATCGACCGGATCGGCCAGGTTCGTCGGGAGCGCCGCGATCATCGTGGACACCTTGTTGCCGTTGGCGCCCTTCTCCTCCTCCGTCCGGATGGAGACCGGGACGGCCGCGACCAGCGGTCCTTCAGGCAGCGCGTCGTGGTCCATCAGCCAGCGCCGCAGCGCCGCCGTGGACAGCGCCATGACGACGTCGTTGACCGTCCCGCCGTACTGGTTCTTGACCTGCTTGAGGTCGTCGAGAGGCAGTGTCCGGAACGCCCACCGGCGGTGCGGCGAGATGTTCTTGTTGAACGGCGTGGACGGTGCGCGCAGACCGGTCGACTCCATCACCAGGCCGTCGTCGCGACGGAGCAGCTTGTCCACGACGGGCAGCCGCGGGCGGGCGGGGCTGGTAGCGAGCATCGGCAGCGACCGGGCCAGGCCGTAGCTCAGGCGGGCGGCGCGGAGCGGGTGCCCGGCCAACGACACCGCCGACCGCGCCAGCACCGACACCGCACGCGGCTCGCGCTCGGGCGCCCACGGCACCGACTCCACGGTCCGGCCCTCGGGCGTGATGTCGAGAACGGCGGTGAGGAGCTCGCTGCCGGACACGCCGTCGATCGCCGCGTGGTGGACCTTCGTGTACACCGCCATCCGGCCGTCCTCCAGGCCGTGGATGAGGTAGAGCTCCCAGAGCGGCCGGCTGCGATCGAGCGGCCTGGCGTGCAGGCGGGCGGCCTGCTCGGCCAGCTGCTTGTCGTCCCCCGGCGCGGGCAGCGCGAGCTCGCGGACGTGGTACTCGATGTCGAACCCCGGGTCTTCGATCCAGTACGGCTGGTCGAGGCCGAGCGGCACCGTCACCAACCGGCGGCGGAACGGCGGCAGCAGGTGCAACCGCTCGGCGATGACGGCGGTGAGCCGCTCGAGCGTGAGCGGCTCGGGAGCGGTGGACGGGTCGAGGACACAGACGCTCCCGACGTGGCCGAAGACCGCTGGGGTCTCCATGGCGAGGAACGCGGCGTCGAGACCCGTCAGCTGCTGCACGGGCGTGTTTCTACGCCCTCGCGGCCGGGTTTGTCAGGACGGCCTCGATGCGCTCGAGCGTCCTGGCCATGTTCCTGCTGGTCTCCTCGGCCGCCCGCCGCACCACTGGCCGGGTGATCGCAGCCTCCCGCGAGATGTCCCAGGACTCGGTCACCCTGGTCCCGCCCTCGACCGGCTCCAGCTCGTAGCGCCAGATGCGACCCCCCGCGAGCCAGTCGACGAAGCTGACCGGGGCCGTGGTCTGCCACGCGAGGCGGCGGTCCTGCTCGTACTCGATGATGGTGCTCTTCATCGCGTACGGCACCCCCATCTTCATGCTCATGCCGAAGGTCGAGCCCAGCTGCAGCCGCTCCGGCACCCTCCGCGCCTCGCGGACGGTGCCGGACCCGTCGAATTCCCGGTGCCGGGTCGGGTCCGAGATGAGCGCGAAGATCCGCTCGGCGCTCACCGGGATGACCCGCTCGACGCTGACCACATCGCCCACCATGGAAGTCATGATCACGAGGCTAGGGCACACCGGGCGCCTTTGGTCCGCCGCAGCTTCGCGACGAGCACCCAACCGGGTGTCGCGGCCCTAACGTGTCGGGCATGGGCGTCACCTACTCGTCGTACCTCCGAGTCGAAGAGCTGCTCGCGCTCCAGCAGGAGCCGCGGGCGCACGACGAGCTGCTGTTCGTCGTGCTGCACCAATCGCACGAGCTCTGGTTCAAGCTCGCGCTGCACGAGCTCGACGAGGCGACCTCGCTCATCGCCACCGACCGCTTCCCCGAGGCGGAGACCCGACTGCGCCGGATCGTCACGGTGATGCGCCAGCTGATCGCGCAGTGGGACGTCCTCGGCACTATGAGCCCGGCGGGCTACCTGGAGTTCCGGCACGTCCTCGAGGGCGGTTCCGGCTTCCAGTCGGCACAGTTCCGCGAGCTGGAGTTCGCCTCGGGCCGCAAGGACGCGTCGTACCTCTCGTCTCCCTGGCTGTCCGACGCCGAGCTGGCCCGGCTGCAGCGGCGGCTGGACGCGCCGTCGCTCGCGGACGCGTTCCACGAGGCACTGGCCCGGGCCGGCGTCAGCGACGTGCTCGACGTGCTGCGGGCGGGACCCTCACTGCTCACGATGCTCGCCGAGACGCTGCTGGACTACGACGAGGCAGTGGGCCACTGGCGGCACCGGCACGTGCTCGCCGTCGAGCGGCAGATCGGTCTGAAGCCGGGCACCGGGGGCTCGTCCGGGGCGGCCTACCTGCGCTCGACGCTCACGCACCGCTTCTTCCCGGAGCTCTGGGAGGCCCGCACCCGCCTGTGACAGCGGATTCGCTTGGAAAGTCGGTTAGAGCTCGAGGAGCATCCGGGTGTTGCCGAGGGTATTGGGCTTCACGCGGGCGAGGTCGAGGAACTCCGCGACACCTTCGTCCGGCGACTGCAGCAACTCGGAGGCGACCCGCGCGTCGACGAGCACCTCCTCGGCTACGTGGAAGCCGTGCCGGCTGAAGAACTCGGTCTCGAACGTCAGGCAGAACACCCGGCGCACACCGAGGTCCCGCGCGCCGTCGAGGAGCGCGGTCAGCAACGCGGAGCCGACGCCGCGGCCGTGATGGTCGGGGTGCACGGCCACGGTGCGCACCTCGGCGAGGTCCTCCCACATGACGTGCAAGGCGCCGCAGCCGACGACCGCGCCGTCGACCTCGGCGACTCGGAACTCCTGCACGTCCTCGTAGAGCACGACGGTCGCCTTCGACAGCAGCCGGCGGTCGGGCGTGTAGGTGTCGACGAGGTCGCGGATGGCCGCGACGTCGGCGGTGCGGGCCCGGCGGACGATCACCGGCACGAGGCTAGACGGCGCGGCCGGCCGGGCTGAAGCGGACCGTCCGGGTGCCGCCGGTCGTGCAGAACGTGAAGTCGCTGCCCGCCCGGCTGTGCGGCTGGCCGAGCGCGGCCAGGACCTGCTCCGGCGTCTTGCCGCCAACGCTTCCGACCGCCGACGGGTCGAGGTCCCTGATGTCGGGGCGGCAGGCGTCGCCCCGCACACCGATCCCGCGCTCCCACATCTGCAGGAACGCCTCGGCACCGTTCTGGATGTCGCGGGTGAAGGCCGCACCGTCGCCGACGGCGTCGGCCTGCAGCTGCACGTCCTGCACCCAGTCCGGGTAGAGGCCGTAGTGCTCGACGCCCTCGGTGTTGATGTCCCAGGTCCGCACACCGGTGTGCGACTTCGCGATGGTGGTGCCGCCGAGCCCGGTGAAGGGGTAGCCGACGCCCTTCCCCTTCGGAGGGTTGCGCGGGGCGCCCTGCGCGGAGAAGCCGCTGATGTCGGAGCCCCAGCCGATGCCGTACAGGAACCGCGGGTCGGCGTGCTTGCGCAGCAGCTCCCACTTGCCGAGGAACCCCGAGCTGCCGAGCGCATGCGGTGTGACGACCCCACCGAGCTGCAGGATGCGGAAGTAGTTCGCGTCGTCGGCCCAGGAGTGCGAGGAGACGATGCCGCTGTAGTGGTGCGCGGCGATGTAGTCGAGCGCCTGCTGCCGGGCGATCGCACTCATGTGGTCGGGGTCGAAGATCATGCCGCGCTTCATCAGCCCGTCGAGGAACGCCTTCCCCAGTGAGGACAGCCCGAGCGCGTTGCACTGCGGGCCGGCCGGGTAGACGGGAGCTGCACCGCTGGCGCCGGTCATCTTCAGGATCGCGCCGAAGATGGCGTCGCGACCGACGTCACCGTCGGTCTCGTCGGCGACGTTGTACTGCGGCTCGTCGTGCTGGACCGGCCCGAACGGAGACGTGCAGGAGGTCATCTCCCAGAAGTGACCGGTCTCCTTGTAGTTGCCGTTGTTGACGATGACGCCGGTGCTTCCCGCGTCGCCCGTGACCCCGGTCAGCGCGTTGTCGAACTTGTTGGTCATCTCCATCTGGCGGACGCCGAGCCGGTAGACCTCGGACAGCCGCTTGTCGATGTCCGCCGCTGTGCAGGACGGCCCGGTGTAGTAGGCGCGGCAGCCCAGAGGGCGGCTGACCTCGATCCCCATGACGACCGCGAGGCGGCCGCTGTTGATGACGCGGCGGGCCTGCAGCGGGTCGGTGACGATGCGGTACCAACCGCGGCCGGGGCCGCCGTACTGCGCGTCGATGTAGCGCTCGAGTTCGCGGGTGCGGTTGGCCTCGAGGGCGACCGTCTCCATCTCGTCGCAGGTGTTCTTCTTCAGCGGGAAGAGCTCGCACAGCTGGCCGTTCTGGACGAGCAGGTTGGTGTACATCCGCAGCCCGCCCCGCCATGCCCGCTCGACCCACTTGTAGTAGACCTGCTGGTGGGTCAGCGAGTTGTAGTGCGGCCAGAAGCTGAAGGTCGGGTAGCCGTCGGTCGCGTGCCCGGTGGCCGGGTTCTGGCCCGAGAGCACGTCCTCGAGGATCGCGCCTTGGCCGTTCGCGACCTTGTGGTCGGGGCAGTCCTGCAGCGCGGCGTCGATGCCGTACGGGTGCCAGACCCGGCCGCAGATGACGCGGCCGCCGAGGAACTCGAACGCCATCGTGTGCAGGTGGGCGTCGACGTAGCCCTTGGTCTGCTCGTACGGCGTCGCGCCCTTGCGAACCGGGCCGGTGACGCCGGTGCCGGACTCCGGCCAGACCGCGCAGCCGCGCGTGGCCACCAGGTCGAACAGCGCCGCACGGGTCGTCAGGGCTCCCGCCCCCGCCGTCAGGGCACCCGCGGCCGTCGCGACGACAGTGGCGCTGATCGGCGGGTCGAGCGGACCGGTGACCGCGGGGTCGCCGTCGTCGTAAGCCTGCTGCAGCACGAAGTGCGACCCCACCTGCTTGAGCACCCATTCGGCTGACGCGGACGGTGCGGCCGCGTCAACGACCTTGTCGCCGCGGACCTGCGCGACCAACGGCGCCGTACCGACCTCGATGGCGCTGACGCCGGTGTCGATGACGGTGTCGGCGGGGCCGCGGACGGCCCGCTCGTACTCGTCACCGGTGCCGGCGACGTACCCCTTGGTCGCGAGGGCCGCCTCCCGGGTCGGCAGCGGTTGCGCTGTGGTCGCGAGGAAGTCGGCGCGCGAGCCGAACAGCAGGTACTTGCCGAGGTCGAAGGCCTGGAAGCGGAAGGGCTCCCCCTTGCTGCCGGTCGCCGCGAAGTCGCTGCCGACCCGGGTCACGAGCTTTCCCGAGGCGACGCTGCGGAGCGCGAAGCAGCCGTTGGCCGGCGCGTACCGGTCGGCCGTCGACGGTGAGCGCGGCTCGACGAGCGTCGCGGTGCCCTTGGCGAGGGCCTCCTTCAGAGGACCGGCGACCGTCGGCGTCGCCGCCTGGCCGAGGTCGACGAACGAACCAGCCGCGAGCGAGCTCACGACGGCAAGACCCAGCAGGAGGCGGCGCATGCCGAGAGCGTTCGACAGCTGCGGTGCCGTTTCCTGCCTCGAGATCCGGCGTCAGGCGCGCAGCAAGCCGTTCTTGGTGCCGTGCTCGTTCCACACGTGCTCGTCAGCGCCCTCGTCGTCGAACCAGTCGCCGGACGCGGTGACGTACCGGAACTCGATCGTCTGCCCTGGCTCGGCGCTGACCGTCGCCCGCAGCGAGCCGTCCCGCGCCCGCTTCAGCGGCTCCGCCTGCCACTCGTTGAACGAGCCCGCGAGGAACACTGCCTCCTCGCGGGGCGGCTGGACGAAGGTGATCTGGACCTTGCCGAGCCGCTTGCGCTTCGTGATCACGGGCTTCCCCTCATCGGCACAGCCTCTCCCGGACGTGTTCCAACCGGGTTACCGGTCGGTGAAGACCTTCTTCCCCGGGTCCCACGGGCTCAAGCCCTGGCCCCGCTCGATGATCCGCACGCTCTCGCCGGTCACCTGCACGAAGGCGTAGGCAGCGTTGTCGTGCTCGTTGGTCTCGAGCACGTGGTTCTTGATGTCGACGACCGAGCGCACGACGTACAGGCCGTCGCCGTTGCCGGCGAACTCGACGTACTGCCCCGGTCGCTGCCAGCGGTAGACGTCGCCCCAGCCGACGCTGAGCCCGAAGGTGGAAGCCCCCACGGACCGCGAGCTCGAGACGCCCTCGATGTACTGGCCCTGCTCCTGGGCGAAGGTGAACCAGTCGGCGAACAGCTGGTCGGCGGGGCTGAAGCCGCTCTTGGTGCCGGCGCCGGTCTTGGTCAGCTGATGACCAGGCCCGACCTTGTAGAGCGTGTAGTCGAGGATGTCTTGGTAGTGGTAGTGGGCGTGCGTCTGGTGGAACAGGAACGTCCCGGCCGCCCGCTGCGTGATCGTCCCGTCGCTCCAGTGCACGTACTGCGTGACCGGCCCCTCCTGGAGGACCCCGAGCTGGTGCTCGGCCGGGAAGTAGCCGAGATCCATCGGCCCGACGCCGGCGTTGCGTGGACCGGTCGTGAAGCGCAGGCAGCGCTGGGCGTGCTGCTCGGTCGCCTCGTCGGCGGCGCAGCTCAGCGGGTGGTAGCCCAGGACGTCGAGCGGCGGATTGACGGTGTCCGGCGGGTAGAGGCCGTTGAGCGGGTTGGCCGGTGCGACGAACCCGAACTCGTAGGGCGGCGTGGCCTGCAGGTTCGGCAGCAGCTCAGTCTTCTTCTTGTACGTCGGGAGCGGGCCCTCCGCCTTGGCCCGCAGCCGGAAGCGGGCGTAGGCGGCGTCGCGCGGGACGACCCGCAGCGTGTAGGTGCCCTTGGCCGGCTTGGCGACGAACAGCTCGATGTCGAAGCGGTTGCTGTTGGTCGCGCTCCCGACCGTCGTCCCCGCGCTGTTGATGAGCTCGACCGTGAACGACGACTCCCGGGACGGGGTGTCGAGCCCGAGCCGGAACCGGGTCGGCACGGTGGCCAGTGTGAGCTTCCAGGTGAAGCAGTGGGTCGCTTGGCAGGCGACGCTCGTCGGCACCTGCGATGTCACGACGTGTTCGGCGACGTAGCCGCCGGTCCAGAAGACCGCGTCGCCGGTGCCCAGGGTGGCGACCAGCCGCCCCTCCGGCGTCTCCTGCTGGGTCGTGGCGCCCCAGTGGCTCAGCGTGTCGGCCTTGTCATCGGCGGCCGTGCGTCGGGCCACCCGGGTGACGTCGGCCAGGCTCGCGTACTGCGGCATCAGGCCGTGGCCGTCGGCGGCCACCAGCGGACCGCTCGCCGGGGCGGGGGCCCCGGCGAGCGCGTCCCATGACGTGGCCGCTCCGATCAGCAGGCCGGCTGCGGTGACCAGGAGGAGGGCGCGTCGCATGTCCAGGGCTTCGCCGGCCCTGGGGCGCACCCCTGTCCCGCCTCTGTGAAACCTGGATGAAGGCTGTGTTTCAGGCGGCTCGCGCGCGACCGACCTCGCACAGCAGCCGCTGCCTGCTGCGGTGCACCTCCCAAGGCCAGCGCCCGAGCGTGTCGGCCCACACAAGCTGCAGGGCGGTCAGCTCCGGGTGCAGGGCAGCGGCGACGTGCAGCGCCTTGGGCCGCAGCACCGCGAAGGCCCACAGCGCTGGTCCCGTCATGAGGTCGCACCGGTGGCCCGCGCGCGGCGTCTCCTCACCGCCCAGGACGGCCGCGAGCAGGTCGTGCGCGTCGTCGGGCGGCTTGCCCGTGACGACCAGCTCGGGTCGGCCACCGGCCGCGAGCCCCACGGTGTAGGCCACCGGGACGCCGCGGGTCTCGGTCGCCTGGACGGCATGGCCGTTGCGGGCCACCACCGGTCGCACCACGTCCTCCAGGTAGTCCTCGAAGGTCGCCTGCGGGTTGTCGCACAGCCAGCACACGGGCCGCTCCTCTCGCTCGGGAAACGGCAGCCTTCGACACGGCGCCGACAGTGCTGCGCAGCGATCCACAAGCGGCTCCAAGCTCCTCCGCGGCTGGTGACTACGGCGACTGTCCACAGGGGCTCGGGCAGACACCGCCGTACCCGGCAAGGCTGTCGCGTCATGACCGATGCACTGGACGACCTGGACCGGGTTCTCGCGTCGTACCGCGGCGACCCGATCGACAACGGCGACCTGGTGCTGATCACCGATCAGCCCCTGGTCCAGGAGCTCGCCGGCTTCGCCGACGTGTGGGACCCGCACGTGCGGCGGGCGGTGGCCGAGCTGCTGACGGCCATCGAGGCCACCGACGTGGTGGTCGCGATCGCCCGCCCCGACGACGAGCTGCTCCTGCAGGACCATGCGCTGTGGGCCGACCTGCGCGCCGAGCTCGAAGGGTCCGGGATCAGGCTCCGCCCGCCGGTCCCCCTTCCTGCGCGAGACGGAAGACGCGCGTCCGCTTGACCGCGACGCCCTCGAGCTCGCGGGTCGTCGGGATGTCGTAGGCGGCCAGCTCGACCAGCCCGCGCTGCGGCAGGTAGTCGCGGCCCGGGTCGCCCACGAGCACCGGCCCATCGAAGCCCTTCAGCCAGCGCAGGACGCGCGGCGCCATGTCGCGGTCGTACAGCACGTCGCCGGCGAACACGACCTCGACGTCCGGCACCGGCTGCTCGAGCAGGTCGGCGCACCACCAGACGACGTCCAGGTCGTTGGCCGCGGCGTTGGCGAGCACCACCTCGCCGGCGATCGGGTCGATGTCGTTCGCGATCACGTGCGCGGCCCCGGCCTTGCGGGCGGCCAGCGCCACCAGACCCGAGCCGGTAGCGAGGTCGAGCACCCGGCGCCCGCCGACGAGGGCGGGGTGGTCGAGGACGTACCGCGCCACGGCTTGCCCGCCGAGCCACGGAAAGGCCCAGTACGGGGGTGACTCCTGGCCGGTGAGGGCGGTGACCTCCTCCCAGAGCGCGTGCATGTCGTCCGCCTGGTGCAGCAGCAGCTCCGGCACGAAGGGGACGGGCTCGAGGGCGAGCCAGGACGCGAACTGCACGGCGGAAGCCTGCCGCACGCACCGGTGTTGCCACTGGCGTGACCCCCTTGAGCGTGCTTGACCTCGCCCCTGTCTCCTCCGGCCGCAGCAGCTCGCAGGCGCTGCAGGAGTCGATCCAGCTGGTGCAGCGGGTCGAGGAGCTCGGCTACGAGCGGTTCTGGGTGGCGGAGCACCACGGCATGCCGGGCATCGCGTCCAGCGCCCCAGCGGTGCTGATCGCGGCGCTCGCTGCCCGCACCACGCGCATCCGGGTGGGCTCGGGCGGCGTGATGCTGCCCAACCACCCGCCGCTCACCGTCGCCGAGCAGTTCGGGACCCTCGCCGGCCTCTACCCCGGTCGCATCGACCTCGGGATCGGGCGGGCACCCGGCACCGACCAGCGCACGGCCCAGCTGCTGCGACGCGGGAACGTCGACGACATCCCGGGCGAGATCCAGCTCGTACGGGCGTTCTTCGACGGTCCTGTGGAGGGCATCACGGCCGTCCCCGCCGCGGGCAACGCGCCCGAGGTCTGGCTGCTCGGCTCCAGCGGGTACTCCGCGCAGCTCGCCGGCCTGCTGGGGCTGCCGTTCGCCTTCGCCCACCACTTCAGCAGCGAGCACACGCTGCCGGCACTCGAGCTCTACCGCTCGACGTTCCGTCCCGGCGTGCTCGAGCAGCCGCACTCGATGATCTGCGCCTCCGTGCTGGTCGCGGACAGCTACGAACGGGCCCGCGAGCTCAGCCTGCCCGGCGCGCTGGCGTTCGTGAAGCTGCGACAGGGTCGGCCCGACGTCATGCCGAGCCCGGAGGAGGCGGCGGCCCACGACTGGACGCCGGCCGACCGGCTGTTCGCGGAGCAGCGGCTCGACAAGGCCGTCCTCGGGTCACCGACGGAGGTCGAGCAGCAGCTGAAGGAGCTGCTCGCGCAGACCCAGGTCGACGAGCTGATGGTCGTCACGCAGGCGCACGCGCTGGAGGACCGGATCCGGTCCTACGAGCTGCTCTCCGCGCTCATCGGCGGGGTAGCAGTCGATCGTTGACGGTTCGCCGCTCGATCCTGAGCTGGGGTTGGCCCACGGGGGCAGGAGCTCGGTGATCGCGTCCTGCCCCCGCGACGTGCGGCCTAGGCGCTGGTGGTGCCGGTGCTACCCGTCGTGGCCTGTCCGGGCGCTCCGCCACGACCTCCGCCCGGCGGGCCGGAGGTCGCCGAGCTGCCCGCGAGGACGATGCGGGCCGCGTTGGTCGAGGTGGTGGTGCTCTGCTGTCCCGGACCGCCGCTGAGGACCAGGACGGGTTCGCCGACCGTCAGCGCCGACAGCGACGACGTGGCGCCGTTGTTCATGACGCGGGTAGTGCTCGACACCGTGTACGTCGTGACGGTGCCGCTGCTCGACTTCACGCTCATCGCGGTCGCACTGACCGCGGTGATCGTGCCAGGCGTGGGCGCCTGCCCGGTCCCACCTCCGAAGCCACCACCGCCGCCCGCCGGGGCGCCGGCTGGAGCGCCGGCGGGGGCGGCTGGCTGCTGGGCGGCGGCGGTCGTCGAGCCGCCGCCGAGCGCGAAGGCCAGGCCGCCCCCCGCCAGCACCGCAACGGTGGCGGCCGCGGCGACGACCTTGCCGCGGGTGCTGAGGCCTCGTCGGGTGGGGTGGGGAAGCACGTCGCGCTGGGCGCTGCCCAGCTCGTCGGCGGCGCTCGGCCCGCTGGTGTCCGCAGGGACGGTCATGGCTGCTCCTCGTCGTAGGGGCTCCTTCGTGGTGCCCTTCGCAGGAACCAACCTCGCCCTCGGCTCTGGCCCACGGCTGGGCGATCACTGCCAGACCGCTGTGCTTCCCGGGCGATAGAACCTGTTCTACAGTCCGCGCGTGACCCTCACGCTGCTCGCCGGCGACCGCGCTGTCACCGTGCCCACCGACGGGCTGCTGCTCACTCGCGACGCCCTGCTCGAAGCGACCGGCTGGGAGCTGAAGGACGTCGGCCTGTGCCGTGGCGACGTGTGCGTCCCGGTGCAGCTCGTCCCACCGGTCTCCCTGGTCGACGTCGCAGCCGCCTTGCGCCGGCCGCTCGCCGTCGAGGAGCTCGAGGGCGGGCTCGTGGCGGTGCTCGGCGAACCGGGTGGCCAGGTGGCGGTGACCGGTGAGGTCGCTCCCCCGCTGACGCTTCGCGACGTCGAGGGCAACCCGGTGACCCTCACCGGCACCGGCAGGAAGACCGCCGTGGTCGCCTGGTCGACGTGGTGCGGCTGTCGGTACGAGCTGCC
>JAOPVZ010000180.1 GCA_025965935.1 Frankiales bacterium | reverse complement strand
TGCCGATGTTCGTGGTGCTCGCGGCCGGCACCGAGGACGCTGACGAGGTCGTGGCTCGGATGCGTGGCGAGATCGCACGGCGTACCTCCCCGCGCCACGTCCCGGACGAGATCGTCGTCGTGCCGGCGCTGCCGCACACCAAGACCGGTAAGAAGCTGGAGGTGCCGGTGAAGCGGATCCTCCAAGGCGCCGACCCCGAGCGGGTCAGCAGCGCGGGAGCGGTCGACGACCCTGAGGCGCTGCAGTGGCTGATCCGCTTCGCCCAGGATCGGCTCTCGGTCGAGGGGGCATCCCGATGACAGTTGCCGAGGACTGGCGGACCTATCACGAGCAGGGTCTGCCCCGGATCCTGAACGCCGCTCTGGAAGCCTTCGCCGAACACGGCTACCACGGCACGACGACGCGCGAGCTCGCCGAGCGGTCGGGCCTGTCCGTCCCCGGTATCTACCATCACTACAGGTCGAAGCAAGACATCCTGGTCGACCTGATGATGGTCGTCATCGACGAGCTCATCGAGCGCAGCCGCCTGGCGACCTCGTCGGCCGCGTCGGATCCGCGGGCCCAGTTCGACGCCCTGGTCGAGTCCCTCCTCCGCTTTCACATGTCCCGGCAGCGCGGAGCCATGGTGTCGACCAGCGAGCTCCGGAGCCTCGAGCCGGGCAACCGCGAGCGGTACGTGGCTCGACGCGATGAGCAGCAGCGGATGCTGGACAAGATCATCCTGGCGGGCGTTGCCGCGGGCGAGTTCGACACTCCCTACCCCGCGGATGCCAGCCGTGCAGTCGCCTCCCTCTGCGTGGGTGTGGCCTCGTGGTACCGGCCCGACGGCCGGCTCTCCGTCGACGTCCTGCTCCAGCGCTACCTGACCATCGCCGAAGCCATCGTCGGCATCCGGTGAGCGCTCGGCACCTGAGGGAGATGGGTCACGGATGACACCCACGACACTGACAGACGGCGGCGAAGCACTGATCGACCGCACCGGCAGGTTCATCCGCGCCCGCGTGCTCCCGATCGATGACGAGTTCGACGGCGACATCACCGCGGCCGGCGGAGACGCCCTCCGGGTCGAGCTCCAGGCCGAGGCCAAGGACCTCGGGGTCTTCGGTCCCCAGCTGCCGCTCGAGTACGGCGGTCACGGGCTCAACATGAGCGAGCGTGCCCCGATCTTCGAAGAGGCCGGGTACTCCCTGTTCGGACCTGCCGCCCTGCACATCGCCGCTCCGGACGAGGGCAACATCCATCTGCTCGATCAGGTTGCCTCCCCGGACCAGCGAGAGCGCTTCCTCGCCCCCCTGGCACGCGCAGAGGTGCGGTCCGCCTTCGCGATGACCGAACCCGCACCCGGAGCTGGATCCGACCCCACCCTGCTGCGAACTCGGGCCGAGCGGGTCGCAGGCGGCTGGCGCCTCAACGGGATGAAGTCCTTCATCACGGGGGCGGACGGCGCCGGCTTCTTCATCGTCATGGCCCGCACGAGCGGCGAGCCCGGTACGGCGGGGGGCGCGACCATGTTCCTGTCCCCGGCCGATGCGCCGGGCATCACGGTCGGCCGGCACATCCCCACCGTGGATCGCTCGATGCTGGGTGGGCACTGCGAAGTGGCGATCGAGGACCTGCTCGTCCCCGACGCCGACGTGCTCGGCGGCGTCGACGAGGGCTTCAGGTACGCACAGGTCCGGCTCGGCCCCGCACGGATGACGCACGTGATGCGATGGCTCGGGGCGGCGCGCCGAGCTCACGAGGTCGCCGTGACCAGCGTGGCCCAGCGTCAGGCGTTCGGCTCGCGGCTGAGCGACCTGGGGATGATCCAGCAGCTGATCGCCGACAACGAGATCGACCTCGCTGCGACGCGGGCCTTGCTCATGGTGGCCTGCCATGAGCTCGATGCCGGGGAGCGTGCGTCGATGTCGACGTCGATCGCCAAGACGTTCGCGGGCGAGGCGCTGCACCGCGTGGCCGACCGGGCGACGCAGATGTGCGGCGGTCTCGGGGTGTCGTCCTCGCTGCCGATCGCCAAGATCGCCCGCGAGCTGAGGCCGTTCCGCATCTACGACGGTCCCTCTGAGGTGCACCGATGGTCGATTGCCAAGCGGGCGGTCCGTGCCATCGCGGGCACCCGCCAGTGAACGAACGGGACGGCGACCCGCTGGACCTGCAGGCCATCGGCGCCTTCCTCACTGAGCAGGGCGTGGCTGTCGAAGGACCGCTGTCGGCACGCCTCATCGACGGCGGGCGCTCCAACCTGACCTTCGTCGTCTCGGACGCCCGGAGCAAATGGGTGGTTCGTCGCCCGCCGACGGGTGGCATGACCCCGTCCGCGCATGACGTCGCGCGGGAGTTCCGGGTGACCCGGGCGCTCGAGCAGACCGGTGTGCCTGTCGCGCGAACGATTGCGCTGTGTGAGGACCCGGCCGTGATCGGGGCGACGTTCACGGTCGTCGAGTTCGTGCCGGGGACCGCCATTCGCTCACAGGCACAGCTCGAGGGCCTCAGCACCGTGGCGGTCGACGCGTGCGTGACCGGCCTGGTGTCTGCCTTCGCGGCCCTGCATCGGGTCGACTACGAGGGCATCGGCCTGGAGAGGTTCGGACGTCCTTGGGGGTACGCGGCTCGCCAGCTCCGTCGGTGGGCAGGTCAGTGGGACATCGTGTCGACAGGAAGCTCCGACCTGGCCGAGCGGCTCAGCCGCAGGCTGGCCGACACCATTCCGGAGCAGCGGCACTCCTCGATCGTTCACGGTGACTTCCGCATCGACAACACCCTGCT
>JAOPVZ010000236.1 GCA_025965935.1 Frankiales bacterium | reverse complement strand
CCGGCGCCGGGCCGCCTGGTCCGCTCCGGTCCTCACCCTCGCCGTCGTCACAGGTGTCGCTGCCTGGCCGGGCTCGGCCTCCGCCAGCGACCATCCCAACCTCCCCGCGCGGAGCGCCGCGCAGCTGCTCGCCGACGTGCAGTCCAGCTCGGTTCGGCACCTGTCCGGCACCGTGGTCGAGACCGCACGACTGGGATTGCCGTCGCTGCCGGGTGCTGACAACGCTGCCGCCCTGAGCTGGCAGACGCTGGTGACCGGGACGCACACCGCGCGGGTCTGGATCAACGGCGCCGACCAGCAGCGCGTGGCGCTGCTCGGGCAGCTCACCGAGAGCGACGTCGTGCACAACGGCAACGACGTCTGGACCTACGCGAGTGACACCCAGCAGGTCGGTCACGCGACCCTGCCGTCCGGCGCGGCGAGCGCCGCAAAGGACAAGGCGCAGGCCGGCGACCTCAGCAAGTACACCCCCCTCGGGGCCGCCGACCAGGCCCTCAAGGCCATCGACCCCACGACGGTGGTGTCGGTCGACCGAACTGCCCGCGTCGCCGGCCGACCGGCATACACGCTGGTCCTGGCGCCACGTGACAGCGGCTCAACAGTCCGTCAGGTGGCGATCGCCATCGACGCCGCGAACAAGGTCCCGCTGCGAGTGCAGGTCTTCGGCACTGGGAGCAAGCCGGCCTTCGAGATCGGCTTCAGCAGCATCAGCTTCGGGACACCGTCGGCCAAGGTCTTCAGCTTCACCCCGCCCCGTGGCTCGGTGGTCAGCAAGGACCTGCTCCCGCTGCTGGGCAGCCAGGGTGACAAGGGCTCGACGAGCCACCCCAGCATGCCCACCACCAAGACGGTCGGGAGCGGCTGGACCTCGGTGCTCGTCATCAACGGCGGCGGGGGGCTGCCCGGCCTCGGCGGGCACGGCGCCGGCGCGGTGGACAAGCTGTTCGTCACCCAGCCCAACGGCTCGCGGCTGCTGCAGACCGCGCTGGTCAACGTGCTCATGACGTCTGACGGTCGTGTGCTGGTCGGTGCCGTGAGTCCGGCGGTGCTCCAGCAGGCGGCCGGGTGACCGCACTCGTCACCGCTGATCCCGATCGGATCGTGCGCACGGATCTCGCCGTGCGCACCGACGGACTGACCCGGCGCTTCGGCAAACAGGTCGCCGTCGACAGCGTGGACCTGGTCGTGCCCCGCGGCGCCGTCTACGGCTTCCTCGGCCCCAACGGGTCGGGCAAGACGACGACCATCCGGATGCTCCTCGGGCTGCTCTCACCCGACGCCGGTGACATCGAGGTGCTCGGTGCGGCGATGCCGCAGGGACTCGCGTCGGTGCTGCCGCGCGTCGGTGCCCTCATCGAGGGGCCGGCCTTCCATCCGTACCTGACCGGTCGGGCGAACCTGCGCCGTCTCGACGCCTGTGACCGAACCGCCGATCCGCGGACCAGCAAGGACCGCATCGACGCGGCACTGGTCCGGGTGGGCCTGCTCGCCGCCGGGGAGAAGAAGTACCGCCACTACTCGCTCGGCATGAAGCAGCGCCTCGGCCTCGCCGCTGCGTTGCTGCAGCCGCGGGACCTGCTCGTGCTCGACGAGCCCACGAACGGGCTCGACCCTCAGGGCACCCGCGAGGTGCGGCACTTGGTGCGCGAGCTGGCGGCTGACGGGGCGACGGTGCTCGTCTCCAGTCACCTGCTGGCCGAGGTGGAGCAGGTCGCCACCCACGTCGGGATCATGGCCGGCGGTGCGCTGCTCCGGCAGGGCGAGCTGCACGAGGTACTCGGGGGTGAGACCGCCGTGGTGCGGATCGCCACGCCGGACGTAGACCTGGCCCGCCCGGCGCTCGCGGCGCTCGGCCTCGAGCTGCAGGACGACCCGGAGGGACTCGTCGCGGACCTGGGCGGTTTCGCACCCGAAGACGTGGCCGCTGCCGTGGTCGGCGCGGGAGCGAGGCTGCGCGGCCTTCGGGTCGAGCGGCCGCACCTCGAAGAGCTCTTCGTGTCGCTGACGGGGGAGGGCTTCGATGTCCTCCGTTGACACCTACCCCGGAGCGTTCTGGCGGCTGTACCGGTCGGAGGCGCGGTTGGTCCTGGGCCGGCGGCGCAACATCGCGCTACTGGTCGTCCTCGCCATCGTGCCGTTGCTCATCGCGGTCGGCGTCGCGAGCAGCCGGCACCAGGACAGCGGCGGTCCGGCGTTCCTCGGGCAGATCACGGGCAACGGGCTGTTCCTCGTGTTCACCGCGCTGACGGTGTGCACCCCGCTGTTCCTGCCGCTCGTGGTCGGGGTGGTCGCCGGTGACAGCATCGCCGGCGAAGCCGGGACGGGAACGCTGCGCTACCTGCTCACCTTGCCGGTGACCCGCGGCCGGCTGCTCGTGGCAAAGACCCTGGGAACGCTGACTTTTACGGCCGTCTCCGTCCTGGTGGTGGCGGTGTCGGGACTGCTCGCCGGTGCAGCGTTCTTCGGGCTGCACAACGTCACCCTGCTGTCCGGTGACACCGTCAGCCTCGGCAACGGGATCGGGCGGGCCGGGCTGATCGCGCTGTACCTCGTGGTGGCGCTGTTCGGGCTCGCGGCGATCGGCTTGTTCGTGTCCACGATCACTGAGAACGCCATCGCCGCGATGGCCACGACGGTCGGGCTCGCGGTGTTCTCGCTCGTCCTGGACTCGGTCCCTCAGCTCAGCGCCATCCATGGCGTGCTCCTGACGCACAACTGGCTGGGGTTCGGCGAGCTCCTGCGCACCCAGGTGGACAGCGCCGCACTGCTGCGCTGGTCCGCGCTGCACCTGGCCTACGCGGCGGTGTTCCTGTCGCTGGCCTACGCCCGGCTGACCACCAAGGACGTCACGTCCTGACCTACTGCCCGCGCGTATCCACGTCCGGGTGGTCGGTGGCCGACACGATCGACTCGATGTCGTCGATCGGGATCAGCACGGGTCGTCCGACGTAGCCGCTGCGGACGATCGCATTACCGCCGGCGATCTCGCAGGTGCCGAGGAAGAGGTCCTCATCGGTCTCGATGACGACAATCTCTCCATGGGCCACTAGTTCTCGCACGCCTCGATTATGCCAGGCAGTCAAATTTTGGCGCCTTCGCCCAGCCGCTACGGTCATGCGCGCGCGGCCCCAAAGGCCAGAGCGGCGGCATATGCGTCGACCAGACCGGCCCCTTTGTCATAGCTGCTGAACGACCCGCCGGTACGCCGGTAGGGCGCGCCGTCGCGGTACCGGTAGGCCGTCATCTTGAGGACCGCGTCGAGCTGAGCGGGGGTCGCCCTCGGCCGAACCTGCAGCAGCAGCGCGATGATGCCTGCGACGTGCGGCGCGGCCCACGACGTGCCGGAGCCGGTCCAATAAGTGGCAAGATCGGTGGATCCCGGACCGTTCTCGGGGTTGCTGCCGACCGCGTCGCAGACCCCGAAATACACGCGGCACGCCGAAATGATGCCCTCGCCCGGTGCGGAGAGGTCGGGCCACGTCGCTGGGTCGCCCTTCGCGCCCCTGGCGGAGGTCGTCGAGACCGTTCCGTCCCTCGAAATCCGGCCGTTGTCGTCGTACGAGGCAATGCTGAGCACCCCCGCGCGTCCGGTGCTCGACGGTCGGTGAGGCCTCAATAGCCGCATGGGCCGCAGGGCACAAGCCCGACCGGGCTGGTTGTCCGTCCGCACAGCCTCGTCGGGGTCTGCCACAAGATCGCCGGCAGCAGGCAGGAGTCCGGTCGGCCACGGCGAATCCGCCCGCACAACATCCCTTCTGGAGGTACTCCGTGCGCGCTCGCCTCATCCTGGCGTCAGCCGTCCTCACCCTGTCGGCTGCCGGCACCCTGGCCGCGTCGGCCGCCGCGCCCCCGCCCCCGGTGAGCGTCACCGTCGGCCCGGACGGTGTCTGCGTCACGATCAGCCTGCAGGTGCCGCAGTGCGTGCCGCTCAGCTCGGTCACGAAGGTCCAGAGTGCGCAGCGGCTGCCCATCGGGGTGCCGTACCAGAACGGCAACGAGATCTGCTGGGACCCGACGCCGACGTCGAAGGGCGCCTGCGTCCCTCTCGACTGACCTCGCGCGCGCGGTTGGCCGAGCGGTGGTAGTCCTTTCGGAGGATCTTGAAGCGGCCGCTCAATTGTCGTGCCTCGGAAGACCGAGACACGAGGGGACTACCCCTCATAGAGACGAGCCCTCCGTTGAGCTTGCAAGACCTGGAGACCGATCGGCTCGAGTCGCTGGGCACCTACGACCTCGACGGTGACCTCGGGCTCGAGGGCGTGCTCGAGCTGGCTGCCTCGGCGTGCGAGACGCCGGTGGCCTACGTCTGTGTGGTCGAGGAGGAGGTCGTCCGCGTCCTCGCGTGCGTCGGGTCGACGGACAGGCAGCTCGCCCGGGAGGGCACCTTCTGCTCCTGGGTGGTCGACAACCACGCCACCCTCGTCGTACCGGATGTCACGGCGGATCGCCGCTTCGCCTCGAGGGAGCGGGTCGGGGGTGCCCCCGGCGCGCAGTCCTTCGCGGGTCTGCCCCTGATCGGTCGCGACGGCCTTCCCCTCGGGGTGCTGTGCGTGGCTGACCTGGTGCCGCGTGAGTTCTCGCTGACACAGCTCGACACCCTGCGGACACTCGCGGACGGCGTCGTCAACGTGCTGGAGCTCCGTCGTCTCGACCGGCTCGCCGGTGCGCCCGGGGATGTGCAGACCCTCGGGCGGCGGCTGCGTCGGGCCCTCGACCACGGCGAGCTCGTCACCTGGTTCCAGCCGGTCGTGCAGCTGGAGTCCGGTGCGCCGTACGGCCTCGAAGCCCTGGTGCGATGGGAGAACCCGCAGCGCGGGGTGCTCGGTCCCTCGTCGTTCCTGTCGGCCGTGGACCGCAGCGGGCTCAGCCTGCCCCTCGGTCGTCACGTGCTCCACCAGGCGCTGCGCACGCTGGCCGACCTGGGCTCGGCCGAGCTGCGACGGGTGGCTGTGAACGTCTCGCCCCTGCAGCTGGCCCGACCCGGTCTCGCGAGCTCCGTGCTGGCGGACCTGTCCGCGCACCGCCTCGACCCGTCCTGCCTCTCCCTCGAGGTGACCGAGCAGGGACTCGCCGGTGACGTCGCGGTCCGTGAGCTGTCGGCGTTGCGTGAGGCCGGTGTGCAGATCGCCCTGGACGACTACGGGACCGGCCGCGCCTCCCTGAAGCAGCTGCTGGACCTGCCCATCACGTCCCTGAAGCTGGACGGCTCGTTGGTGAGCCGACTCTCCGACCCGCGGGTCGTCACGGTCGTGCGGTCGACGATCTCGATGGCCACCGATCTCGGTATCGAGGTGGTCGCCGAGGGCGTCGAGACCGAGGAGGAGCGGCGGGCCCTTCTCTCGCTGGGCTGCACGCTGGGTCAAGGGCACTTGTTCTGCGCGGCGGTGTCCGCGCGGGACCTGCCCGACGTGCTGTCGCAGCTGTCGCCGGAACGGCCGGTCAAGCGCCCGGTTGCCGCCGGGCACGTGCTGCTCATGGAGGCCTCGCGCAGCGCCTTCGTCGATTCCCTGACCGACCGGCTCGCCGACGCCCTGCGTGCCGTCGGCCCCGTCGTCTTGGTCGCCTCGGCGTCGCACCGGGCCGCCCTCGAGAGCGCGGTCGCCGAGCGGGGCCTGCAGCGCGAGGGGTACTCGGTCCTGAGCAGCGAAGACCTGGTCGACGACTGGTCGCCGCTGCTGTCCGTGCCCGCCGGCGCGACGGTGGTCTCCGACCTGTCCGGGCTGCTGTGGTCGCGCGGGCAGGTGTCCGCGGCCATCGAGCTCGAGGACCTGCTCGGTCGGTTGCCCGCGACGGTCTGCTGCGGCCACGAGTCGTGGGCGCTGGCCGCGCACGGGACGCCGCAGCAGCTGCGCCGCCTGCACGAGCAGCACGGGACGGAGGACGTGGCCCCCGCGGTCACCGGTCTTGCGGCGCTGCGCCCGGATGCGCGTGAGCTGGTCGAGCGGATGCTGGCGGCCGGCGCCTCGACCCACTCGATAGCGGCCGCCCTGGGGGCCGAGGGCTTCCCGTCGCCCTCCGGCGTCCGCTGGCACTGGCGCCAGATCGAGCGCCTGCTCACCGCCACCTCGGCCTGACCGACCCCCGCCGCCCCTTTCCCCCCTTTCCCGAAACGTCTCCTAAGACGAAATGCCGAGGCGCGGCTCTCAATGCGTTCCGCGCGACACGCGAGACTCGCAAGGCGTTGTGGTGGCTGACCGTCGTTACGCCGCGGCCATCCACCCCTCCAGGGCGGTGCGCAACTCGGCGATAACGCGGTCGGGGTCGTGGACGACGTCGGCCCAGGTGTAGCGGAGCACGCGCCAGCTCTGCAGCACGAGCTTGTTGTCGCGTCGCCGGTCCGCGTGCCGCGCGTCGTCCGGGTCGTGCCACACCCGCCCGTCGCACTCGACGATCAGGCGCAACCCCTTCCAGCAGAAGTCGACGCGGCCGACGCCCTTGAACGTGACCTGCGATGACGGCCGTGCGAGCCCCGCCTCGAGCACCAGAACCCGGAACAGCGACTCGAGCACCGACCCCGACTTCTCGTCGGACCACTCGAGGACCTTGCGCAGCCGCCGGTAGTGCGGCTTGCCGTGCTGCATGCGGACCGCGTCCGCAAGCTGCCGACGCGTCACGGTGCGCTTGCGCATCGCGCTGTCCGCGATCACCACCGCCTCGTTGACCGGCAACGTGAGCGCGCAGTGCAGCACCGTGGCTACGGCGTCGAGCACGCGGATCGGGTCCAGCGCGCGCGGGCGGACCAGCTTCTGCGGCCGCTTCGCCAGCTGGAAGAGCGTCACGCCCACCCGCTTGCGG
>JAOPVZ010000233.1 GCA_025965935.1 Frankiales bacterium | reverse complement strand
TCGTCGACCACCAGGACACGGATCGGGTCGACCTGCAGGTTGGCGGCGGGGACGGCCACCTCGTCAGGCTGGTCGCTCACAGCGATAGTCCTCCCAGGAACGTGACTAGTCAGCAGATCATGGCACGTGCGCACCCGAACCAGACGTAACTGGCTCGTCAGGAGGAGACCTCACCCGAAAAGGTGAGGCCCCGCGCCCGACAAGTCGGACACGGGGCCTTTCCTCATGGGTCAGCCGGCCGCGAGCCGGATCACGCCGTAGTCATATCCGTGCCGCCGGTAGACCACGCTCGGCAGGCCGGTCTCCTTGCAGCTGAAGAGGAAGAAGTCGTGGCCGACCAGCTCCATCTCGTGCAGCGCCTCGGGCGTGGTCATCGGGATGGCCTCGTGCACCTTGTCCCGCACGATCAGCGTCTCGGTGTCGTCCGGGCCTACGTCGTGGTGCTCACTGTCCTCGAGGGTCGCCACGTCTCCCGAGGTGCCGTTGTTGGAGATCGAGGCGGCGAACTCGGCGGCGGACGCCGGGGTCCGCAGTCCGTGGTGCACCCGGCGCCGGTCGTGGCTCTTGCGCAGCCGCGCCTCGAGCTTCATGACCGCGGCGTCGAGGCTCGCGTAGAAGGTCTCCCCACACGCCTCGGCGCGGATGACGGGGCCCTTTCCCCGGACCGTGATCTCCACCCGTTGGCACTGCGAGGACTGCCTGGGGTTCTTCTCGTGGAAGAGCTCTACGTCGACGTGGTAGACGCGAGGGTCGAGGCGTTCACTGAGGGCCATCTTCTCCTGGACGTGGGTCCGGAAGTGCTCCGGGACCTCGACGTTGCGTCCCTTCACGACGATGTCCAACACGATCTCCTCATCTCAAGAGCCAGTGCAGGCGCCCCGCTTTGCGCTGGTCGGTCTCCGACCGCGATGCGGTGAGTGCAGACCTCCTGTCTCTCCGGCGAGGACCCCGTGGGGTGGCGCCGTGCGGGCACCCTTTCGGGCGCCTGTCTCGACCATAGAGCGCTATCTGGCCGCCGAGAAGGGGTCTGGTCCGAAAGGGTCACACCGTTCGCCTCCTCGTCGCAGCCACCACCGCTGCACCACCCACCGGATGGCCCTGCGCCGTGAGCGCACGGGCTGCTTCGACCAGCGTCGCGCCCGTGGTCATGACGTCGTCGACCACGATGACCGGCAGCCCGGGGACACCAGTCGCCCGCAACGCACCCGCAACGTTCTCGGCCCGCTGCCGGGTGGTCAGGCCGGCCTGGTCAGCGACGGCCCGGGCGGGTACGAGCAGCCGGCGGGCCTCCACACCGAGGGTCCGGGCGGCCGCGCGGGCAAGCCGCATCGCGTGGTCGTGACCCCGCTGCCGCACCGCCGACGGCGAGCTGGGCACCGGACACAGCAGCACCGCACCAAGGCTGTGCACGCGCACCGCGGCGGCCAGGCCGCTACCCAGTGGCGCCGTCAGGCCGAGCTGGCCCTTTTCCTTGTGTGCCAGCAGAAGGCGCTTCACCTCACCCTGGTACGGCGACAGCGCGGCGACCTCGGGAAGTCCGGGCGGGCAGGGGCTCGGCCGGACCAGACCGACGGGTCGGGACCCCAGCAAGGCGCGGCACGACGGGCAGAGCCCGAGCCCCTGTGTTCCACAGCCGGCACAGGCCCGGGGCAGGACCAGGTCGAGCAACGCCGCGAGCACCCGCTCCAGCCTGAGGCCTCCGCGGCCGGCCGGGGAGGCGGCTGTGGACTACCCCGGGAAGGCCGGGGCGGTGCCGGACACCTGGACCTTCGTGATGCCCCTCCCGACCGGCCCCACTTGCCACAGGGCCGTCGTGGCGGCCTCGCCCGATGCGACGACGATGACCTGGCCGGCGGCGGCCACCGAGGTCGGGTTCAGCGATCCCAACGGGACGGTGGTCGATGCCGACCCGTCGACGGCGAGGCGCTGAACCGCGCGCGCGCCGCCCTGCGCCGCGTCGGCGACCTCGAGCACGACGAGCTCCGTGGGTGTCGCCCACACCACCTGCTCCGGGGCGGAGGCGGGAGCGGCGACCCGTCGCGGGTCGACCAGGCTCGGCGTACCGGAGGACCAGATGACCTTCGCGACGTAGATCCCGTTGCCGATGACGAGGGCTGCACGGGCGCCGTCGCGCGAGAGCGCGAGAGACCGGATCCTGCCGGGTGGCCTGCCGGGGGTGGCGACCGTCTCCAGCGACGAGCCGGCCGCGGCGAGACGCACCACCTTCGAGCCCTGCAGCATCCACAGGCCGGCTTCGCCGGAGCCCCAGGTCGGCGACCTGAGGTCCGGCGCCTCGACCGCGAGCGGGAAGCTCGCGCCGAGCGCGCTGCCCAGGTGGACGGCCACCCCGCGGCCGGTCCGCCGCAGCGCGGCGATGCGGTCCCCGCGCGGGCTCACCGCGACGACGTCGATGGGCACGGTGCCCTGTGTCAGCGCCGACGCAGGGAGCGTCGCCCCTTCGGCGCGGAGCCGGTGGCCGGCCACGAAGTAGTAGCTGGCCGGCAGCTCCAGGCTCTCCGGGTCGTAGGACTGCCACGCGGTCGCCGCCTGCACCTCGGGGGTTCCCTGCAGTCGGAGTACCCCGCTCGGGTCGGCGAGCCGCAGACCGGTGAAGAGTGGGTCGCCGCGCAGCGTCCACACCAGCCGGGCGGACAGGTCCCGCAGCTCGGTGGCCGACGGCCTGCTCGAGTCGGCGGACAGCATCACAGTCACGACACCGGCGCGCGACCGGTGCACTGAGTCCACCCGGATCCCGGGCGTGCTGGGGTCGACGCTGCCGAGCAGTGCCGGGCTCGGCAGGGCGAGGAGCCGCTGGACGAGCGCGGTGTCCACGTCACCCCCGGCGGGCAGGAAGACCCGGTCGGGCACCAGGTGCCGCGGGTCGTCGGGGTGCAGCTGCGTCGCCAGGTAGTAGACGTTGCGGGCGGAGAAGGTGCGCAGCAGGTCGATCTGCGAGAGGTGCAGGCCCACGCCGTCCGGCACCGAGCTGACCCGCCACCCTCCCGGGGCCGTCTTCTGGACGCCGTAGAACTCCGGCTTCTGCGGCTCGACCCCCGGCACGAAGTGCCCGCCGGGATCGACCCGCCCGGTGACGGTGAGCGAGACCTGCACGGACCTGTCCTGCGCGTGGTAGTCCACCACCTCGGTGTCGGGCTGGTAGACCCGGATGCCGGCGTCGGGTGACCACGTCTTCGCTGCCTCACCGGTGAGGAACTGCCGGGCGATCGCGTAGTCGCCGGCTGGGCTGGCCTGCGCGGCCAGGAAGCCGGCCACCGCCGCGGTCGGCGGCTGTCCAGCCATGGGTCCCTGCGGGAGCACCCGCAGCTCAGCCGGCTGCTGCTGCCCGGTGACCCCGGACGGTGTGTGGGCGCCGCTCGGCAGCGGCAGCGAGCAGCCGGCCAGCAGCGCCACGAGCAGGAGGCCGACGACCCGCTTCACGTCGGCACCGCCACCGGTCCCAGCGGGAGCGCGCTCCCGCGGAGCTCGCCCTGCAGGGTGACGGGCAGGGTGAGGCGGAACACGGCTCCCCTGCCCGGCGCACCCCAAGCCTCGAGAGCACCACCGTGCACCCGGGCGTCCTCCCGGGCGATCGCGAGGCCGAGCCCGGTGCCGCCGGTGGCTCGGTTGCGGGACGGGTCGCCCCGCCAGAACCGCGTGAACACCAGCTGCTCCTCGCCCGGCCGGAGCCCCACACCCGAGTCGCGGACGGTGATGGCGACGCAGCGGTCGTCGCCCGCGAGGCGGATCTCGACCGGCCGGCCCTCGCCGTGCTCGATGGCGTTCACCACGAGGTTGCGGAGCACCCGCTCGATGCGCACGTGGTCCACCTCGGCGACCACCCGGCCGGACTCCTGCACCACCAGCGCACTGCCCTTGCGCTCAGCGAGCGGACGTACGGCGTCCACCACCCGGTGCGTCAGGGCGATCAGGTCGGTCGGCTCGGCGTCGACCTGGGTGTCGCCGGCGTCGTACCGCGAGATCTCCAGCAGCTCCGACAGCAGCTGCTCGAAGCGCCCCAGCTCGGCCTGCAGCAGCTCGGCGCTGCGCGCCGCCGCGAGCGGGAAGTCCGTGCGGGCCTCGTGCAGCACGTCGGCGGCCATCCGCACGGTGGTGATGGGCGTGCGCAGCTCGTGCGTCACGTCGGCGACGAAGCGCCGCTGCACGCGGCTGAGGTCCTCGAGCTGGCGGATCTGCTTCTGCAGGGCCTCCGCCATCGAGTTGAACGTCGTTGCCAGCCGGGCGATCTCGTCCTCGCCTCGCACCTGCATCCGCTCCTCGAAATCTCCGAGAGCGAGCCGCTCGGCGGTGCGAGCTGCATCCCGGACCGGCTGCACGACCTGGCGGAGCACCAGGTAGACCAGCAGCGGCAGCAGCAGCACGAGCAGTCCGCCGACGATCCCGGTGGTCCGACGCACCAGGCTCAGCGTCGACTCCTCCGAGGACAGCGGGAAGAACTGGTAGAGCCGGTAGTCGCCGAGCGAGGTGTCGACCACACCGCCCACCACCAGCTCGTCGGGCGCCCCGTGCAGGTAGGAGTAGGCCAGCTGGGCACGGTCGAGCTCGTGCTGGAGGACGGTGGGCACGGCGCTCGCCCGAACCCCCGAGGTCGCGTAGGTGGTGCCGGTGCCGTCGGCCCGGACCAGCAGGATCCGGTACTGGTTGCCGACCTGGCCCGCATCGGACAGCTCCTTGGCGATCTCCTGCAGCTGGGGGTCCACCACGGGCGCCTGGTCGGTCGAGGTCGGGGTCTGGATCTGGTTGATCTGGTCCTCGACCTTGACGATGCCGGACTGCGCCGTCACCAGGGCGGCTCGGGTCCGGGCATCGACGAGGCCACGGCCGACCTGACCGACGAGGAGCATCGCCAGCAGGGTCACGGCGACCGCGCAGCCGAGCATGGTGCTCACGACGACTCGGGTCTGCGCGGACCGTCGCCAGCGCTGCAGGGCTCGCCGCAGGAGCCTTCGCAAGGTCGTCAGCCGGGACCCGCCTTGTAGCCGATGCCACGCACTGTGAGGACGACCGTCGGGTGCTCGGGATCGCGTTCGACCTTGGCCCGCAGCCGCTGCACGTGCACGTTGACCAGCCGGGTGTCAGCCGCGTGCCGGTAGCCCCAGACCTGCTCGAGCAGCACCTCGCGCGTGAACACGGTCTTGGGACGACGCGCCAGTGCGAGCAGCAGGTCGAACTCGAGCGGCGTCAGGGCGATGACCTTGTCGTCCCGCGAGACGACATGGCCGGGGACGTCGATCGTGACGACGTCGTCGAGCGGTCCGATGCTCAGCGACTCCGGCTCCGAGTCGTGGCTGCGGAGCCGGGCCCGCACCCGCGCGACGAGCTCCTTGGGCTTGAACGGCTTGACGAGGTAGTCGTCGGCACCTGTCTCGAGCCCGCGTACGACGTCCTCGGTGTCGCCCTTGGCCGTCAGCATGACGATGGGCACCCCCGACTCCGCACGGATCTGGCGACACACCTCGATGCCGTCGGTCCCCGGCAGCATGAGGTCGAGCAGCACGACGTCGGGCTTCTCACGGCGGAACGCACCGAGCGCCGCGTCACCGTCTGAGACGAACGCCGGCTCGAACCCCTCCCCGCGCAGCACGATGCCGAGCATCTCGGCGAGGGCCGGGTCGTCGTCGACGACGAGCACCCGTGCGGCCGGGGTACGGGCAGGTGGCATGACCCCATCGTGACACCAGCTGCCACCGGATCGTGGAAGCATGGGCGGACGCCACGGCAGACAGGCGGCGGACAAGGCTGGCAGCCCGCAGGACAGGAGGACCATGACGGAGCCCGGAAGCGGCTGGGCGTCCCCCGGTGGGGACTCCGGCGGCGGCCCCGCCGGACGCGGGGACTGGCAGGCCCCGAGCTACCCGCCGGCGTACCCGCAGGCCGGCGGTCAGGCCGAACCACCCGCCGCCGCGCCGCCCGCGGCGGCCGGCTGGCAAGGCTGGGGACCCGCCTGGTCGCGGATGCCCGGGGTCGTCCCCCTGCGGCCGCTGGGCGTCGGCGAGCTGCTCGACGGCGGGGTCAAGATCATCCGCCGTTATCCGAAGCCGACCCTCGCGCTGTCAGCCGTCGTCTCCATCGTCGTGACGGTCATGAACGTCGCGTTCCTGCTGCTGTTCACGCAGTCGGACACGCTGACGACCGACTCGACGTCGGGCAGCCAGACCTTCGGCAACAGCTTCAACGGCGCGAGCCTGCCGGGCACCGTCCTCAACTTCCTCGGCGGCATCGTCCTGACCGGAGCGCTCGTGACCGTCGTGAGCCGGGCCGTACTCGGTCGGCCTGCGACCCTGGGCGACGCCTGGCAGGCCACCCGGCCGCGGTTCTGGGCACTGCTCGGCGTGGCGATGCTCCGCGCCCTGCTCGCCGCCGCGCCGGTCTTGGTGACTGTCGTGGCCACCCTCCTCGCCGGTCCGGTCGCCCTGCTGCTCATCCTGCCGCTCATCCCGTACGAGATCTGGCTCTACACGGTCACGTCGATGGCGCCTGCCGCCCTCGTGCTGGAGAAGGCCGGCGTCGTCGGAGCGCTGCGTCGCAGCCGAGTGCTCGTCATGCGCAGCTTCTGGCGCATCCTCGGGATCCTGGTGCTGGCGGGCCTCATCACCGCGATCATCCAGAGCATCCTCGTCATCCCTGTGACCATCATCGCGGGCGCGTCGCTGATCTCGGGCGGCACGGCGACGCTGGGCACCGCCTTCTTCGTCGTCTCCGCGATCGCCAGCGGCATCGCCCAGACCCTGGTGGCGCCCTACAACGCCGGGCTGCGCGCCCTGCTCTACGTCGACCTGCGGATGCGCACCGAGGGTCTCGACGTCGCGCTGCAGACCGCCGCCGCAACCCCCGCCGGCTCCCCCAGCGCGTGATCCCGCTCCTCGACGGCACCGGCCTCGACCGGGAAGCCGCGCAGCGCGCGGCCCGCCAGGAGCTGTCGAAGGCGGGCTACCAGGACGCCAAGCCGCCGTGGACCTACCGCGCCATCAACTGGGTCTTCGAGCAGATCGACAAGGCGCTGTCCAGGGCCACGGAAGTGGTGCCCGGCGGGGCCCTCGGGCTCGTCCTGGTCGTGCTGCTCGTGGGGGGGCTGATCGCGCTCATCGTCTGGCGCGCGCGCCCCGCCGGACTGGGCCGTGCCGATGGCGCCCTGTTCGCCGGCGGTACGGCGATGACGGCCGACGGCCACCGGGCGCGCGCCGACGAGGCCGCCGCAGCCGGCAAGTGGGCGGACGCGGTGCGGGAACGGCTGCGGGCCATCGCCCGCGAGCTCGAGAGCCGCGGCGTGCTCGACCCGAGGCCCGGCCGCACGGCCGACGAGCTGGCCCGGGAAGCCGGCAGCGCCGTCGCCGCCGTGGCCGCCCCGCTGCAGCGCGGGGTCCGGGTCTTCGACGAGGTCTGGTACGGCGGCCGAACCGCTGACGCCTCCAGCTACGCCGTGCTGGTCGAGGTCGACCGGGCCGTACGCGAGGCCAGGCTGGCGCGCGCATGACCTTGCTCGACAGCGCTCCCGCCGTACCCGCCGCGACGTCGACCTCGGTGACCCCGCGGTCCTGGCTGCGGCGCAACCGAGGCCTGCTGCTGCTCGGCGCGGGATTGGTGCTGGCGCTGCTGCTGCTCGTGCTCACCACCGGAGTCGGGCGCAGCGGGTCGCTCGACCCGGACTCCTACGAGCCTGCCGGGGGTCGGGCGCTGGCCACGCTGCTGCGCGACCAGGGCGTCACGGTGCAACGGACCGGCGACGTGCCGTCGACGGTCGACGGCCTCCCGGCGGGAGCGACGATCTTCGTCTCCGACCCGTCGCTGCTGACGTCCCTGGAGCTCAGCGACCTGCAGGGCGCGGGCGCCCACTTGGTGCTGGCCGGGGCGGCTCCCGAGACGGTGCAGCTGCTGGGGCTCGACGCCTCCACCGGGGGGTCGGCGACGGAGCAGCAGCGCGAGCCGGGCTGCGGGTACGCGCCGGCGGTGGCGGCGGGCACGGTGCAGACAGGCGGCTACCAGTACGGCGGGGAGGACCCGCACGGGCAGCGCTGCTATGACGGGACGCTGCTGCACCTGCCCGACCAGGACATCGTGCTGCTCGGCAGCGGCAAGGTCCTCACCAACCAGCGGCTCGGTGACGACGGCGACGCCGAGCTCGGGCTGCGGCTGCTCGGGCAGGGCTCGACGGTGCGCTGGTTGGTGCCGGACCCGAACCGCGCCGTCGAGGGCGAGCGGAAGGCCACGAGCTTCGGAGACCTGCTGCCGGGGTGGGTGAACGCCGCGGAGAACTGGCTGTTCGTGCTCGCGGTCGTGGTCATCGCCTGGCGCGGCCGTCGCCTCGGGCGCGTCGTGCCCGAGCCGCTGCCTGTCGTCGTCCGGGCGGCCGAGACGGTCGAGGGGCGTGGCCGGCTCTACCGCGCGGCCGGCGCGCGCGAGGTGGCCGGCGAAGCCTTGCGCAGCGGCGCCCGTGACCGGCTCGGCAAGCGGCTCGGCGCTGGGCGGCACCCGACGCCGGAGTCCCTCGTCGAGCTGGTCGCCCGGCGGTCGTCGCGAGCCGGCGCCGACGTCGAGGCGCTCCTGTACGGTCCCCCACCGGCGGACGACGACGCCCTCGTGCGCCTCGCCCGTGACCTCGATGCCCTGACCAAGGAGGTGTCTGGCTCGTGACCACCCCACGTCGTCGCAGTGCTGCGACGAAGCGCGATCCGCGGGAGGCGCTGCTGGCCCTGCGGACCGAGGTGGCCAAGGCCGTCGTCGGTCAGGACGCCGCGGTGACCGGTCTGGTCGTCGCCCTGCTCTGCCGCGGGCACGTCCTGCTGGAGGGTGTGCCGGGCGTTGCCAAGACGCTGCTCGTGCGCTCGGTGGCAGCGTCACTCGAGCTCGCCACGAAGCGGGTGCAGTTCACGCCCGACCTGATGCCCGGCGACATCACGGGCTCGCTGGTGTACGACGCCCGCAGCGCCGCCTTCTCGTTCCGCGAGGGCCCGGTGTTCACCAACCTGCTGCTCGCCGACGAGATCAACCGGACCCCGCCGAAGACGCAGGCCGCGCTGCTCGAGGCGATGGAGGAGCGGCAGGTGTCGGTGGACGGCGACCCGCGGCTGCTGCCCGACCCGTTCGTCGTGATCGCGACGCAGAACCCGGTCGAGTACGAGGGCACCTATCCGCTGCCCGAGGCGCAGCTGGACCGGTTCCTGCTCAAGCTGACCGTGCCGCTCCCGGAGCGCGCCGACGAGGTCAAGGTGCTCGAGGCGCACAACGACGGCTTCGACCCCCGCGACCTGTCACGGCTCTCGCCGGTGGCTTCGGCTGCCGATCTCGCGGCCGGCCGGGCCCAGGTCGCCGGTGTCACGGTCGCCCCGGAGGTGCTCGGCTACGTCGTCGACCTCTGCCGCGCCACGCGCACGTCGCCGTCGCTGCAGCTGGGCGCGTCACCCCGAGGTGCCACGGCGCTGCTGGCGACGGCGAAGGCCTGGGCTTGGCTGTCCGGGCGCGACTACGTCACGCCCGACGACGTCAAGGCGCTCGCCCGACCGACGCTGCGGCACCGGGTCTCGTTGCGCCCCGAGGCCGAGCTCGAGGGCGTCTCGAGCGACGCCGTGCTCGAGGGCGTGCTGGCCACCGTGCCGGTGCCCCGCTAGCCCGATGGCCGTCACCGGTCGGGCCGCGCTGCTGGCGCTGCTCGGCCTGCTCCCCGTCATCGCCGCACCGCACGCGTCGACGGGTCTCGCGGTCGTCGGCGTGCTGCTCCTGCTCGTCCTGACCGACCTCGCGCTGGCCGCCCCGGTCGCCCGGCTGCAGCTGGCCCGGTCGGGGGCGACGGCCTGCCGGCTCGGCGAGTCCGTCGACGTCTCGCTGTCCGTCGTCAACGCGACCGGCCGGCGGCTGCGCGGTGTGCTCCGCGACGCCTGGGTCCCGTCCGCCGGGGCCGGGCCCCGGACGCACCGCCTGGACGTGCCCGCCGGCGAGCGGCGCCTGCTCACGACGTCACTGCGGCCGACCCGACGCGGCGACCGGTCCCCCGACCGGGTCACCGTCCGCTCCGTCGGCCCGCTGGGGGTGGCAGCGCGGCAGGGCCGTCACGAGGTGCCCTGGCGGGTACGGGTCCAGCCGCCCTTCACGTCGCGCAAGTTCCTGCCCGAGAAGCTCGACAAGCTGCGCCAGCTCGATGGCCAGCTCGTCACGCGGACGCGCGGCCAGGGCACCGAGTTCGACTCGCTGCGGGAGTACGTCGTCGGTGACGACGTGCGGTCCATCGACTGGCGCGCCACGGCCCGCAAGGCCGACGTCGTGGTGCGCACCTGGCGGCCCGAGCGGGACCGCCGGCTGCTCGTCGTGCTCGACACCGGCCGCACCTCGGCGGCGCGGATCGGTGACGTGCCGCGCCTGGACCTCGCGCTCGACGCGGCCCTGCTGCTCGGCGCACTGGCCTCCCGCGCCGGCGACCGCGTCGACGTCCTCGCCGTCGACCGGGAGGTCCGCGGCAGCGTCGAGGGCGCCGGCCGCACGGAGCTCCTGGCCCGGATGGTGGACGCGCTCGCGGTGCTCGAGCCCGCGCTGGTCGAGACCGACAGCCGCCGACTGGTGTCGGAGGTGCTGCGCCGCAGCCGCCGGCGTTCACTCGTGGTGCTGTTCACCGCCCTCGACGCCGCCCCCCTGCGTGAAGGCCTGCTGCCGGTGCTGTCGTCCCTCACCAGCCGGCACACGGTGGTGCTCGCCAGCGTCGGCGACACCCGGCTCGACGAGCTGGCCTCGGGTCGTACGGACGTCGACGCGGTTTATGCCGCGGCCGCCGCCGAGAAGGCACAGGCCGACCGACGGGGTGTCACCGCCGAGCTCCGGCGGCGCGGCGTCGAGGTCATCGACGCCGGCCCGGACGTCTTCGCCTCACACGTGGCGGACGCCTACCTGTCCCTGAAGGCCGCCGGCCGGCTCTGAGCTGCTCTGTCAGCGAAGAGGTGAGCGCGCCCAGCCGGTGGGGCCCTCTGCGACGTTGTGAGATCGACCGCGCCAGAGCGCGGTGGAAGCCGCATTGTCGGCCGACGGCCGAATCGTGAGTGCGCCCAGCCGGTACGGAGCTGCCACGTCAGCGCGACGTCGGAAGGATGAGCACGTCAGCACGCGTCGAGCCTTCCGACATCGCGGGCTGTCAGCCCGAGGTGGGCAGCGTGTCGCCGCGCCGCTCGAGGTCGAGATCGCCTGTCACGCCGGCGTTCACGGCCCGCCGGCCCAGGACGAACACGACCCAGAGGAAGCCGCACTCGACCAGCACGCCAATGCCCACGCGGGCCCAGGTCGGCAACCCGCTCGGCGTCACGAACGCCTCGATCAGACCGCTGATGAACAGCATCAGCGTCGTGCCGACAGCTCCGACGACGAGCGCGCGGCCCTCCTCAGCGAGCGCCTGCCCCCGGGTCCGCCGGCCGGGGTCCACCACGGTCCAGCCGAGCTTGAGGCCGAGACCCGCGGCGACGAAGATCGTGGTCAGCTCCAGAAGGCCATGCGGCAGGATCAGCCCAAAGAACAGCCCGGTCCGATGGCCCGCGATCAGGAAGGACGCGTCGACCGCGACGTTGAGCGCGTTCTGGTAGAGCAGGAAGATCACGGGGATGCCGAGCAGCAGGCCGCTGCCGATCGTCATCCCGGCGATGAGCGCGTTGTTGGTGAAGACCTTGGCGGCGAAGTCGTGGGCGGGCGCTTGCTTGTAGTAGTCCTGGAAGTCGTGGTTGACGAGCTGCTGGACCTCCTGCGGTGAGGCGATCTGGCTGCGCGCGTCCGGGTGCGTCAGGAGGAAGGCCGTCCACGCCACGGTGACGAGCAGGAAGAACGCGGTCGTGCCGATCCACCACCAGCGGGCGCGGTAGAGCACGGCGGGGAAGTCGACGGTGAGGAACCGCACGACGTCCTTGAGGGCTCCCCGGCGGGTGCCCGTGACGGCACTGCGGCCACGCGCCACCAGCGATGACAGCCGCCCCACGAGCACCGGGTCGCCACCGCTGCTCTGCACCACCGACAGGTGGGTCGCCGTGCGCTGGTAGAGGTCGACGAGCTCGTCGACCTCCACGCCGGACATGCGTCGCGGGGCGGCCGCCTGCCGGATCAGGCGCTCGAGGCGGTCCCACTCGGCGACGTGCCGCGAGACGAACACGTCGAGGTCCACGAGAGGGCAGACTAGGTGCTCAGCACGCTCCAGGAAGGGAGTCGCGTGGCCCAGCTCGTGACCGGCGAGGCCGTGGCACTCGACCTCCGCGAGGCTGCTCTTCCCTCACGGGTGCTCGCGGCGTTCCTCGACGGTCTCGTTCAGCTGGCCGCGTTCGTGCTGCTCAGCATCGTCTTCAGCATGGTCGGGGCATCCAACCAAGCAGCGGCCACGGCGGAGATCATCGTGATGCTGGTCGGCATCGGGCTGCTCTACCCGGTGCTGTCCGAGACGCTGTGGAAGGGCAAGACCCTCGGCAAGGCCGCGCTCGGGCTGCGGGTCGTGCGCGACGACGCCGGACCGATCGGGTTCCGGCAGGCGTTCGTCCGCGGGCTCATCGGTTTCATCGTCGAACGACCTGGCATCACCTTCTTCAGCGCCGGCGTCATCAGCTCCCTGGT
>JAOPVZ010000231.1 GCA_025965935.1 Frankiales bacterium | reverse complement strand
GACCAGGCGGCCCGGATCGCGGCGATCAAGGCGCACTACGCGGACAAGCCGCAGGACGAGCTGGACGGCCTCACCGTCGACCTCGGCGACGGGGCGTGGTTCAACGTCCGGGCGTCCAACACCGAGCCGCTGCTGCGCCTCAACGTCGAGGCCGCGGATGAGGGCAGAGTGGCCGCCGTCCGCGACGAGGTGCTCGCCCTGATCCGGGGTCACGGACCGCGAGCCGGCAAAGACTAGGCTCCTGCGCATGAAGGTCGACCCCGCCCTGCTCGAGATCCTCGCCTGCCCGGAGTGCAAGGCCCCGCTGAAGCCGGACCAGGCCTCGATCGAGGACTCGTCCGAGCTCGTCTGCACCGGCTGCGGCCTGGCCTACCCGGTCCGCGACGACATCCCGGTGCTTCTCGTCGACGAGGCTCGCAAGCCCGCCTAGTGGTCGCCGAGGAGCTGCTCGACGATCCGGGCGCCATCGAGGCTGCCGATCCCGGCGGGATGCTGCGCGCGGTCGCGTCGGCCGCAGGGCAGGTGCGCGAGGCCGCGGCGCTCTGCGTCGAGGCGGGGATCCCTCGGCTGTCCGCCGAAGACCTCCCGCGCTCTGTGGTGGTGCTCGGCATGGGCGGCTCCGGCGTGGCCGGCGACGTGCTCGCCGCGGTCGCCGGACCGACCTGCCCGGTGCCGATCCTCACCCACAAGGGCTTCGGCCTGCCCCTCTGGGTCGGCGCGGCAGACCTCGTGATCGCGGTCTCCTGCAGCGGCAGCACCGAGGAGACCCTGTCCAGCCTGGAGGAGGCGGTACGACGGGGGTGCCGTCTGCTCGTCGTCGGGGCCGTCGGCTCCCCGCTCGAGGCCTTGGCCTCCCGAGGGCGCGCGGTGTTCGTCCCGGTGACCCAGGGCCGGCAGCCACGCGCCTCGGTGTTCGCGCTGTCCACGCCGCTCGTCGTGGCCGGTGACGCCCTCGGGCTGCTGTCCTGCTCCGCCGAGGAGGTCGAGGCCACCGCCGTGCTGCTCGAGCAGCTGGCCGGTCGCAACCGCCCGACGGCCGAGACAGTCCTCAACCCGGCGAAGACGCTGGCCCTTGCGCTGTCCGGTTCGCTGCCCGTCGTCTGGGGCTCCTCGCCGCTGGCGGGAGTCTCGGCGTACCGCTTCAGCTGTCAGCTCAACGAGAACAGCAAGACCCCAGCGACCTGGGGCGTGCTGCCCGAGGCCGGCCACAACCAGGTCGTCGCGTTCGACGGGCCGTTCGCCGGCACGCCGCGCGACATCTTCGCCGACCCCTTCGAGGAGGAGGCCGCCGGACGTACCCGGATGCACCTGGTCCTGCTGCGCGACACCGAGGAGCACCCTGCCGTCGCGCGACGCGCTGTGGTGGCGCGCGACCTCGCACGGCAGCGGGGGCTGGACGTCAGCGAGCTGGTGGCGGAGGGGCTGTCGCCGTTCCAGCGGATGGCGTCGCTGATCGCCCTGGGTGACTGGACGACGTCGTACCTCGCCCTGCTCGAGGGCACCGACCCCACACCGGTGGACGCGATCACGGAGCTGAAGGCGGCAACCGGCCGATGAGCCATGGGGGAGGGGGCCGCGCGATCGTCGCTGCCCTCGGAGCGAACGTCGCGATCGCGCTGGCCAAGACCGTCGGCGCGATCATCACGGGGTCGTCCTCGATGGCAGCCGAGGCGGTGCACTCGTTCGCCGACTCCGGCAACCAGGTGCTGCTGCTCGTCGGTGGCCGGCGCGCGGCCCGCGACGCGGACGACCTGCACCCCTTCGGGCACGGCCGCGAGCGGTACTTCTACTCCTTCGTGGTCGCCCTCGTCATCTTCAGCCTGGGTGCGATGTTCGCGGTCTACGAGGGCATCCACAAGATCTCCCACCCGGCGGAGCTGGACGCGCCTGCGGTCGCCATCGGCATCCTGCTGTTCGCGATCCTCGCGGAGGGCTACTCGTTCCGGACCGCAGTCAAGGAGTCGCGGCCTCTGAAGGGCTCGCACTCGTGGTGGGAGTTCATCCGGGTCTCCAAGCAGCCCGAGCTGCCGGTCGTGCTGCTCGAGGACCTGGCCGCGCTCATCGGCCTGCTGCTCGCGCTGATGGGCGTGACCCTCACCCTGCTGACGGGTGACGGCATCTGGGACGGCATCGGGACGCTCTCGATCGGCTTGCTGCTCGGAACCGTCGCAGCGGTGCTCGGCATCGAGATGAAGTCACTGCTCATCGGTGAGTCGGCCTCGCGGTCCGCCGTCGGCGCGATCGCCGCCGCCCTCGTCGACGGCGTCTCGGTCAAGCGGGTCATCCACCTCAAGACGATGCACCTCGGTCCGGACGAGCTGCTCGTCGCCGCGAAGATCGCGGTCGAGCCGTCCCTGACGCTGCCCGAGGTCGCGCTGGCCATCGACGCCGCGGAGGTCCGCGTCCGGGCCGCCGAGCCGCTCGCCGTGCAGGTGTACCTCGAGCCCGACCTCGACCGCACCCCCTCCTGAGCTCTCGCGCACGCCCTGCTCTGCCGCCACGCTCACCGGGCGGCAGGGGGGCGCGCCAGAGTGCAGGAAGGCCGTCAGGAGAAGCGCTTGAGGGCCATCTCGGCGCGCATCCGGGCGGTCTCGGTGCCGTCGGCCGTCGCGATGCTGATGTCCACCGGGAACACCGCCACCCCGCGCTCCGCGTAGGACTGCCGGACCCCCTCAGGATCGCCGGCCAGGCGAGCGGTGGCCCGGACCGAGCCCGTCGCGATCGCCGAGTAGCTGATCTCGGCACCCTTGATCAGGGGCACAGCGCCGTCGCCGACCAGGTCCGCGAACACGCTGACCACCACCCCTGCGGCGGCTGTCTCCGCGAAGCCGAACAGGGTGGCGGCGTGCGGCCCGCCGACGTGGTTGTGCAGGCTCTCGGGCGCATCCAGGTCCAGGACGACGACACCGTCGTCGACCGATGCGAGCGTCGGGCCCAGAGTGCGGGCGAACGCACTGCCGCGCTCGATGATGTCGACCAGCTGTCGTTCCATGGACCGTAGTGTGCCGCTCATGACCGGGTACGACGTCGCCGACCCCACGCTGGCGGAGCCGGGCGCCCGCCGGGTGGCCTGGGCCGAGCGCGCGATGCCGGTGCTCGGGTTGCTCCGCGAGCGGTTCGGCAGCGAGCGGCCGCTCGCCGGGATCACCGTCGCCGCCTGCATGCACGTGACGCCGGAGACGGCAGCCCTGGTGCGGGTGCTGGGGGCCGGCGGCGCGCAGGTCCACCTCGCTGCCTCGAACCCGCTGTCGACCCAGGACGACGTGGCGGCCGCCCTCGCGAGCGAGGGGGTCGGCGTCTTCGCCCGGCACGGCGTGACCCGCGAGGAGTACGTCGGCCATCTGCGTGCCGTCCTCTCGGCCAAGCCGCACCTGCTGCTCGACGACGGCTGCGACCTGGTCGACCTGCTGCACCGCACCCCGACGCTGCGCCGAGGGGTGAAGGCCGGTGTCGAGGAGACGACCACCGGCGTGCTGCGGTTGCGACAGATGGCCGCCGACGGCGCCCTCAAGCTGCCGATGGTGGCCGTCAACGACACCGCCGTGCAGCGGCTCGTCGCCAACCGGCACGGCACCGGGCAATCCACCGTCGACGCGGTGCTGCGTGCGACGGGCGTCCTGCTCGCCGGGACGACGGTGGTCGTGGCGGGCTACGGCCCGTGCGGCTCCGGCATCGCAGAGCGCGCCGGGGGGCTAGGCGCGCGAGTCGTGGTCACGGAGATCGACCCGGGCCGTGCGCTCGAGGCCGTGCTGGACGGGCACGAGGTCACGACGATGGAGCAGGCCGCCGGCAAGGGCGACGTCTTCATCACCGCCACCGGCAACCGGGACGTGCTGCGCAAGGAGCACTTCGCGGTCATGAAGGACGGGGCCGTGCTGGCCAACGCTGGGCACTTCGACGTCGAGGTCGACGTCCGTGCGCTCGCCGCGGAGAGCCTCGAGGTGCACCGCCGGGTACGGCCGCACGTGGACGAGCACCTCATGCCGGACGGCCGTCGGCTGCTGCTCGTCGCCGAGGGTCGGCTCGTCAACCTGGCGGCCGCCGAGGGCCATCCCGCGGCCGCCATGGACGTCAGCTTCGCCGTACAGGCCCTGACGCTCGAGTGGCTGACGACGCAGGCGCTCAAGCCCGGTGTGCACGAGGTGCCGGCCGCGATCGACGCCGAGGTCGCCCGGACCAAGCTCGCCTCACTCGGTGTGGCACTGGAGGCGCTGACGCCTGAGCAGCAGCGGTACCTCAGCTCGTGGCGGCCCTAGGCTCGCGACCGGCGAAGGCGAGGAGCTGCTCCTGAGCCGAGGCGTCGTCCCCCAGCGTCACCGCCGGGCCGAAGCCGCCGGGCTGCCGCATCATGTCGCCCAGTGGCGTGAGGAACGCGTGCGCCTTGGAGACCGAGGCGAGGTCGAGCGTCTCGTCCTGACCGGTAGCGCGCGCGAGGTCCCAGGTGTGCAGCAGGGTGTCGGCGCACAGCAGCGTGTCGACGACCGTGCTGAACGGGGCCAGGCTGCCGAAGCTGTCGACCTCCTGGTCCCCGTGGTCGCGGAGGGCCTGCTCCAGGTCCGCCCGCACCCGTGACCACTCGGCGCGAGGGTCGGCGTCCGGTCCGAGGACCGGGGCCTCGGAGCCGTCGAGGCGCGCGAGGACCCTCCGGTGGGTGTCCACGACGTGCGTCGCCAGGCGGCGCGCATCCCACTCCTCGCAGGGCGTGCCCGCGGTCCAGTCCGACACGCCGTCGACGACGCGGCCGAAGTCGTCGGCGACCCGTCCGTAGTGCTCTGTGGTGTCCATGGCGCCTTCCTACCCCGCAAAGCCTCACACGTGCGTGTCAGAGCTGACACGCTGGGGGCTGCATCCCTGACATCCTGGTGTTAGGCTGGCTGACGATGACGCTGACGATCAACGAGGCTGCGACGACGACCGGCTGGTCGCCGCGGATGCTCCGCTACATCGAGCAGCTCGGGCTCGTCGAGCCCACCCGGTCAGCCGCCGGCTACCGGTTGTACGGCCCCGCTCAGCTGCAGCGCCTCCGCACCCTCAAGACGCTGCTGGAGACCCACGACGTCGAGCTCGGTGACGTCGGCTTCGCCCTGCGACTGCGGCAGGAACCGGAGCTGGCCTCAGCCGTCGACGACTGGTTCGAGACCACACCGGCAGCCCCTGTCGGCGTACCCGAAGGTGACTGGCTCGCCTTCGAGCAGGACAAGCACCAGCACCTCCTCAACAACCGATAGGGGCAGATCCGCCTCCCCGCACAAGCGAAGGAAACGCATGGACTTCAAGGTCGCTGACCTCTCCCTGGCCGAGTTCGGCCGCAAGGAGATCCGGCTCGCCGAGCACGAGATGCCCGGCCTCATGGCGATGCGCAAGGAGTACGGCCCGACCAAGCCGCTCACCGGCGCCCGCATCACCGGCTCGCTGCACATGACGATCCAGACGGCGGTGCTCATCGAGACGCTGATCGAGCTGGGCGCGCAGGTCCGCTGGGTGTCCTGCAACATCTTCAGCACCCAGGACCACGCCGCGGCCGCCGTCGCGGTCGGCCCGAACGGCACCGTCGACAACCCGCAGGGCGTGCCCGTGTTCGCCTGGAAGGGCGAGACCCTCGAGGAGTACTGGTGGTGCACCGAGCAGGTCATCAACTGGCCTGGCGGTGGTGGCCCGAACATGATCCTCGACGACGGTGGCGACGTGACGCTGCTGGTGCACAAGGGCGTCGAGTACGAGAAGGCCGGCGCCGTCCCGTCCGCCGCTGAGGACGACCCGGACGAGTGGAAGGTCATCCTCGACACCCTGCGCCGCTCGGTCGCCGAGGACCCGCAGCGCTTCACGAAGATCGCCGCTGACATCAAGGGCGTCACCGAGGAGACCACGACCGGCGTCCACCGGCTCTACGAGTTCGCCAAGGCCGGCACCCTGCTGTTCCCCGCCATCAACGTCAACGACTCGGTGACGAAGTCGAAGTTCGACAACCTCTACGGCTGCCGCCACTCGCTGGTCGACGGCATCAACCGTGCCACCGACGTCATGCTCGCCGGCAAGACCGCGGTCGTCTGCGGCTTCGGCGACGTCGGCAAGGGCTCGGCCGAGTCGCTGCGCGCCCAGGGCGCCCGTGTCATCGTCACCGAGATCGACCCGATCTGCGCGCTCCAGGCCTCGATGCAGGGCTACCAGGTCGCGCGGCT
>JAOPVZ010000216.1 GCA_025965935.1 Frankiales bacterium | reverse complement strand
CAGAGGGCGCAGGCGTTCGGGTCGTCGAAGTGGCCCGGCGTGGCGGGGAATGCCGAGCCGGCTCCGTGGCTGTTGATGTCGGAGTTGTAGACGAGCGCGAGCTCGTCGAAGGCCGACGTGTTGGCGGCGGTCACCTCGGTCAGGCTCTGGCCGGCACCCACGGCCGCGGCCCACTTCTGCAGGAAGTCCTGCATTGTCGGGGCTGAAATGGCGTACGTCGTTGTAGCCGCCGGTCCAGTCGAGCAGCCGGTCACCCTGGTTGGGCCGTTGTCAGCGACCTCTCCCTGCATGATGTCGCGGCCCCAGGCGCCGTACTGCCAGTCGATGCGCTGGTGGTGCTGGTTGTTGGTGCTGCTCGACCTGATCCCGCTGCTCGAGCGCAGCATCGTCCACAGCAACGACCAGCACGATCGTCTCGTGCGGGCCATCCGGCGTGGGCAGCCGATCGCCGCCCGGGCCGCGATGCAGGAGCATCTCGCGGGTACCGCCGCGCTGCTGCGCGGCTTCCTGTCCTGATCCGGCACCGTACGGCGCAGCTTGCCGCGCGCTCGTGGACCGCTCCCACCCGTTGCTACCGCCGAGTAGCGGCCGGTGCAGGATGTGACGCAGCCGACAGACGCAGCCGACATCGGAGGACCTTCCCGGATGAAGCCAGACCTCACCTCCCTGCTGCGTGACCTGGAGGCCGAGCACGCCGCGCTCGACGTCCGGGTGGCCGACCTGGGCGAGGAGCAGTGGCGCACCCCGACCCCCGCCGAGGGATGGGACGTCGCGGACTGCATCAGCCACCTCCACTACTTCGACGGCACGGCGGTGCTCGCCCTGACCGACCAGCCGGCGTTCACGGCGCACCTCCAGCTGCTGCTCGGCGGCGCCCTGCCGGAGGGAGCCGACGTCGCCTTCGGGCGCAACAACTCCGGCGGTGACCTGCTCGAGGACTGGCGGCGCGGCCGGACGGCGCTGCTGTCCAGCCTCGAGAAGGCCGATCCGGCGGTGCGGGTCCCCTGGTACGGCCCGCCGATGAGCCTCGCGAGCTTCACCAGCGCCAGGCTGATGGAGACGTGGGCGCACGGACAGGACGTCTCCGACGCACTCGGGCTCGACCCGGTCACGAGCGACCGGCTGCGGCACGTGTGCCACATCGGCGTGCAGGCGCGGCCGTACGCCTACCTGGTTCACGGCGTCGACAACCCGGACACCCCAGTGCGGGTCGAGCTGACCGGACCCGGCGCCGGCGAGTGGGGACCGGAGGAGGCGACCGACCGCATCACCGGCACGGCCCTCGACTTCGCGCTCCTGGTGACCCAGCGCCGGCACCTCGACGACCTGGCGCTGCAGGTCGAGGGGCCGACGGCCGCGCAGTGGGCGGGGATCGCCCAGGCGTACGCCGGTCCGGCCGGCCCGGGTCGTGCCCCGCTGGGGACCTCATGACAGTGCTGGGCACGGCGGTCGACCGGCACGACGAGGTGTTCCGCAAGAACCGCGACGACATGCTCGGACAGCTCGAGACGCTCGACGAGCAGCTCAAGCTGGCCGGTCAGGGTGGCACGGACAAGGCGGTGGCCCGGCACAAGGCGGCCGGCAAGCTGACCCTGCGCGAGCGGGTCGCGATGCTCATCGACCCCGACACGCCTTTCCTCGAGATCGGCGCGCTCGCCGGCTACTACACCGACTACCCGGTGGGTGGCGGCGCGATCGTCGGCATCGGGACCATCAACGGCACCGAGTGCGTCATCTTCGGCAACGACCCGACAGTCCTCGGTGGCGCGCTGTCGCAGACGAGCATCCCGAAGATCGACCGGGCGCTGCAGATCGCCAAGCAGAACCGCCTGCCCTACGTGCAGCTCATCGAGTCGGCCGGTGGCGATCTCCGGCCCCGCGGCAACGACATCGAGGAGATCCTCAAGAGCTCGACGTTCCACTTCGCCGGGTCGGGGGGCTTCTTCTACGAGACCACGGTCCTGTCCGGTCTCGGCATCCCCACCATCGCGATCGTCTTCGGCAGCTCCACGGCCGGCGGTGCCTACATGCCGGGGCTGTCGGAGTACACGATCCTCGTCAAGGACCAGGCCAAGGTGTTCCTCGGTGGCCCGCCGCTCGTCAAGGTGGCGACCGGCGAGGAGTCCACCGACGAGGAGCTCGGCGGCGCGGAGATGCACGCCTCAGTCAGCGGCCTCGCGGACTACCTCGCCGAGGACGAGCTGGACGCCATCCGCCAGGCCCGTGACATCGTCAAGCACCTGCACTGGCGGAAGGTCGGGCCGGGCCCGTCCGGTCCTGCCGACCCTCCGACGCTCGACGCGGAGGACCTCCTCGGGCTGGTCGCGCAGGACCTGCGCCAGCCCCTCGACGTACGAGAGGTGATCGGGCGGATCACGGACGGCAGCCGGTTCGAGGAGTTCAAGGCGCGCTACGGCACCACGCTGGTCTGCGGTTGGGCCGACATCCACGGCTATCCCGTCGGCATCCTCGGCAACAACGGTCCGCTGTTCCCGGAGTCGTCGCAGAAGGCATCGCAGTTCATCCAGCTCTGCAACAAGATCTCGACCCCGCTGGTCTTCCTGCAGAACATCACGGGCTACATGGTCGGCAAGGACTACGAGCAGGCCGGCATGGTCAAGTGGGGCAGCCAGATGATCAACGCGCTGTCCAACAGCGCCGTGCCGCACATCACGATCATCCTCGGATCCTCTTATGGCGCAGGCAACTACGGGATGGGCGGCCGCGGCTTCGGCACCCGGTTCGTCTTCCTGTGGCCGACCGCGAAGGTCGCCGTCATGGGTCCCCAGCAGATCGCCGGGGTCATGTCGATCGTGCGGCGCGCGCAGGCCGCCCGCCGTGGCGAGGAGGTCGACGAGGCGCTCGAGAAGATGATCACCGACGCGGTCGCTGAGGTGCAGGAGCGGCAGTCGCTGGCGATGTACGCCAGCGGCCGCGGCGTGGACGACGGTGTCATCGACCCGCGCGACACCCGCACCGTGATCGGCCTGTGCCTCAGCGCGTGCCACAGCGCGCCGGTCGAGGGTGCCGAGTCGTTCGGGGCGTTCCGTTGATCCGCCGCCTGCTCGTCGCGAACCGCGGCGAGATCGCGCGGCGCATCATGCGCACTGCCCACGCCATGGGCATCGACACCATCGCCGTCTACGCCGACGGCGACGCGATGGCGCCGTTCGTCCGGGAGGCCTCGGTCGCGGTGGCCCTGAGGGGGCAGACCGCGGCCGAGACCTACCTCGACATGGCCAAGGTGCTCGACGCCGCGAAGCGGGCCGGCGCCGACGCCGTGCACCCGGGCTACGGGTTCCTGTCGGAGAACGCGGCGTTCGCCCAAGCGGTCCTCGACGCCGGCATGACGTGGGTCGGTCCGCCGCCGCGGGCGATCGCCGCGATGGGCGACAAGCTCGAGGCGAAGAAGCTGATGGAGGCCGCCGGCGTACCCACCCTGAACGCGCCGAAGGACCCGCGCCCCGAGGACTACCCGCTGCTCGTGAAGGCCGCGATGGGCGGCGGCGGCAAGGGCATGCGGGTCGTCGAGCGGCCCGCGGACCTCGACGAGGCGATCGCCGGGGCAAAGCGCGAAGCGCAGGCCGCCTTTGGCGACGACACCGTGTTCCTGGAGCGCTACCTCACCGGAGCACGGCACGTCGAGGTGCAGATCCTCGGCGACGCGCACGGCAACCTGGTCCACCTCGGCGAGCGCGAGTGCTCCATCCAACGCCGGCACCAGAAGATCATCGAAGAGGCTCCGTCGCCTGCCGTGGACGCACCGCTGCGCGAGCGGCTCGGCGAGGCAGGCCTCGCGGCGGCCAAGGCCATCGGGTACGAGAACGCCGGGACCGTGGAGTTCCTGCTGGCCGGCGAGGACTTCTTCTTCCTCGAGGTCAACACCCGGCTGCAGGTGGAGCACCCCGTCACCGAGATGGTGACCGGGCTGGACCTCGTTCGGGAGCAGCTCCTGGTCGCGCAAGGAGAACCGCTCGCGTTCACGCAGGCGGACGTCACCCTGACCGGCCATGCCGTCGAGGCGCGGCTCTACGCCGAGGACCCCGACAACGACTTCCTGCCGGTGACCGGCACGGTGCTCACCTGGGAGCCGGCCGCCGGTGCCCGCTTCGACAGCGGCATCGAGTCGGGCAGCGTCATCGGTATCGAGTTCGACCCGATGCTCGCCAAGGTGGTGACGCACGCGCCGACGCGTCAGGAGGCCGCGCTGGCCCTGGCGCTCGCTCTGGAGCGGACCGCCGTGCAGGGCACCACCACCAACCGCGACTTCCTCGTCGCCACCCTGCGGCACCCGAGCTTCCTGGCGGGGGACACCACCACGGACTTCATCGAGCGGGTCGCGCCGCCCCGTCGCAAGGAGGTGTACGTCGGTCAGCTCGAGCACTGCGCGGTGCTCGCAGCCCTGATGGCGCAGGCCTGGCGCCGGGCCGCCTCGCCGCTGGGCGGCTTCCCGCCGGGGTGGCGGAACGCGGTGCTGCCGCCGGAGGCCTTCAGCTACCGCACCGGCGACGTGACCGTCGATCTGACCTACCAGGCGCGTCGGGACGGCACCTTCGACGTCACCGTCGGGGAGCGGACCCTGGAGGCCCACGTCCTCGCCGTCAGCGATGCCGGCATCGAGGCGGAGGTCGACGGCGTCCGGCACCGGGTCGCCGTGCGCACCGACGGGTCGCGCTGGTGGGTGGGCGAGGTCGAGCTGCACCAGGTGCCGCGCTTCCCGGTGAAGGAGAAGGAGACGGTCGAGGGCGGCCTGGTCGCGCCCTTGCCGGGCGGCGTCATCGCCGTCGCGGTCGCGCCGGGCGACACCGTCACCGCCGGGCAGCTGCTCGTGGTCGTCGAGGCCATGAAGATGGAGCACCGCATCACTGCCCCGAGCGACGGCACGGTCGCCGAGGTGCGCGCAGCCGTCGGCGACCAGGTCGCCGCCGGTGACCTCCTGGTGGTCCTGCATGACTGATCAGCCCCGAAAGACCGCACCGATCCGGATCGCGAACTGCAGCGGCTTCTACGGCGACCGGCTCGCCGCCGCCCGCGAGATGGTCGAGGACGGCCCGATCGACGTCCTCACGGGGGACTGGCTCGCCGAGCTCACCATGCTGATCTTGTTCAAGGACCGGCTGAAGAACCCGGACGGCGGCTACGCGAAGACCTTCGTCCGGCAGCTCGAGCAGGTCATGGGCAGCTGCCTGGAGCGGGGCATCAAGGTGGTCGCGAACGCCGGCGGGCTCAACCCGAAGGGCTGCGCACAGGCCGTCGAGGCGGTCGCCGCGACACTCGGCCTGAACCCGCGGATCGCTTACGTCACAGGCGATGACGTGCTCCCCCGACTCGCGGAGCTGCCGCCGCTCGACAACCTCGACACGGGTGAGTCGCTGGGCGACCGGACGGTCCTGACGGCGAACGCCTACCTCGGCGGCTGGGGGATCGTCGACGCGCTCGACCGTGGTGCCGACATCGTCATCACCGGGCGCACCACAGATGCAGCCATCGTCATGGCGCCGGCAGCCCATCACCACGGCTGGGCCCGCGATGACTGGGACGCCCTCGCCGGTGCGCTGGTCGCGGGGCACGTCATCGAGTGCGGGACCCAGGCGACCGGGGGCAACTACGCCTTCTTCACCGAGGTCCCGAACCTCGTCCATCCGGGCTTCCCGATCGCGGAGATCGCGGCGGACGGGTCCAGCGTCATCACCAAGCACGAGGTGCACGCCGGGCAGGTCAGCACCGGCACGGTCACCGCCCAGCTGCTCTACGAGATCGGCAGTCCCCGGTACCTCAACCCCGACGTCACAGCCCGGTTCGACAGCATCGTGCTCGACGAGGTCGGCAAGGACCGGGTGCGGATCAGCGGGGTCAAGGGGGAGGCACCGCCGGCCACGTCCAAGGTGTGCCTGAACCTTGCCGGGGCCACCAAGGCGTCGTACAGCTTCTTGCTCGTCGGGCTGGACATCGAGGCCAAGGCCGACCTGCTCCTCGACGGGCTGTTCGCCGCGCTGCCCGGTGGGCGCGACTACTTCGACAGCGTCGAGGTGGATCTCATCCGGTCAGACCACGAGGACCCGGCCCGCAACGAGACCGCGATCGCGCAGCTGCGGGTGTCGATGCGCGACGCGGACGACAAGAAGTTCGGCCGGCCGCTGACCGGCGCCATCACCGAGCTGGCGCTGGCCAGCTACCCCGGCTTCTTCGGTGGGCCGAGCTCCACGATGTCCTACGGCGTGTACTGGCCAGCGCTCGTGCCGAGCGAGCTGCTCACCCACGAGGTGAGCCTCGGTGACGAGGTCGTGCAGGTGCGGCCCACCCTCGCCGCGGCGACGACCGCCGACGTGCCCGACGTCGAGCGGGTCGATCCGCCGCGTGGCGCGACGACCCGGCTGCCGCTGGGGCGCATCGCCGGGGCACGCTCCGGCGACAAGGGCGGCAACGCCAACCTGGGCGTCTGGGTGCGGACCGCCGAGGAGTACGCCTGGCTGGAGCAGCTGCTCACCGTCGACAGGCTGAAGGAGCTGCTGCCCGAGGCGGGTCGGGTCGAGCGGTTCGAGCTGCCGAACCTGCGCGCGCTGAACTTCGTACTGCACGGGCTGCTGGGTGAGGGCGTCGCCTCGAGCACCCGGCTGGACCCGCAGGCCAAGAGCCTCGGGGAGTACCTGCGGGCCAAGCACGTCGATGTGCCGGAGGCCTTCCTGTGAAGTACCAGGTGACCAAGGGAGTCGCCGTCCTCACGCTGGACGAGGTCGACAACCGCAACGCCCTCAACGCCCGCCTCCTCAACGGGATCGGCGACGGCCTGACGCGTGCGCTCGCCGACGAGGCAGTCCGGGTGGTCGTGCTGACGCACGACGGTCCGGTCTTCTGCGCCGGGGCGGACCTGAAGGGCGGCGGCCAGGAGCCGGCGCGCTTCGGCTTCCCCGAGGTGCTGACCCTGATCCAGGACGCGCCCAAGCCGGTCGTCGCCGTGCTGCGCGGGCCGGCGATGGGTGGGGGAGTGGGGCTCGCGGCCGCCGCGGACCTCAGCCTCGCGAGCACCGAGGTGACCTTCGGCTTCACCGAGGTCCGGATCGGGCTGGCCCCCGCCATGATCTCGGTGGTCTGCCTGCCCAAGCTGTCGAAGGCGGACGCGGCCGAGCTGTTCCTCACCGGCCGCAAGATCCCCGCTTCCCGGGCGGCCGAGGTGGGCCTCATCAACCGGGCGGTCGCCCCGGACGACCTGGACGCTGCGGTGGCGGAGCTGCTGCAGGAGCTCGTGGCCGGCGGCCCGCAGGGCCTCGCGACGTCGAAGGAGCTGCTGCGCGACGTCCCGACCATGACCCGGGAGCAGGCCTTCGAGCACACCCAGTCGCTGTCGGCCCGGCTGTTCCAGAGCCCGGAGGGCGCCGAGGGCATCGCCGCGTTCCGGGAGCGCCGCCCCGCCAGCTGGGTCCCGCACGACTGACCGCATGAATGGATACCGCGCTGCGGTTTCTCGCCCGGGAACAGCAGCGCAATATCCATTCATCGCGGGGGTGGCGGCCACCTAGGGTGGTCGGGTGGGCGTCTTCCGGAAGTACGCCGACGTGCTGTCACCACCGGGGGCCGCCACCGCACTGGCGATGAGCGTGCTGGGCCGGCTCGCGCTCGGGATGACGGGGCTGGCGCTGCTGCTGCTGGTCCGGAAGGCGACCGGCAGCTACGCCGACGCCGGCTTCGTGAGCGCCGCCTACGCGATCAGCTTCGCGCTCGCCGCGCCCTACCGGGCCCGCACCGCCGACCGGATCGGCCCGACCTCTGTGCTGCGGCTCACCGGTCTGTGCCAGCCCGTGGCGTTCGGGCTCCTCGTGCTGCTGGCCGATCTGGGGGCGCCGACGCTGCTCATGGCGCTGTCCGCTGTGCTCATCGGTTTCACCGTCCCGCCGCTGGGTGCGGTGATGCGCGCGCTGTGGGGTGAGCTGGTCGAGGGTCGCCGGCTCGCCACGGCGTACTCGCTGGAATCCGTCGTCGTCGAGCTCTGCTTCGTCCTGGGTCCGTTGCTCGTGGGCGCGCTGGCGCTGCTCGCGCCGGAGGTCGGAGTGCTCGCCTGCGGGATCGTCTCCGGTGTCGGCGCCCTCGGCCTTGCCCTCAACTCCAGGGTGCGTCAGGTCGTGCCGCACGGGGCGCGGCCGACCAGCCTGGCGGGACCGCTCGTCAGCCCGGTCGTGCGGGCCTGCCTGCTCAACGTGCTGTGGATCGGCACCGGTTTCGGCACCATCGAGGTGGGCGTGCTGGCCTTCGTCGAGGAGCACGGCCAGTCCCGGTCCACGGCGGGGGTGGTGCTGGCGGTCTGGAGCTTCGGCTCCATCCTCGGCGGTCTCGTGTACGGCGGATTGCACCTGAGCTCGCCCGCCGCGCGTCAGCTGCCCGTGCTCGTGACGGTCACCGGGCTGGCGGCGGCCCTGCCTGTCCTCTCACCCGGGGTCCTCGTCCTGGGCGCGCTCCTGGTGGTGGCGGGCACCACGATCGCGCCCTTCAGCGCCTGCAACTCGGTGCTGCTCGGCGCCTCCGCACCGCCGGGGACCGTCACCGAGGCGTTCGCCTGGAACGGCAGCATGATCTTCGGCGGCGCGGCGATGGGCACTGCCGTCGCCGGTGTCCTCGTCGACGCGTACGGCGCCCGGGCCGCGTTCCTCGCGACCGTCGTCACTGGAGTGCTCACCATCGGCTCATCGGCACTCGGGTTGCGGGCAATGCGGTCCGGGTACCTCGAGGGCCACCCCCAGGAGAGCGCCAGCACCTGACCTCCCTCAGCGGTCGGCCCGGCTCGGGTACGGTCGCGGCGTGGTGGACCGGCGCAAGATCATCGGGAGCGTCGCCGCGGTCCTGGTGCTCGCCGGCGTCGGCACCTTCCTGGGGCTGCGGGCCGCCGAACCCCCGCGGCCGTCGCTGCCGTACCCGTCCGGTCAGTCGCTGGGCCACGTCCGCAGCAACTGCAGCAGCGGCAACGAGCTGCTCGGCTGCGACAGCCAGACCGGCCCGCGGTCCTTCCTCGAGGTCAAGGCCCGCGGGGACGTCCGGGACGCGAGTGACACCCTGTTCGCGGCGCTGAAGGCCGTCGGCTGGAAGGAGAACGACGACGGACTGGTCGCGTCGGACTACAGCGCGGGAGGCCAGGCCGAGGACATCCAGCCGGTCTTCTGCAAGGCGGGCAAGGGCTGCGTCGGCCTGTTCCGGTACGAACTGGCGGGGTTTGTCCTGGCCTGGTGGGAGGCGCCCCCCGGAAACGCGTGAAGCGGGCGGGGCGGGGTACGCCCACCTCGTACAGGGGGCCAGCAGAAGGGCACGCAGGGTGAGCGACGTCGTCGTCGCGGTGCTGCCGCCGCGTGCCTCCTCAGCCGCACAGGCCCGTGAGCTGGTCACGGCGCAGTGCACGGCCTGGGGTTTCGCGAGCCTGTGCGACGACGTCGCCCTCGTCGTCACCGAGCTCGTCGCCAACGCCGTGCGGCACGCAGGCACCGACATCGAGATCTCGGTCACGGCGATCACCGACGGGGTGCGGCTCGAGGTGCGCGACGGCTCCACCCGGCCGCTGCGGCCGCGCGCCGCGCTGTCGTCGGATGAGGGCGGCCGCGGCCTGCTCCTCGTCGATGCGCTGTCCAACCGCTACGGCGTCGTCGGCGAGCCGGACGGCAAGCGGGTGTGGGTGGAGATGGTCGCGGCCTAGCCCGGGCCGTCCTCGTCCTTCAGCTGCTGGCGCATCGCGGCGAGGTCCACGCCCGCGGGCGTCGGCCAGCCCAGCCTCAGGTCCGTCAGGGTCTCGAGCAGCAGGTTGCTGATCGCCCAGTTGCGGTACCACTTGCGGTCTGCCGGGACGACGTACCAGGGAGCGACATCGGTGCTGCACCTCGTCAGCGCCGCCTGGTAGGCCTCCTGGTAGGCGTCCCAGAGCCCGCGCTCGCGCAAGTCCTCGGCGCCGACCTTCCAGTGCTTGGTCGGGTCCTCGAGCCGCGTGAGCAGCCGCTGCTTCTGCTCCTCCCTGCTGATGTGCAGGAAGACCTTGATCAGCGAGGTCCCCTGGGCGGCGAGCCTCCGCTCCCAGGCGTTGATCCGGGCGTACCGCCGGCTCCACACCGGGCGCGGCACCAGCTCGTGCACCCGGGCGATGAGCACGTCCTCGTACTGGGACCGGTTGAAGACCCCGAGCTGCCCGGGACGCGGCACCGCGTTCGTGATGCGCCACAGGAAGTCGTGCCCGAGCTCCTCCTTCGTCGGCGGCCCGAACGAGGTGATCCGGCAGCCGGCCGGGTTGACCTGGCCGACCACGTGCTTGACGGTGCCGTCCTTGCCGCTGGCGTCCATGCCCTGCAGGAGCAGCAGCACCCGCTTGTCGCCGCCGAGCTTGCCGTTGGCGAACAGCCGCTCCTGCAGGTCGGCGAGCTGCGGCGCGATCGTCTCGACGGCCTTCCTGGCCTGCGCCTTGCCCTTGACGCCGGGGGTGTCCCGGGCGTCGGGCAGCGTCCCGTTCCAGCACAGCTGATCTCGCACGCTCCTGGCCATGGCGGGATCTTGGCACGTGGAGGTCAGCGCACCGACTCTCGTGTGCTGGCGAGCCCGTGCAGCAGGAGGTCGACGCGGCGGCCGTCGACCTCGACGGCGTCGCTCACCGCTCGGCCGAGCTCGGCCACCTCAGCGATCGATCTCGCGCCGTGCAGGCAGAGCTCCCGCGCCAGCCTGCCCTTCGTCCACTTGTTGTCGTGGCTCACGACGGTGCGCTTGTCGCCGGCCTCGCGGAGCACCCGCACCTCGACCGCCCCCGGCACCCGAGCCAGGCCGGCGTAGGCGCCGGAGCGCAGGTCCACGACGAACTCGTGCCGCCCCAGCTCCTCCTCCAGCGGCGACCGCCACACCGGCCCCAGCCCGCCCAGACCGGGCAGCGTGGTGCTGCCCGAGAGCCGGTACGAGGGGACCCGATCGGCCGGACGCAACAGGCCGAACAACGCGGACGCGACGACCAGGGACTCGTCGGCGCGCCGACGAGCCGCCGCCGGCAGCGTCGCGTAGGACAGGTTGTCGTAGACGATGCCGGTGTAGAGCTCCATCGCGGTCAGCGTCGGCGCGGTCAGCAGTCGGCGGTCCTTCTCGAGCTCATCGTGCTGCTTGTCCGAGAGCTGCAGGGCTTTCCGCAGTGCGCCGGGCTGCCGGGTGGCTGTCCGGACGAGGCGCGTGACGAGCTGCTTGCGGGTGCGGGTCAGCGCCGGGAACGACAGCGCGTCGAGGTCGAGCGGCGGCCCGTCGCTGCCGGTCGCCTTGCCCTCCGAAGGCGGGAGCAGCACGAGCACCCCACGAGGTTAGCCAGCCGGCGGGTGCAGCCGGACGAGCCGCCGCAGGACCTAAGGACTTTGCAAGGGCAATACGCTGGGCCCTCCGTTTCCCTCTGGAGGTCCGAGTGCTCCGCATGTCCACGCTGTTCCTGCGCACCCTGCGCGAGGACCCGGCGGACGCGGAGGTCCCGAGCCACCGGCTGCTGGTGCGCGCCGGCTACGTCCGCCGCGTCGCCCCCGGCATCTACAGCTGGCTGCCGCTCGGCCTGAAGGTGCTCGACAACGTCGCCACCATCGTGCGGCAGGAGATGGACGCGATGGGCGCGCAGGAGGTGCTGTTCCCCGCGCTGCTGCCGCGCGAGCCCTACGAGGCCACCGGGCGCTGGACCGAGTACGGCGACAACCTGTTCCGGCTCAAGGACCGCCGCGGCAACGACATGCTCCTCGGGCCGACGCACGAGGAGATGTTCACGCTCATGGTGAAGAGCGAGTACAGCTCGTACAAGGACCTGCCGGTGTCGCTCTACCAGGTGCAGACCAAGTACCGCGACGAGGCCCGGCCGCGGGCCGGCATCCTGCGCGGCCGCGAGTTCCTCATGAAGGACAGCTACTCCTTCGACCTCGACGACGAGGGCCTCAAGAAGAGCTACGAGGCGCATCGCGCGGCCTACGTGAAGATCTTCGACCGGCTCGGCATGGACTACCGCATCGTGTCAGCGGTCAGCGGGGCGATGGGCGGCAGCGCGTCGGAGGAGTTCCTCGCGGTGGCCCCCACCGGCGAGGACAGCTTCGTCGCGTGCACCAACTGCGACTACGCCGCCAACGTCGAGGCGGTCCAGATCGGGACGGGTACGGCGGAAGCGGCCGAGCACCCTCCGCTCGAGGTGCTCGACACCCCTGACACCCCCACCATCGAGACGCTCGCGGCGTTCCTCGGCGTCACGGCCGGCGAGACGCTCAAGAACGTCGTGGTGAAGCTCAGGCACCCCGACGGATCCACGGAGCCGTTGATCGTCGGCGTCCCTGGCGACCGCGAGGTGGATCTCAAGCGGCTCGAGGCCAACGTGGCGCCTGCCGAGGTGGTCGCCTTCGAGGGCGAGGACTTCGCGAAGCACCCTGGCCTGGTGCGCGGCTACATCGGCCCGCAGGGTGACCTGGGGGTCCGCTACGTCGTCGACCCGCTGGTGGTCGACGGCTCGGCCTGGGTCACCGGGGCCAACGTCGAGGGCAAGCACGCCCGCAACGTCGTCATGGGCCGCGACTTCACCCCCGACGGGACGCTGGCCGCCGCCGAGGTGCGGGCCGGCGACCCCTGCCCCCGGTGCGGCTCGGCCCTGTCCCTCGACCGCGGCATCGAGATCGGCCATGTCTTCCAGCTCGGCCGCAAGTACGCAGACACCTTCTCCCTCGACGTGCTCGGGCCCGAGGGCAAGCCGGTCCGCGTCACGATGGGCTCCTACGGCATCGGGGTCAGTCGTGCGGTCGCGGCCATCACCGAGCAGTCCTACGACGACAAGGGCCTGGTCTGGCCGCGGTCGGTCGCGCCCGCGGACGTGCACGTCGTCATCGCCGGCCAGGGCGAGCAGCAGGAGGGCGGCAACCGGCTCGCCGAGGAGCTCGAGGCCGCCGGACTGCGGGTGCTGCTCGACGACCGGCACAAGGTGAGCCCCGGCGTCGCGTTCAAGGACGCCGAGCTCATCGGCATCCCGACCTACGTCGTGGTGGGCAAGACCCTTGCCGCCGACGGCACCGTGGAGATCCGCGACCGCAAGGCAGGCACCAGCCGCGCCGTGCCGGTCTCCGACGCGGTGGCTGAGGTCCTCGCCGAGGTCCGCTCCTGACCTCACCCCACGAAGCCGCTCGCTTCGCTCACGCCTCCGCGGGGACCCCGCGGATTCGCGCGGTCCTCTTCGACTGGGGCGGCACGCTGTCGACCTGGCACGACGAGGACCTGCTGGCGATGTGGCGGGCCGCCGCCGAGATGCTCGACCCCGCCGACCCGGAACCGCTGGCCAAGCGGCTGCTCGACGCCGAGCATGCCTGGTGGCACGAGCGCGTCGGCGAGGGCGACGGCACCGGCAGCGGCACGACCGAGGACATCGTGCGGTCGGTCGCGGCCGAGACCCACCTCGACGTCCAAGGCGCGCTGTCGGCGTACCACGGGGCCTGGGAGGCGACCGTCGGCCACGACCCGTGCTCGGCCGAGGTGCTGCGTGGCTGCCGGGAGCGAGGCTGGCGCACCGGGCTGCTGTCCAACACGCACTGGCCGCGCGAGCTGCACGAGAAGTGGCTCG
>JAOPVZ010000203.1 GCA_025965935.1 Frankiales bacterium | reverse complement strand
TCCCCCGCCCGGCGACTCACATCGAGCGCCTCGCGCGCGATCGCTGCCGCGGCGTTGAGGTCGTTGAGGTAGCTCTCGGACAGCAGGTTGCTCAGGGACCGGCCCAGCTCGGTGAGCAGGTGGTTCTGGCGAGCGATCTCCGCTCCGCGCTCGAGCAGCGCCCTGGAGGCGGTGACGCATCCGGTGTCGAGCAGCATGATGGCGACACCGCCGAGCGCCTTCACGAGCTCGGCCGGGTCACCGATGCGCTCGGCCAGGCGGATCCCCTCGAGGACCGACCGCTGCTGCTGGTCGTACTGCCCCGTGATCCGATAGCAGCTCGAGAGCCCCCCCACCAGCCTCAGCATCGCGAGCTCCGCGTCCTCGCGCCCGCGCAGCCGCTCGACCTCCGGCTGCAGCAGCTCGAGGGCCTCTTGCGGCCGGCCCATGATGACGAGGGCGCGGCCCTGCAAGGCGAGCGCGACGGCCGCTTCGACGTCGCGGCCCAGCTGCCGCAGGCCGGTGATCCCTTGCGCGGCGAGCCCCACCCCGAGCACCAGCTCGCCAGACTTCACCGCCGCCTCCGCAGCGGCCGCCTGCACCTCCGCCGTCTCTTCCGGCGAGGGGTCCAGGTTGAGGACGGAGGTGTAGCAGCGCAGGGCCTCGGCAGGGGAGCCCAGCGCATCCGCCCGGGCAGCCGCGGACCGCAGCAGTGCACGGGCCCGCCCAGCCAGCGCGCCGCGCTCCGGGTCGTCGTCACTGCTCGCGTCCAGCGCGTCCAGCAGGTGCTGGGCGATGATGCCTGCCCAGCCCTCTGCGAACTCCTGACCCTGGGCTTCCAGGTGCGCCGCAGCCGCCAGGTGGCGGCTCCTGCGGTCCTTGCGGGACAGCGTGCTGTAGGCGACCTCGCGCACAAGGGCCTGCAGGAAGCGGTAGCTGCCCAGCTCGGGTGAGCGGGGATCGACCTGCGTCTCGACCACGCCCTTGCGGACCAGCCCGTCGAGCGCGTTGTCCAGGTCGTGCCGGCTCAGGTCGCACAGCGCTGTCAGCCCCTCCTCCCGGAAGGACACGCCGAGCACGCTGGCGTCCTGCACAGCGCGTCGCTCCAGGGAGGACAGCGCATCGAGTCGGGCCGCGATGAGCGTCTGCAGGCTCGTCGGGGCGGCCAGCTGGTCGAGGTCGACCTTGCTCCCGTCGGTGTCGACGTAGACGTAGCGCCCCTCCCGGGCCTGGACGGCGTCGCGGTCGATGAGCGACCGCACGGTCTCGACGGCGTACAGGGGGACGCCCTCAGCACGGGCGACGAGCGCGCTGCGAGCCTTGACAGGCAGGTCGTCGACCAGCGCGTCGACGAGGGCCGTCATGGCGGTGTCGTTGAGGGGCTCCAGATCGATGACGGTGGCCCGGCGACTGACGACGAGCGAGGGCCGGCCGTCGAGGAGCTCCGGCCGGGTGAGCACCAGGACGAACAATCGCGCACGGCTCGTCTCGAGCAGGTGCTCGATGAGGTCCAGCAGGGCCGAGTCGGCGTGCTGGCCGTCCTCGAAGAGCAGCACCACCGGCTGGTCGTCGCCGACGCGCTCGAGGAACGTCGTCCACGCCGCGAACAGGTCCGTGCGCTCGAAGGCCACGACGCGATCGCCACCGGTCAGGAGTGCGCTCACGCGAGGCGTGAGCCAGGCGGCCTCCTCGGGTGTCGTGGCTGCCGCCGCGATGCCCTCCGCGACCTTTGCGTCCACCTCGTCGCGGTCGTCGCTCTCCAGCAACCCGAGTCGGGAGCGCACCATCTCCGCGAAGGCCCAGAACCCCACGCCATCGCCGTAGGAGAGGCTGCGTCCACGGTGCCACATGACGGTGGTGGTCAGCCCGTCCACGTACTTCTCGAACTCCCAGCCGAGGCGGCTCTTGCCGATTCCCGCGACACCCTTGACCACGACGAGCCGGGCACGCCCGTCCTGCTCGGTGGTGTGGAACAGCTCCTTCACCTGCCGCATGCCCGGGTCGCGGCCGGTCATGGGCGCCTCGAGCCCGTCGACGCGCTGCGCACCGCCCCGGGCGGCGACGACCGCGTCGGCCCTGAAGAGGCGGACCGGCTCGACCTTCCCCTTCAGGACGTGGTCGCCCATGTCGCTGAACGCGACCGCGGCGGCCGTCAGCCCGCGTGTCTCCGCGTCCACCCAGACGCTGCCAGGCTCGGCCGCGGACTGCACCCGCGCCGCCGTGTTCACCGCGTCGCCGGCAACCATGCCCTCGTTGACCGCACCCAGCGTGACGGCGACAGATCCCGTGACGACGCCGACCCGCATAGCGAGCCCGGGCGCACCGACCGACACCCCGAGCGCGTCGACCTCGGCGACGAGGTCCATCCCTGCGCGGACGGCGCGCTCGGCGTCGTCCTCGTGCGTGATCGGGGCGCCCCACACAGCCATGACGGCGTCGCCGATGAACTTCTCGATCGTCCCGCCGTACCGCCCGACCACGGTCCGGGCGACGGTGAAGTAGGCGCTGAGCAGCTCCCGCACCTGCTCCGGGTCGCGCTGCTCCGAGAGGGTCGTGAACGACACGAGGTCGCCGAAGAGCACCGAGGTCGTGCGCCGCTCGGAGACCAGGTCCGGGGTCGCGGTGGACGAGGCGGCCGGAGCGGCCGCTGACCCGAGCGCGGCGCCGCACTCTCCGCAGAACTTGCCGGTGGTCGCGGGATGACCGCATGCGGGACAGGCACGCGCCATGGGGGTGCCGCACTCCAGGCAGAACTTGGCCGCGGGCGGGTTCGCCGAGCTACACGCGGCGCACACGTGCGACATGTCCCACCTCGATTCCCACGCAGACAGGTCGAGGCAGAGCATGTGCGCGTGGCGTGGCCCGGCTGGAAGCCGGGGTGACGATTCTGCTCACAGAGGCGGCCGCTTGCTCGACAGCACAAAACGTACGCGGCCAGCGGCCGCTCGGGGGCAGAACGGCAATCCGACCTGCCGCACACACCCTGCTGTCAGGCGCGTGGGGCCCGCAGTGCCGTCCTGCGTGACAGCCTGGAGGGCGTGTACGACGCCCTGGTGCTCGCCGGCGGTGAAGCCCGGCGCCTCGGTGGAGCGGACAAGCCGGCGCTCCTTGTCGGTGGTCGCAGCCTGCTCGACCGGGTGCTGAGCGCCTGCGCCGACGCATCCAGGACGGTGGTCGTGGGACCGGAGCGAGCCACCGAGCGGCCGGTGGTCTGGACCCGGGAGGACCCGCCGGGAGGCGGGCCGGTGCCGGCACTGGCTGCGGGACTGCGTGAGCTGGACGCGGACCGGGTCGTGCTCCTGGCAGCCGACCTGCCGTTCCTCACGAACGACGTGGTGCACCTGCTGCTCGAGCACGCGCCGGCGGTCCTCACCGACGGGCAGCGAGAGCAGTGGCTCTGCGGCGCGTGGCTGACCGCCGACCTCCGCGACGCCGCTGAGGGAGCCGGTCCGCGGCTGGGTGCCCTGCTTGAGGGGCTCCGTCCCGAGAAGGTCACCTGGGCGGGACCCGGCGCGCCCTGGACCGACTGCGACACTGAGGAGG
>JAOPVZ010000215.1 GCA_025965935.1 Frankiales bacterium | reverse complement strand
GTTCGCGTCGCCACGGCGTACACGTAGTCGCCGAGGAACTCGTCGGTCAGCGCGTTGGCGCTGCTGCCGCGCGGATCACCAGGCGCGCCCCGGTGCAGCTCGCTGAACGCTCCGGTCGCCGTCGAGGTGGTGTCCGCGTGCAGCACGACGCCGACGAGCGAGCGCGGGTCGGTCGTGTTGGTGCGGAACGGCGTCGTGAAGGCGTTGTAGACGAGGTAGACGTCGGTGCCGTTCGGTGAGATCGCCGGCGCGGCATACAGGCCGCGGTCACCGGGGCTCTCGACGGCGCGCGGTGTCGCCCACGTGACGCCGCGGTCGCGTGACTCCGAGAAGTAGACGTGTGGGGCATCGACCGTGCCGCTCACGTAGGACAGCACGATGCGGTTGGTCGCGTCGGCTCCGGTCGGGGCGCCGTTGGCGATGTCGACGCTCGGCGCGGGCGCCAGGTCACTGCGGGCACCGGCAACGCCGTCGATGACGGGCCGGCCCTGTACCGGGTCGAGGACGCCGGGCTGCGTGACGGGACCGACGACCGGCTGCGGCTTGGACCACGTCGCGCCGCCGTTGGTGGACACCGACATCAGCTCGAACGCCTGCTTGCCCTGCGAGGAGGACGTGCCGACCCCGAAGACGTAGGCGTTGCCGGCGCTGTCGGTGCGGATCGTGCAGCCGTCGGCGGGATTGCGGTTGCTGTTGTTCGCCGCCGCGGAGACGGGGCGGACCGTCCACGAGGCGCCGCCGTCGTGCGAGACAGCGGCCTGGAGCGGCGCAGGCGCGGCATTGCCCTTCTCCTGGCCGACGAAGGACGCCCAGCACGCGTAGACGGTGCCGAAGTACCGGCTCGAGGACGCGTTGTCGGCCCAGATCTGCTCCTTGTCAGAGAAGGTCGTCGACGACTGCTTGGAGATGAGCACCGGCGACATCCAGGCCGAGTTGCTGCCAGCCGCTGCGGCTCTCACGTCATCGGTGCGGGAGACCGCGATCGCCTCGAAGCCGCGGAAGGTCTGCTCCGACCGCGTGGCGCCGAGGTTGCTGGTGAGGTTGGCGTAGTAGAGCCGTGAGCCGTTGCTCCAGCTGAACCGACCGCTGGCGTCCGGGCGCGGGCCGAAGGCCACCGCCGGGTCCCCGTCGGAGACCAGGCCCTGCTCGTAGTAGCCGGGCAGTGTTCCGATCGGCCCGGAGTGCGTCGTGCACCCGGGGTCCGGCCCGACGACGCCGAGGCAATCCCGTGCCGTCAAGCCCGTGTACGTCGGTTGCGTCCAGGTGCTCCCACCGTCGAAGGAGAAGTAGACACCCGAGACGCCGACACCCGGGGTGAAGGGGCAGGTCGTGTCGTCGCCGGCGTTGCAGGCCTCCATGTCGATCTCTTCGTTCGCGCCGGCAACCATGACCGAGGGCGCATGGGCGTCGACGGCGAGCGCCGGCTCGTTCTGCTTGTTCTGCGAGAACGGCGTGGTCGGACTGCCGGCGGAGACCCGGGTGTCCGAGTCGGCCGCTGTCGCGGCAGGGAACCCGGCCGCCAGTGAGAGAGCCATGGCCATCAAGGCCACCAGCCAGACCTTCTTCATAGGTCCTCCTGGGCGTCATCGCGCCTCGTCGGGCGATCGTACTCAGCCGTTCGGTGGTGGCCAGAGGCCGCGTCGAAGTGTGCCTTGCAGGCCATTGACGTGTTGAGTCGCACTTCCAGGTATTTCTGCGGCAGCTCGTCGCTCTGACCGGCCTGATACCTCAACTTGACTCATTCAAGATAGTGGTCGATGCTTCGTATGTGCCGGCGACCTTGGACTTCGAGCGGATGCTGCGAGGGGCTGCCCTGCGCGTCACCCGGCCTCGGCTGGCGGTGCTGGCTGCGGTGCATGAGCACGCGCACGCTGACACGGACTCGATCATCCGGGTTGTACGTGAGGATCTCGGTGAGGTCTCGCACCAGGCCGTGTACGACGTGCTGCGCGCGCTGACCGCCGCCAGCCTCGTACGGAGTATCGCGCCGCAGGGCTCCGTGGCCCGCTACGAGGCCCGGGTGGGGGACAACCACCACCACGTCGTGTGCCGTGCCTGCGGTGCCATCGCCGACGTCGACTGTGCCGTCGGAGACGCCCCCTGCCTGACGGCGTCCAACGACGCTGGCTACACGATCGACGAAGCAGAGGTCATCTACTGGGGCCGATGCAGCGAGTGCGCCGCGACGAGTCCGGAGTCGTCCGGCGGCTGAGTGCGGACCGGCAGCGGGCGACACGGCTGGCGAGCAGAGGACCGACCAAGAGCTACAGACGTCTACATCAGATGAACGGCGATACAGAAGGAAGGACCGACGTGACTGACAGCGTCAGCGAAAGCGAGAACCCGGCGATCCCCAGCCCGGAGCCCAAGGCGACTGGGCCCAGGACCAACCGCGACTGGTGGCCGAACCAACCAGACCTGCAGGTCCTCAACCGGCCCGATCCCCGGTCCAACCCCCTGGGCGAGGACTTCGACTACGCAGCGGAGTTCGCGACCCTCGACGTCGAGGCACTGAAGCAGGACGTCGTCAACGTGATGACGACCTCCCAGGAATGGTGGCCGGCCGACTACGGCCACTACGGACCGCTCTTCATCCGGATGTCGTGGCATGCCGCGGGCACGTACCGCATCGCCGACGGGCGGGGCGGTGCCGGAGCAGGAGCTCAGCGCTTCGCACCTCTCAACAGCTGGCCCGACAACGGGAACCTCGACAAGGCGCGCCGGCTGCTCTGGCCGGTCAAGCAGAAGTACGGGCGCAAGATCTCGTGGGCCGACCTCATCGTCTTCGCCGGCAACGTCGCCCTGGAGTCGATGGGCTTCAAGACCTTCGGCTTCGCGTTCGGGCGCGAGGACATCTGGCAGCCCGAGGAGATCTTCTGGGGTCCTGAGGACACCTGGCTCGGCGATGAGCGCTACAGCGGGGACAGGGAGCTCTCCGGCCCTCTCGGTGCAGTGCAGATGGGCCTGATCTACGTGAACCCGGAGGGCCCCAACGGCAAGCCCGACCCGGTTGCCTCGGCCCGGGACATCCGCGAGACGTTCGGCCGCATGGCGATGAACGACGAGGAGACCGTCGCGCTGATCGCCGGCGGCCACACGTTCGGCAAGACCCATGGCGCCGGTGACCCCAGCCTGGTCGGCCCGGAGCCCGAGGGCTGCCCGGTCCACCAGCAGGGCCTGGGGTGGAAGAACGAGTTCGGCACCGGCAAGGGCAAGGACACGACCACCAGCGGGCTGGAGGGCGCCTGGACGCCCACGCCGATCACGTGGGACAACACCTTCTACGAGACCTTGCTGGGCCACGAGTGGGAGCTCACCGAGAGCCCGGCCGGCGCGAAGACGTGGAAGCCGAAGAACGGCGAGGCGGCAGACGCCGTCCCCGACGCGCACGACCCGTCGGTCCGGCACGCCCCGATGATGGCGACGACGGACCTCGCTCTGATCGCGGACCCCATCTACAAGGAGATCTCCCAGCGCTTCCACGAGAACCCCGACCAGTTCGCGGAGGCCTTCGCCAAGGCCTGGTACAAGCTGCTGCACCGCGACATGGGGCCGATCACCCGGTACCTCGGACCCTGGGTCGCGGAACCGCAGCTGTGGCAGGACCCGGTTCCCGCGGTCGACCACGAGCTGATCGATGACGCCGACATCGCCGCCCTCAAGGCCAAGGTCATCGGGTCCGGCCTGTCGATCTCCCAGCTGGTCTCCACCGCCTGGGCCTCGGCGGCCAGCTTCCGCAGCACCGACAAGCGTGGCGGAGCGAACGGGGCGAGGATCCGGCTCGCGCCGCAGAAGGACTGGGAGATCAACGCCGGGGTCGCTCCCGTGCTGGAGAAGCTCGAGCAGGTGCAGCAAGACTTCAACAGCTCTGCCTCTGGCGGCAAGAGGGTCTCCCTCGCCGACCTGATCGTCCTGGCCGGCTCCGCGGCCGTCGAGCAGGCGGCGAAGGCGGCCGGGCACGACATCACGGTCCCGTTCGCGCCGGGACGCACCGACGCCACGCAGGAGCAGACCGACGTGGAGTCCTTCGCCGTGCTCGAGCCGCGCGCCGACGGGTTCCGCAACTACGTGCGCGCCGGGGAGAAGCTCGCGCCGGAGACGCTGCTGGTGGAGCGGGCCTACATGCTCGCCCTCACCCCGAAGGAGATGACAGTCCTCATCGGCGGGCTGCGGGTGCTCAACGCCAACGTCGGGCAGTCCCGGCACGGCGTGTTCACCGACCGGCCCGAGACGCTGACCAACGACTTCTTCGTGAACCTGCTCGCCCCGGGCACAGAGTGGAAGCCCTCCGCCTCGGCGGAGAACGTGTACGAGGGGACCGGTGTGGTCACTGGAACCGCCACCACCGTGGACCTGGTCCTCGGGTCGAACTCCGTGCTGCGGGGCCTCTCGGAGGTCTACGGAGCCGCCGACGCGAAGGAGAAGTTCGCGCGCGACTTCGTCGCGGCGTGGGTCAAGGTCATGAACGCCGACCGGTTCGACCTCACCTGATCCCTGGCGTCCGGGTCGGCCCTCGTCGGCCGACCCGGACGTCCTCGGTGCGGAGCACGGCCTCGTCGGGATTCAGCTGACGCGATCGCCGACGACGTGACCGTCGGCCAGCTGGATCACCTGATCGGCGTCGGCGATCACGTCGCCGGCATTGCGCGCGTGAACAGCCGCCACGATCGTCGTACCAGGAAGCGCCGCGCGAAGGTTGGACAGCACCTGTACGGCGATGGCCTCGTCCAGGCCCTCTGTCGGCTCGTCGAGCAGCAGGAGCCTCGGACGGCGAAGGTAGGCCTGGGCCAGGGCGAGCCGGCGGCGCTGCCCTCCGGACAGGAAGCTGCCTCCCGGTCCGACGGGGGTCGAGCGCTCGACGAAGCCGGAGAGGACCGCCACCTCCAGGGCGTCGTCGAGCTCGGCTCCGGTAGCCGCCGGACGGGCCAGCCGCAGGTTGTCCTCGACGGTTCCGTTGAGAACACCGCTGTCCGCCTCGATGAGGGTGAGGTAGTCGCTGCGCTGCTCGTAGCTCAGGGTGCTCGGGTCAACTCCGCCGACGCGGACCTCACCGGTCATGGCTGGCTGCTCGCCGGCGAGCAGGAGCAGCAGCGTCGACTTTCCCGCACCCGAGGGCCCGGAGAGCACGACAAGGCTGCCGCCGGCGATGTCCAAGTGGGCCAGCTCGAGCACCGGACCTGTCCCGTACCCGGCCGACAGCTGGCGGACGACGACCTCGGCGACTGGCGCCGGCTCATGCTGTCCGGTCGACTCGACGTCACGCCCGGCGCCTCTGGCGAGGCCGGCCACTTCGCGCAACCGTTGCCGGGCCGCGCCCGCCCGCCCGACCTCCTGGCCGATGGAGCCGATGGCCTTTGCGGCATCGAACAAGGCCAGCGCCAGCAGGGCGGCGAACGCGAGCACCGCCGAGTCCAGAGGTCGCGTGCCACCAGCCCCGACTGCGAGGATCGCCGCCACGGCCAGGCCGGCGGCGACCGTCATGACGGCCTGCCCGTTGCTGTTCCTGACCGACAGCCGGCGAGCTGGGACGTCCAGCGCCGCGAACCGATCGCGCAGCTCGCCGTATGCCAGCTCGCGAGCGCCGTAGCCGGCCAGCTCGGCCCTGCCTTCGATCGCCTCGACGAGGCGTGACCGGGCCTCGGACCGGTCCAGAGCCAACTGGCTGCCGAGACGCCGAGTGCCCCGGTCCAGTGTCAGGTTGACGGCCAGTGCGAGAACCAGCAGACCCCCGGCCGCCGCGCCGAAGAAGGGGCGCACGAGCGTCAGGACCGTCAAGCTGCCGGCGCCCACAACGGTGCAGACGACGGCCGGGACGGCCACTGCGAGCACGTACCGGTCGAGGGTGTCGACGTCGGCCTGCACCCGGTCGAGCAAGTCACCGCTGCGCAGGGATCGCAGCTTGGCCAACGGCAGTCGCGTCGCCGAGGCGAACAGGCGCGTACGCACTCGGGCCAGCAGCTCCAGCGTCGACCGGTGCGTGGACAGCCGCTCGCCGTAGCGGGCCGAGGTGCGAATGACGGCCAGTGCCTCGACTCCCGCACTGGGATAGAGCCAGGAGAAGCGCGACGTGGTGGACAGGCCTGTCTGGGCTGACTTGACGATGAACCAGCCGGCCAGGCCCATCAGTGCGGCCGACGCGATCGCCGCGGTTGTCGCGAGCAGCAGCCCGAGCACCAGCCGCGGGGCCGCCACGTGCGGGCCGCGCGCGGATGCGGCCTCAATCATGGAGGTGTCCGTCCTCGAGGGTGATCACGTAGTCCGACAGGGCCAGCACCGCGTCGGAGTGGCTGGCCAGCAGTGCCGTCCGCCCGCGCAGCAGCTCCCGTAGCGGATCGAGCAGGCTGTGCTCGGTGTCCCGGTCAAGATGGGCGGTCGGCTCGTCCAGGATCAGGAACGTCGCGTCGCTGAGGAAAGCCCGGGCGATGGAGATGCGTTGTGCCTCTCCCGCGGACAGCCCCCAGCCGCGCTCACCGAGCACGGTGTCCAGCCCTTCGGGCAGACCCTGCACGACCTGTGTCAGCTGAGCCCGGGCGATTGCCTCCCACATCCGAGACGTGGGAAGTCCTGGCTGTCCGAGCGCGAGGTTGTCGGCAAGGGTGCCGGGGAAGAGGTAGGGCCGCTGCCCGAGCAGCAGGGCACGCCCTCCTTGATCGGGAGGCCGCTGGTCACGTCGCACGGTGCCCTCAGTCGGGGCGAGCCAGCTGCCGGCGACCCGGAGCAGCGTCGACTTCCCGCTTCCGGAGGCACCTGACACACCGAAGGCCGCCCCGGACGGCAGCGTCAACGTGACGTCGCTCAGCGCCGCCGACGAGCGAGTGCGGTAGCGAACGCTCACATTTCGCAGCTCGACTCGGGGCGGTGTCCCGGTCCACGTCGAAGACCCGGCGCCGCGCGTGACATGGCGAGCCTCCGTCAGCGACCCGAGGACCTCGGCGGCGGCAATCGCCTCCTGCCCCTGGTGGTACGCGGCGGCGAAGCGGCGCAGGGGCAAGAAGAACTCGGGCGCCAGCAGCAGGACGAACACCGCCGAGCGCGGCGAGATGTCGACCGGTAGCGGAGCGGCGTGGACGTAGCCCAGCAGCGTGGCTCCGGTGTACATCGCGACCATCCCGATACCGAAGGTCGAGACCCATTCCAGAGCGGTCGAGGCGAGGAACGCGATGCGCAGCACCGCCGCGGTCCGGCGGGCCAGTTCGTGGGCGGCCCGCTCCACGACGCGTCGCTGGTGCTCGATGGCACCGAGCGCGCGCAACGTGGACGCGGCCTGAAGCCGCTCCAGTACCTGGCCCGACAGCTCGCTGATCTGCGTCAGCTGTCGGCGGCTGGCCTCGGTCGCCCCGAGACCCGTGACCGCCATGTTGATCGGAACGATCGGCATCGACACCAGCAGGAGCAAACCGACGACCCAGCTCGCCGGGAAGATCGCGATCAGGATCACCACCGGGACGCTCACGGTCGTGATAGCCGTCCGGGCGTAGCCGCGGAAGTAAGCCCCGATCTGCGGGAGCTGTTCCATCACCGCCGTCGCGGCAACCGCGGGGGTCACCGACTCCTCATCCGCATCGCCGAGCAGCAGCGACTCCAGCAGGTCGGCACGCACAGCGGTCTCGACCCGTACGGCACCGGCTTCGGCCAGCCGAGCCGCGCTCAGTGCGGCGATCGCGGCCACGAGAGCGCCGACGGCGACCCCGACGACCGCCCCGTCCAGCCCGCCGGAGTGCCGAGGTCCGATCCCGGCGACGATCAGGGTGGCGATGTTCCAGCAGCCGAGCACGGTGCCGGCGGCGGCCAGGACATCGGCCAGCCCGGCGGCAGCGAACAACGTCTTGCCGTGCCCTCGGGCGTCGGCCAACCAGGCCCGCGCTTCGCGGCGAGCCTGGGTGGCCTCCTCGTCCCGGAAGCGTCCTGGAGCAACGGGTTTCCCCGTGCTTACCGCGGTGCTCGAGGGGCCGGGCATCAGCGTTGCGAGTTCCGGGTGGCGACCCATGCGGCGACCACGATGACGGCGAACGACCCGATCACCAGCGGGTCGAACCAGGAGCCCACACCGCTGAAGTCGTTCTCGGCCGCCAGGATCGCGGCGGCCCAGACGGGGAGCAGCAGCAGGACCACGATGAACCGTGCCCACGCCGGCCACTTGCGGTCAGCCATGTTGTGATCCCTTCACGTCGAGGGTGGCGAGGCGGCTCGGCCGCGGGTCTGCGAACGGCAGCTCGGGGACGGGAGGTGGCGCAGCCCGGAACACCCAGTGCGCGTAGACCCCGTACGCCACCGTGCCCGGTCCGAAGACGCCCATCATCACGGCGAGGAACACCAGGGTGGTGCGTCCGGCGGCCGCTGAGTAGATCGTCACTGAAGGCGGCACGAGCTGCGGGAAGTACAGGCAGGCCAGCGCCAGCAGTCCGGCGACCTGGGCCGCGCAGGTGGCAACGAAGCTGACGTGCCTGGGTGCCCGACCGGCCCAACGCCAGGCCGCGTAGAACGCTCCGGCCGCGACCAGCAGGCCGTAGCTGAAGGGCAGCCATCGTCCGACGCCGTCCAGGCGCAGGTGCGCGCGGGTGGCCAGCGGCAGCAGGATCGCGCTGAGGACGGAGGCCAGCAGGACCGGGCCGGTCAGCAGCCGCACCCGACGTCCGGCTTGCTGGCGTTCGTCAGCTGCAAGCTTCGCCTGCAGCTGCGCGGCGCCCGCCCAGGTGTAGAGCAGGACGGTCGCGCATCCGGTCAGCAGCGCATAGCCGTGGCCGAGGAAGTCCCAGGTACGACCTGCGAACCGCTGGTCCACCACGGTGATCCCGGTCAGCAGTCCTCCGAAGAGGACGCCCTGCGCGAAGGCCGTCACGAGCGATCCGATACCGAACACTCGGCCCCACACCCGGTCGAAGCCTGGCCGGTGGAGTGTCATCTCGATCGCGAAGCCGCGGAAGATCAGGCCGAACAGCATCAGGCACAGCGGCAGGTACAGACCGGGCAGCGCGGTCGCGTACGCATCCGGAAAGCCGGCCCACAGGCCCATCGCGATCAGGACCAGCCACGACTCGTTGCCGTCCCAGACGTTGCCGACGACATCGAGCATGTGGCGCTGAGTGTCGCCGTCCCGCTCGAACAGCGTGAGCGTGCCGATACCGAGGTCGTAGCCATCCAGCACCACGTACGTGAGCAGGGCCAGTAGGAGGACAGCGGTCCAGAAGTAGATCATCTGCGATCACTCCGACCCGACTGGCACGAGCACCTGCATCGCTTGTGGTGGGCTCGGCCGGCTGGCGAGCGGTGTGTCGACGCTGTTGGGAGGTAGCTCCTCCGGCCCCTTGCGGACCTCGTGCACGACGTGCCGGACCCAGGCTCCGAACAGGACGAGGTAGACGACCCAGAAGCCGATGAGGGTGGCGAGCAGTTCGCCGCTGCTGAGCGACGAGGGCGAGTTGGTGACGAGGAGCTTGCCGTAGACCAGCCACGGCTGCCGCCCTGACTCGGACACCACCCAGCCGGCGATCGTGGCGAACACACCGACCGGCATGGTCCACAGCACGAGCCGCAGGAACCAGCGCTCGGTGAACAGCCGGCGGCGCAGCCGCATGACCAGCCCGATGAACGCGACGGAGAACATCCCCCACGCCGCGAAGATCATCACCTTGAAGCCGTAGAAGGTCGGCCACACCGGCGGTTGCATGGCCTTCGGGAAGAGCTTGAGACCTGGTACGGGCGTGGTCCCGGAGAAGTTGTGGAACACGAAGACACTGCCCGCGTGCGGGATGCTCAGCTTGAAGTCGTCACGCTGCTTGGACTGGTTCGGGATCACGATCACGTTCCAGCCCGTGCTGCCGTTTGCGAAGTTGCCCTCGGCTGCGGTGACCTTGGCCGGCTGGTAGACCGCGGTCACGTAGCTGGCGGTGCTGTCGCCGACATAGAGCTGCACCGGCAACAACAGGGACGCCGCCAGCAGCCCCATGGACATCGTCTTCCGGGCGAACTGCGCCGCACGGTCCTTGAGGAGGTAGTAGGCGCCGATCGCCGCGATGAACCACGCCGCCGAGATCAGCACCGCGAGCACCTGGTGAGGGAAACGCCAGTCGAAGGCGGGATTGAAGATCACGTGGTACCAGCTCGTGGGCTGGAACTGCCCGTTGACCTCCTTGTACCCCGCCGGTGTCTGCATCCATGAGTTCGCGGCGAGGATCCACGTCGTCGAGAGCAGCGCACCCAGGGCTACCAGGCACGAAGCGACCATCGTCACCTTGCGGCTGACCCGGCCCTCGCCGTACAGCAGGATCCCGATGAAGCCCGCTTCGAGGAAGAACGCGGTCAGCGCCTCCAGGCAGATGATCGGACCGAGAACCGGCCCGACGGCTCTGGAGTACCCGCCCCAGTTGAGCCCCAGCTCGAAGGTGAGGACGATGCCGGCCACGATGCCGAGGGCGAACCCGACGGCGAAGATCCTGCGCCAGAAGCGGAACATCTGCAGGTAGATCGGGTTGTCGGTCTTGCAGTAGCAGGCGTAGCAGATGACCAAGAAGATCGCGAGCCCCACGGACAGGGCCGGGAACGTCATGTGGAAGGCGGCCGTGGTCGCGAACTGCAGGCGTGACAGGTCAACGAAGCTTGTCGATGCCATCGAATGTCTCCCGTCGGTCCGGCGCCTAGTTCGCGCTGCTCGCGTTGAGGACCGCTCGGACTGACGCCAGGGCTGCCACGATGACGATGGCGACGAAGACCAGCATCACGTCGCGGGCTGGGGCGTACTCGGTCGCGATTCCCAGGCCCACGACCGGCACGGACAGACCCACGAAGGCACCGAGGAAGAACCCGGACAGCACCTCCGCGCGTGACTCCGAAGGTGCGGCGGCGCCGGCGGCGACCAACGCACCGCGGAACAGCAGGCCGGCCCCAGCGCCGGTCAGCACACCACCGATCACGAACATCGCCAGGCTGGGCAGCCACATCCCACCGATCAACAGGGCCAACCCCGGGATGAGGATGACCATGCTGATGCGCAGGGTCGCCCGCACGTCGAGGCGACTGAGCAGGATCTGGGCGACGGCGCCCGCGGCGAACGCGGCGAACGCGACGGCGCCGGCCACGGCCCGGGAGCTCTCGTGCAGGGTGCCTGCCAGGAAGCTCGGGGCGAGCGAGTTGAAGACGCCGAAGACCGCGAAGGAGGCCACCCCGGCGGCGGTCGCGGCGAAGAACGCGCCACGTGCTGCGAGCGGGACGGCGATCCGCTGCGGACGCCACGCAGGAGCCGGATCCGGTCGGGTCGCGGTCTCGGGTGAGACCGCGACGAGCACGGTCAGCAGGATGAGCACGCCAGCAAACACGATGTAGGGCAGCCGAAGCGGCTGCGGCGCGAACTGAGCCAGCAACCCGGCGACCAGCGGGCCGAAGCCGATGCCGCCGAGGTTCGCGGCGGTGGCGACGACCTGGGCGCGGCGGGGTGAGCGCGGACGCTCCGAGCCGAAGATCCCGACGTGCAGCTCCCCCAGGTACGCAGTGGCCGTCGCGGTCGTCAGTCCCACGGAGATGCCGGAGATGATGCGGGCGATCAGCAGGCCCGGCAGGCTCGGGAAGAACAGGAAGACAACAGCGCTCAGCACGTTGATGAGCAGCGCCGGAACGAGCATCCGCTTGCGCCCCACCCAGTCGGAGACATGACCGCCGAGGAACAGGCTGCCGATCACCCCGACCGCGTACACGGCGTAGACGATCGTGACCATGAACGTCGAGAAGTGATCGCGCTGCTGGTACAGCGCATACAGCGGGGTCGGGACTGCCGAGAACCCCATGTTCACCAGGAAGGCAGCGGCAGCCACCCAGAAGCCGAACGAGTGGTGCCGGCCGGAGCGAGGAACGGGGGGCTGCCCACGACGACCGGCATCGACGTGGGGGGCTGACAGTGCTGAGGTCATGGTGGGGGATCTCCTGATCGAGGTTCTGTCGAACATCACGGTCCGTCCCCGCCGTTATGCTGTCCAACGAAAGCCTGCGATAACGGTCATTCATCTGGAGCATGACGTGGAGCTACGGCACCTGGAGCAGTTCCTGGCTGTTGCCGAGGAGGGCAGCTTCACCCGGGCTGCAGCACGGCTCCACCTGGTGCAGTCCGCGCTCTCGGTGTCGGTCCGGTCACTGGAACGCGAGCTGGGAGTGCGGCTGTTCGATCGCAACACCCATCGCGTCGAGCTCACCGACACCGGGCGCGCGCTCGTGCCCGCGGCCCGACGCACCCTGGCCGCGGCGGACGCCGCGCGGGACGCGGTCGCCGCGGTTCAGGGCGGACTGCGGGGCACGATCCGGATCGGGATCATGCACTCGCTGTCGTTGATCGACCTGGCCGGGTTGCTCACCGACTTCCATCGCCACTGGCCCGAGGTCCGCTTGATCCCTCAGGCCGCCCCGGGCGGGTCGTCGGAACTCGCGAAGGAGGTGGCGGAGGGCCGCCTTGATCTCGCCTTCGCGGCCCTGCCCCACGGCTATCCGAAGGAGCTGTCCGTGCGGGCACTGGCCTCGGAGGAGCTGCTGCTCGCGTGCCCGCCCGGTGATCCCCTGGGCAAGCGCCGGGTGATCGAGCTGCACGAGCTCGATGGCAGGCGCTTCGTGGAGCTGCCACTCGGCTGGGGTACCCGGGTCGCCGCCGATCGGTTGTTCTTGCGGGGCGGCCTGCAGCGGGAGATCGCGGTCGAGGTCGCCGACATCCCCAACGCGATCGACCTGGTCGCCGCCGGCTTCGGGTTCGCGTTCCTGAGTGCCTCCATGATCACGGGCAAGAAGGGAGTGGTGCTGCGGCGAGTACGCCCGGGCCCGGAGTTCGTGGTCTCGATGATCACGGCGAGTGCCCAGCCGCTCTCCGCGGCCGCCCAGGCCATGGTCGACCTCGTCAGCGAGCGCTACCCAGAGCTTCCCCGCTCCGAGACCACACTGGGCTGAGCGAGGCCGGAGTCACCGTTGTGGGGCGAGCGACTTCAGCGTCACGGTGTAGCGCTCGGTGTACTTGGCCGGCCCGGCCAGCGTGTCGGAACGCGTGTCTGCAGTTGCGGTAGCGCGGACCAGCAGTCCCGTGGTCGCGGCGAGCCAGAGGTCGCGGCTGATGGTGCCCGTGGTCGAGCCGGTGAGGCGGCCACTGAGGACCAGGTGCGTGACCTCGACGGACTCACCTGCCACGTGCATGATGCTGCTGCCGAGCACACGGGCTGTGAGCGCGAGGCTGCCGCTGGTCCCGGCGCAGGTGGTCTGCGACCGCTGCCCCACGTGGGCGGGGATGGGCAGCTCGACGAAACCGGCGGGGCAGGTGAAGGTCTGTGCCTGCACTCGACCGAAGAACTCCCGGTGCTGCACGGTCGACCTCAGCTCCAGGCCGGCAGGGGTGCGGCAGGTCCCGTTGGCGCTGAAACGGCCGACGAGTGGCTGCCAGCGGTCTTCCGCCCCGCATCCCTTCGGCGTGTAGGTGACGGTGGAGATCGCGGGGTAGTCGTGCCGGGCTCCGCTGAGGACGTCGGTCTTCTCGAACCCTGTGGTGTCGTAGCTGTAGACCCCTGGTTGAGGTGCCGATTGCGGGCCGGCTGCGGGAGACGCCGTGGCGCTGCCGACGATGGCGCGGAACTTGTCCACGGCCGCGTTGGGCTTGAATGGGGTGGCATGGTCCCGGTGTGTCAGGACGAAGACCGTCGCAGCCACCGCGAGGACGGTTGCGGCTGCCACGGGGATCGCGACCCGAGGTCTGGGTCGGTGCATCGTGGGGCCTCCGTCGAGGAAGGAGCTCGAGCTTGGTCGTGCAGGGCCCCACCGTAAGGCCATTGTATTGACGCGCAAAGTGTCAATACCTTATGGTCCGATCGTCCGTCGCGGGACGGTCTCGGCTGAGTTGGCAGACAAAGAGACGAGATGGACGAGGCATTGGCGACGGCGCGCCGGCTGTTCAGCCGGCTAGCCGTGACGCGCCAACGGCCCAGCGAACGGCTGCGGACCCCGCGGCCACTGCTTACCTCGCGAGTGGCCTCGGGGCGCGGCGCGATGGAGCAGCCGAACAACACCGACGATGTGGCGCGGCTCGACCTGCGGTTCTGGGTGGCGCTGCTGGCCACCGCTGGCGCTGCGGGCGGCCTGGGCGCGTTGATGATGTTCGTGCTGCAGCAGGTGCAGCACCTGGCGTACGGCTACCGCAGCGGTTCCTTCGCCGCCGCGGTCGATCGCGCACCCACCTGGCGGCCGCTGCTGGCGCTGATGGTCGGAGGCGTCGTCTGCGGCCCCGCGTGGTACCTGCTTCGTCGTCGTACGACGGGCAACAGTGACGTGGACGACTCGCTCTGGACGGGTTCCGGGGACCTTGCGTTCCCGCGCAGTCTGGGCACGGGCGTCATCTCAGAGATCGCCGTTGGTGCAGGCGCCTCACTCGGGCGGGAGGCGGCCCCCAAGCTGCTCGGGGCTGCGTCTGGAAGCGTGCTCGCGCGCTGGCTGCGGCTGGACCCAGGTCAGTGCCGGCTGCTGGTCGCCTGTGGTGCGGGTGCCGGGATGGGCGCGGTCTACAACGTCCCGCTCGGCGGTGCCCTGATCACCGCCGAACTGCTCCTGGGGCAGCTGAGCCTCCCGGTCATCATCCCCGCCCTGGTCTGCTCCGCAGCGGCCACCGTGGTCTCGTGGGTCTACCTCCCGCAGACGTTGACCTACGTGGGCGTGCCCAGCATGGCGGTGCACCCGTCTCAGCTCGTGTTCGCGCTGGTCGTGGGTCCGATCGTCGGCCTGGCGAGCGTGGTCTTCGTGCGCCTCGTCGGCTGGAGCTCGCATCGGCAGCTGACCGGCCGTTGGGTGCTTGTGGGTCCGCTCGCGGCGCTCACCGTGCTGGGCCTGCTGGCGATGCCATACCCCCTGCTGCTCGGGAACGGCAAGGATCTCATCCAGCTCGCCTTCGTCGGTGACTTGCGGGGCGGCCTGCTGGCGCTGTTGGCGCTGACCCTCTTGAAGCCCCTGGCGACGGTGATGTGCCTGGGGTCCGGTGCGAGTGGAGGGCTGTTCACCCCGGTCATGAGCACCGGAGCTGTCCTGGGCCTGCTTCTCGGTCGGCTCTGGCTCGACGTGTGGCCGGGCCCCGCGGTCGCGAGTCTCGTGATCATCGTCGCGGCGGCGATGACCGGCGCTGCGATGCAGGCTCCGCTGTCAGCGCTCGTCCTCGTGCTCGAGCTCACCGGCACGACGCAGTCGATCCTCATCCCGATGATCGTGGCGACCGCCTTGGCCACCGGGGTGACGCGGCGGCTCGACGGCTACTCGATCTACTCCGCCCGACTGCCGGGACGGCCTCCGGACCAGGAGCCGGTCGACGCCCTCCACTCCTGAGCAGCAGTCTCAGGGAGCTGGATGCTCGGCGAGCACGGCGGACTCCCGCGCTGCCCACGAGAAGACGCCCTTGGCCATGGTCGACGCCTCATCGCTCGCGCGGGCCGCGAAGACCGCCGCTCGAACCCGATGGATCGCGGTGTCCTGCGGGGCAGCTTGCGCGGCGAGTTCGGCGAGGTGACCGGCCAGCCGCTGGTCCCCAGCTGCGAGCACTTCGAGGGCCCGGTCCGCCAGCCGCTGCGCCCCGCCGGCGAGGTCTGCAAGCTCGGTCGCCAACACGTCAGCGGGAGCCGGCTTGAGGTGGGCGGGATCTCCGTCGTACCAGCCGCCGTAAAGGCGCCAGACGTTGCGCACCACGAACTCGGGCTCGTCGTACACCGGCCGGAGGTAGGGGCGGTCCAGCAGGTGCTGCGGCCCTTGCACGGTGTGGATGATCTCGTCGAGCCGGGCACCGGCGTTCATCATCGCGACCGTCTCGTCGTGCAGGTGCTCGAGCAGCTCGGCGCTCTCGGTGAGGGCTTGCCGGATGCGGTCGGCTCCGAGGACGGGGACGCCGTGCCCGGGGAGCAGCAGCTCCGCCCCGAGCTCGGCCATGGCTCGTAGCCCGGTCGCCCACTCCTTGGGGTAGCGCTGCACCTTCTGAGGGTTGCCGGCGTTGGGGGAGGCCCAGATGAACAGGTCACCGCAGCAGAGGACCTTGCGCTCCGGGACCCAGGTGTAGGTGTGGTCGTCCGTCTCGCCCTTGCAGTGCCGGAGAACCAGGTCCAAGTCCCCGACGGACAGGTCGAGGGCGCCGGCGTAGGTGCGGTCGGGATAGCGGTACTCGCGGGGCCATCGGAGGTCGGGCAGCGCGAACTGGCGCTGGTTGACGACCTCGTTGTAGCCGGCAGTCAGCTGGTAGCGGTCGAAGCGGGCCGGCAGCGCCTCGTGCGCCACGACGCGGGGAGCAGCCCATCCGTTCGTGGCCGCCTCTTCCTCGAAGGGCGCGACCCCGAAGACGTGGTCGATGTGCCCGTGCGAGAACACGGCCGTGTGGAGTGGCGCGGGGCTCCAGCGGCGAAGCGTGCTGTGGACGTGCTGCGCCAGGGGTGCGCTGCCGGTGTCGACCAGCACGAGCCCCTGCTCGGTCGAGAACCCTGACACGTTGGCGAAGGACGGCACGAACGCGACACCGTCCGCGACCTCCTCGGCTTCGCCGAGCAACGAGAAGGGATGGGTGTCCTCGATGCTTCGGACCCCTGTCCAGAGGTCGTCGGCCAGGTCCAGGATGCCGCTCATCGCAGCGTGTTGAGCATGGCAGCGACGATGACGGAGGTGGCTTCACCGCCGTAGCCGGCGAGGTGGTCTCCCGCGCCCTTCTCGTCGTCGAGAGCGGTGAGGACCAAAGTCGACCACTGGGGCCCGTCGTTGACGGGCGAGCCCTCCACCCGCAGGAGGAGCTGGCCAGGAGCAGCCTCCACCTCGGTGTCGGTGACCAGGTCGACCAGCATCTTGTCTCCGGCCCCCAGCGCTCCCGCCATGGGTCGGCAGACAGCGATGACGGTGCGCTCCATGCCTGCGTCCTTGTGGACGTGCCGGGCGATGAAGTCGGGCCGCTCCTGCATGTCGAGGAACGACCGGACGGTGGGGTATCGCACGATCGCCACGCGGTCCCAGGCCTCGTCGCCACGCGGTTGCTCCACCACGTCGCCGAACAGCACGATCTCGGCGCCGAGCTCGGCCAGGATGTCCACGGGTGCGTAGAGGTCGTCGGCCTCCCGGCCGGTGATCCGAGGACGGTCGTCCCCGTAGTCGGCCCAGGGCCGGTAACGCATGAGGTTCAGCATGAGGAACGCGTCGTCCTGCTCGACCGTCACGGCGCGCAGGCTCGCGACGAAGTCCTTGTCCAGCCGACCGTACCGGACCTGCTCGGTGTGCTCCGCCACGCGACCACGTTAGTCTGGTGGCAGTTCGTGTGTCACTAGTCTTGCAGGAGGGCTGTGACTCCGGTGACCATCGTGCTGCGTGTGCGGGCGATGGACAGGCCACGCTGCACGCGCAGGTGCTCCATCGCCTCGAACTCGCAGAGCGTGTCGATGCAGGCGATGACCTCGCGGCCGCGCGTCTTGTCCATGGCGTTGATCTCCGGAGCGAAGTGGGCGGCCACCTGATCGGACAGCATCCTGCGTCGCCGCTGGATCTGCTCAGCGAGTAGCGGCGAGTAGGGAGCGCGCAGGATCGCGGCGCGGATGGTCGGTCCGAGCTTGGCGTGGAGGGCCAGCCGGTGGTTCACCAACCTGGTGACGCGCTCGCTCAGAGTCCCTTCACCGAGCTCTGGGAGGACGAAGAGGGGCTCGACCAGTCGGACACGTCGTTCGATCGCCTGTCGGAGCAGGGCTTCGGTGTCCTCGAAGTAGCGGTAGACCGAGCGCAACGACACCCCTGACCGTGCCGCGACGTCCTCGACCGCAGGGGTGAAGTTCCCCTCGACGAACATGTCGTGCACCGTGTCCAGCACGGCATCGCTGTTCCGGTCCCGACGAGCGGTGCGACCATCGATGCGCTCGATCACGACGCGGCCCTCGCGCAGCGGAACCCGGTGTTGCCCATCGAGCTGTCGGCAGATGCCTTGCTCCGGGCCGCGGGTCGGTAGCGGCGGCAGTACGACGCGTGGCAGAGGTAGGAGCCTCCCTTCAGGACCCTGCCGCCGGACCAGGTGTCTGCTGTCCACTCCCACACGTTGCCGATCATGTTGTGCGTCCCGAAGGCACTGGCCGGGAAGGCGTCGACCGGGCACGTGCCGGCGAAGCCGTCCTCGCAGGTGTTGAGGCTGGGGAACTCGCCCTGCCAGACGTTGGCGCGGTGCTCGCCACCCGGCTGCAGCTCCTCCCCCCAGGGGAAGGTCGTCGTGGAGCCGGCGCCGGCCGCGTACTCCCACTCCGCTTCGGTCGGGAGCCGCTTGCCCGCCCAGGTGGCGAAGGCGGCGGCGTCCCGCGCGCTCACATGGACAACGGGGTGGTCGAGGCGGTCGGTGACGGCCCTGTGGGATCCCTCCGGGTGCCGCCAGCACGCCCCCGGGACCTGCCGCCACCACGGCGCTGCCTCCACCCCTCGGGTCGGCTCGAAGTCATCGGGGAGCAGGCCAGCGAACACGAACGACCAGCCGAACCGCTCTGCGTCCGTGACGTGCCCGGTCGCGTCCACGAAGGCGGCGAAGCGCTCGTTGCTCACCGCGCTGACGTCCAGCTCGAACGCCTCGACCGCAACCCTTCTCCGTGGTCCCTCCCCGTCCTCGGGGTAGCTCCACGGGCTGTCGTCGCCCATGAGGAACTCGGCAGCCGGCAGCGCCACCATTGGCGCATCGTCCCGACCCGTGGTCCGCACCGGTTCGGAGCTCTCCGTGCTCTCCGGTCGGGAGGGTGTGCAGCAGGTCACCGCGGTGCGGCCAGAGTGCGGGTCTGACGAGCGCGCAGGACCCGTCCGTCGGGAGACGTCGGCGCCATGGTCACGGCGTTCAGGGTACGGGGTGCGCTGCTCATCAACGACTTCGCGCGCCCAATAATTTGGCACAGTTCCGGCAGAAACTCGGTGCCGGTGCGACAAGACGCCCAGCGGTCTCGCGGCAGAATGTTCCCGGCACGATCCCGCGGCCCGCCTGGCCCGATCGAGCTCGGTGACGAGCCGCACCACGTCGTCATCGGTTGACCCTTTGGGTCGTCAACCCGTCGTGCCCTCGATCTCCAGGACCGCTTGCTCGTCGAGCCACTGGTCGTCAGCAGCCTCGATCTCGACGCACCGCAGCCGTCCGGTGAAGCGGGCCGGGGCGGTGTAGTCGGCGACCGTGAGCCCGCGGTCGCAGCCGATATCGACACCGGTGTAGCCGGTGCGCGCCCGAGCCAGCTCGGGGATGAAGCCCTCACCGACGACGACTCCGTCGACCAGCAACGCGACGACTCCGCTCGGGCCGCAGCGCTGCACCTTGACCTCGAGGCGCACATCGCGGCCGACCGGCACTCGGGCGGTGGACCGGACGACCGAGTGCGTGCCGGCATGGACGTGGTGGTGCACGAGATGGCCCCCGTCCACCAGGAGGGCGTAGCCGCCGTTGCGGTCGCCGTGCGAGATGAGGACACCGTGGTCGGTGGCGGTGGGCAGCATGACGTCGGCAGCGATGCTGAACGAGCGGCCCCGCAGGTCCGGCGACGCAGCGTCCGGGAGGCGCGACTGCCCGGGGTAGAGCGTCCACCGGGCCCGAGCTGTCATGCGGCCGGCAGCGTCACGAGCGGGGGTTCCTCTGCCGGCCGTGGAGCGGGGCCCCCTGGATCCCGCCGATGACCGCACCGAGGGGCAGCGCATCGTGCGCCTCCGCCTCGGCCCACCAGGTGGCAACCATCGCGGCGAGCCGCTCAGGCTCCTGGTCGGCGAGGTCGTGGACCTCGTTCCAGTCGGTGTCCAGGTGGTACAGCTCCCAGCGGTCGCTGTCGAAGTCGGTCACCTCTGCCGCCGCGCCGCTGAGCACGAGCATCGGGCTGATCATCGGCTCGTGGTGGGTGACGGCCTTCCAGCCGTCCTGCCAGAGAGCCCGCTGCCCGTTCATCTCGAAGTACTGGACCCGCTTGGTGGTCGGAGCCTCTGGGGAACCGAAGGTGTAGCGCATGCTCTGGCCCTCGAGCGGCTTCTGGTCCACGCCCTTCACCTGGTCCGGGGCGGCGATCCCTGTGACGTCGAGCGCTGTCGGTGTGATGTCGATGGCGTGGTGGAACTGGGTGCGGATGCCTCCGGGATCGGCGATCTCCCCGGGGAAGCGGATGACAAGAGGGGAGCGGACGCCGCCACCGTGGGTGTCCTGCTTCCAGCGCTTCAACGGCGTGTTGCCGGCCATCGACCAGCCGGTGCCGTAGTTGTTGATCCACTGCTCCTCGCCGATCTGATCGAGGTTCTCGTGGATCTCCTTGAGCTCCGCCTCGGGCGACGAGTAGCCCGTGAAGAACCGCATCGAGTTCATGGAGCCGACCGGTCCGCCCTCCTGGCTGGCGCCGTTGTCGCTGAACAGCACGAACATCGTGTTGTCGAGCTCGCCCATCTCCTCGAGCGCAGCCACCAGTCGCCCGAGGTGCTCGTCGGTGTGCTGGACCATGCCGGCGAAGGCGGCCTGCAGCCGCACCATGCTCTCCTTGGCCTCGTCGTCGTACTCATCCCACGCCTTGACGCCGTCATTGCGCTGAGGAAGGGGAGTGTCCGCGCCGATCAGGCCGAGGGCCTTCTGGCGCTCGAGCCGGTCCGAGCGAGTGGCGTCCCAGCCCTTCTCGAAGACGGGCACGTACTTCTCGATGTACGACTTGGGCACGTGGTGCGGGAAGTGCGGGGCGCAGAAGGCGACGTAGAGGAAGAACGGCTTGGTGGCAGCCCCGTTCTTGTGGTCCTGCACGAAGGAGATCGCGTTGTCGATGATGTCGGCAGTGAAGTGGTAGTCCGGCTTGTCGGGTGCGTCGACCCAGTGGTTGTCCTTGATGAGGTCGGGCTTCCACTGGTTGGTCAGCCCGTCCGGGGTGCCGTACCACCGGTCGAACCCCCGTTGCAGCGGCCACTGGTGGAAGGGCCCGGCCCCCGTGAAGTGGGTCATCGGGGTGAGGTGCCACTTGCCGACGCCGAGCGTGGTGTAGCCCTGTGTCTGGGCCATCTCGCCGATCGTTGCGGTCGAGGGGTTGAGCTGGCCGCGGTACCCGGGGTAGCCGATCGAGAAGTTCGGGACCATGCCCATACCCGACGAGTGGTGGTTGCGACCGGTCAGCAGGCAGGCCCGGGTGGGTGAGCACAGCGGCGTGACGTGGAAGTTGGTGTACCGCAGGCCTTCGGCCGCGAGCCGGTCCACCGTGGGGGTCTCGATCTCGGACCCGAAGCAGCCGAAGTCGGAGAACCCCAGGTCGTCGTACAGCACGTAGACGATGTTCGGAGCGCCCTCGGCCGCCCGGACCGGCTCCGGCCAATGGGGCGTCGAGTCGGCGAACGTGCGCCCGATGGTGCCCTCGAAGTGCTCGTCCGTCGGCATGCGACGACGGTAGGAACGGCCCGCGAGGGTGTCAACAACTATTGGCAATGGTAGTGCCAGATGATAGGAAGCGCCTCATGGCCACGATCTCGTGCACCGCGCTGATCCCGCTCGGCGTCGAGGAGGTCTGGTCAGTGCTGGGCCGCTTCGGGGACATCAGCGAGTGGGGCACCGGGGTCAGCCAGAGCAACCTGCTGACGGAAGCCTCCAGCGGTCCGGGCGCGACCCGCCGGGTCCAGGTCGGCCGCAACGCGCTGCGCGAGACGGTCACGGAGTGGCAGCCGCCGTTCGTGCTGGGCTACAGCATCACGGGGCTTCCCCCGGTGGTTCGCCAGGCGAGCAACACCTGGGTCCTGTCTGCTGCGGGCAAGGGAACGCGGGTCACGCTGACGTCGGTGGTGGCGACCAAGGGTGGCCCGCTGGTCAGTCGACTGGTGGCGCGCAAGCTCGGCAAGGCCGGCAAGCAGCTCGTCGGTGGGCTCGAGGGCCACCTGGCGGGCACGAGAGCATCGTCGTGACGAACCGCCCGGACATCGTCGTCCTGCTGACGGACGAGGAGCGTGCGGCACCGCCGTACGAGTCCGACGCACTTGGGTCGTGGCGACAGAGCGCCCTGCCCGGCGCCCGCTGGTTCACCGAGAACGGCGTGTCCTTCAGCCGGCACTACACCGGTTCGCTGGCCTGCGTTCCCTCGCGCCCCACCCTGTTCACCGGCCAGTACCCGGACCTGCACGGGGTGACGCAGACGGACGGGTTGGGCAAGGACGCGAGCGACTCCAGGATGCGATGGCTGCCGCCGGGACAGGTGCCCACGCTCGGCAACTGGTTCCGGGCCGCTGGGTACGACACCCACTACGACGGCAAGTGGCACATCAGCCACGCCGATCTGCAGGACGAGTCAGGACGCCGTCTCGACACCAACACCGACAAGGGCACGGTGCTCCCGGCCGCGGTGCAGACCTACCTCGACGCCGATCCGCTCGGCCCGTACGGCTTCTCCGGCTGGGTCGGTCCCGAACCCCATGGTGCGCGCCTGTCCGACAGCGGGCTGCGCCGCGACCCGTTGCTGGCCGACCGCCTGGTCGCCTGGCTGCAGGACCGGTACGCCCGTCGGCGGGCGGGCGACCCGGACGCGCTGCGGCCGTTCCTGCTGGTCGCGGGCTTCGTGAACCCGCACGACATCGTGCTCTTCCCCAAGTGGGCCCGGAAGTCGCCGTTGGCAGCCGGCCCCCTCGACCCGCCGCACGTTGCGGAGGCCCCGACCCAGCACGAGGACCTCTCGCACAAGCCGGCGGCCCAGATCGCCTTCCGCGAGTCCTACCCTTCCGCGTACGGGCCCGCGCCGGCCATCTCGCGGATCTACCGCGCAAGAGCCCAGCAGTACCGAGACCTCTACTACCGCCTGCACGCGGAGGTCGACGGCCCGCTCGACAGGGTGCGTCGAGCGGTGACTGAAAACGGCTCCAGTGACGCGGTCCTGGTGCGCACCTCCGACCACGGTGAGCTGCTGGGGGCGCACGGCGGCCTGCACCAGAAGTGGTTCAACCTGTACGACGAGTCGACCCGGGTCCCGCTGAGCATCGTCGGCACCGGCGCGCTCGCCACGGCCGGTGGCGCCGTGAGCGACGTGGCCACCTCCCACGTCGATCTGCTCCCGACGCTGCTGGCAGCTGCGGGTCTTGACGAGCAGGAGCTCGCCAGGGTGCTCGGCGCGGCCTTCAGCGAGGTGCATCCGCTTCCAGGGCAGGACCTGATGCCGATGGTCAAGGACCCGAGCCGCGGGGACCGGCACCGCGCCGTGTACCTGATGACCCGGGACAACATGCTCGAGGGCGACACCGGCCTGTCGGGGCTGGCGCGTCGGCTGGGTCGTACCAAGAACCCGCCGACGCCGCTGCGGATCCGGGTTGCGGCGCACGTCGCCTCCAGCTTCGAGGGGATCGTCGTCAGGCTCGAGGACTCCGTCGACGGCGCGGGCCACCTGTGGAAGCTGGTGCGGACGTTCGACGACCCGTCGACGTGGACCGAACCGGGTGTCCGGCACCTGGCGGCGAACGGGCTCGGGGGTGAGGAGTTCCGCACCGATCCGCTGCCGGACCAGTGGGAGCTGTACGACCTCGACGCCGACTCCGCCGAGGCGGTGAACCGGTGGCGCGACGAGAGCTGCGCCGAGGTCCTCCGGCACCTGCGGACGCGCCTCAAGGAGGAGCGCCTGCGCTGCGTCCCGGAGCGGCACCATCCCTGGCCGTATGCCGTCCGTCGATCGAGAGGTGTGCCTGTGAAGGCGACCCCGCCTGCTCCCGCTCGTGTCCTGCGCCGCTTCGTGCAGCGACTGGGGCTGCACCCGGAGGACGAGGCCGCGGACGCGCTGATGGCCCCGGGCAGGCGGGCACTGGTCGTGGCCACCAATCACGGGACGCTGGGCAACGGCAAGCCCACCGGGGTCTTCGCATCCGAGCTGACCGTTCCGTACTACTACTTCCTGGACGCCGGCATGCAAGTCGACGTCGCCAGCCCGCTCGGCGGGGTGATCCCCGTCGATCCGATGTCGCTGAAGCCGGTGATCCGCACCCCCGCCGATGACCGCTACCTCGGTGACGGCGCCCTGGCGGCCAAGGTCGCCGGCTCGTTGGCCGTCGGCGATCTCGACATGAGCGACTACGACCTGCTCTTCCTGGCCGGCGGGTGGGGAGCGGCCTTCGACTTCGGGGTCTCGGAGCCGCTGGCCGAGCAGGTCTCGGCGGCCTCTGCCGCAGGCCTGGTCATCGGTGGCATCTGCCACGGGCCGCTGGCCCTGCGCAACGCCACCAACGCCGACGGCACCCCGCTCGTATCGGGGCGCAAGGTGACAGCGGTGACCGACAAGCAGGTGCGCGAGCTGCGCATCACCTCGACGCCTATGCACCCGGAGGCCGAGCTCCGGAAGCTGGGTGCGCTGTTCGAGTCGGTGAGCCGGTTCCGTGACCCCCTGGCCAACCACTGGGTGGTGGACGGCAACCTCATCACGGGGCAGAACCAGAACGCGGGACCCATGGTCGCCCGCGAGATGGTCGCGCGCGTCCTGGCGCGCACGACCCGCCGGTGACTCCGGCGCGGACCCCGACCCCCGAGGAGCTGACCATGCACGCGCTGCGCACCCCCGACGAGCGGTTCGACGGGCTACCGGGCTTCCCGTTCTCACCGCACTACAGGCAGGTTCCCGATGGGGACGGCGGCGCGTTGCGCATGCACTACCTGGACGAGGGCCCGGCCGACGGTCCGGTGGTGCTGCTCCTGCACGGTGAGCCGTCCTGGTGCTTCCTCTACCGCACCATGATCCCCATGCTCGTCGCGCAAGGCCTGCGCTGCATCGCGCCGGACCTGGTGGGCTTCGGTCGTTCCGACAAGCCCACGCAGCCCGGCGACTACAGCTACGCGCGGCACGTCGAGTGGGTGCGGAGCTGCGTCCTCGACCAGCTCGGTCTCGAGGACATCACCCTGTTCGGCCAGGACTGGGGAGGGCTGATCGGTCTGCGGCTCGCCGCCGAGCACCCCAAGCGCTTCGCCAGGGTCGCGATCGGCAACACAGGCCTCCCGACGGGACTCGAGCCGGCCAGCAAGGCCTTCCTGGCCTGGCAGCAGTTCTCGCAGACCACCCCGGACTTCGACGCAGGCGCCATCGTCGCTATGGCCGTCGTCTCGACCCTGTCCGCCGAGGTGACTGCTGCGTACAACGCCCCGTTCCCGGACGACAGCTACAAGGCGGGGGCCCGGATCTTCCCCACCCTGGTGCCGACTGACGCGAGCGACCCGGCGTCCGCCGCCAACGTGTCAGCCCGGGAGGCGCTCTGCGCGTGGGACAAGCCGTTCCTGACGCTGTACTCCGACAGCGACCCGATCACCGGCGGTGGCGAGGTCTGGTTCCAGCGCAACGTGCCCGGCGCCACTGGACAGCCGCACACCACGATCACGGGCGCGGGGCACTTCCTCCAGGAGGACCAAGGCCCCCGCGTGGCGGAGCTCCTGGCCCGCTTCGTCGCGGCTAGGTGAGCGCGCCCGGGCTCAGCCCTTGGAGCGCTCCGGTGGCGTGGTGATGGGCTCCTGCGGGTCGACGCCGGTGGTGTCCCGCGCGGACGACGTCCCGGCGGGCCGCTGCGAGGTCCCCTCGTGCCCGATGCGCTCCCGGCCGGACTCGGAGCCACTCGCGTCCTCGCCGCGCGGCACACCGGCCTCGTGGGAGCCGACCTCGCTGCTGCCTTCGTCGTCCGCGTCGCCGCCCTCGTGGTTGACCGACTGCTCGTCCACCGGTGAGGTCGTCCGACCGCCGGGCGTGTCCTCGGGCCGGTCGGCCTTCAGCTGCTCGTCCTGCACAGGCCCGGTGGCGCCTCCGACGCGGGCGCCCTCCCGGTAGGTCGGCCCGTCCTGGACCTCGGCGCTCTCCTTCCGGCCCTCGTACGGCGGCACCGGGTTGCCGGGCTCCTGCCTGCCGCCGCTGTTCCCGGGTCCGTAGGAGCTCCGGCCGCCTTCCACCGGGCCCTCGGGGCTCTCCTGGGTGCCGTCCTCGGCGATGCGGCGGCCTTCGGGTTCATGCGAGGTGGTCATCGTCGTCCTCCAGAGGTTGTCGAGCGACAAGCCCTCAGGGCCGGGGAGAACACTGTCTGCCAACGCTTCCGGATTTACCCGCGATAGCCGGCGAGCAACACCGGACGACTCAGCAGCCGCGGGCGAAGACGTAGCAGCGCAGGGCCGGCTCGGCGGAGGTCTCGGGCGCACCGACCAGGTTGAAGCCAGGGGTGAGGATGCCGACGATCGACGGCAGCAGCTGCACCGGCTGGAGGTAGTTCTGCGGGTTCGCCGGGTCGATGCCGGGCTGATACACCTCGGTGCAGACGCTCGCCGGGACGTGTGACGGCACGGCGGGGCCGCGGTGCGACAGGGCATCCATGACGAGCGCGTAGGTGACCGGGTCGACGGTCCCCATGAGGTTGTGCTCGTAGCCGTCAGTCGGGCAGATGTCCTGGGTTGCGACGTTGGTGACGGCGCCGGCACCGGTGTGCAGCGAGGCCGAGGCGGTGGCGGCGGTGTCGCTCGGCTGCACCTCCTCGTCGGTGTGCGTGAAGACGTTCGTGTACGAGATGCCACGGAAGGTCTCGGTCCGGCTGTTCAGCGCCGCGATGAACTTGCTGCCGGCCGCCTGCTGCCAGTTGGCGGGCACGCACTTGGTCGTGCCCTCCTGGCACCCGCCGCCTGCCGTCGTACCGTGGTTGTCCGGGGCCATGCCGATGATGTCGTCGACCATCGCGCGGGTGTCCGGCCAGAACCGCAGCGCCCACCGCATCGACATCCCGCCCTGGCTGTGGCCGAGGACCGCGACCCGTCGGCCGGCGAGCTTGTGCATCGTCCGGATGCCGTAGACGAGGTACTCACCGGCGACCTGGATGTCGCCGAGGGTGTGGAACGGCATGGTGAGGTCGCACCAAGGCCGGTGCTGCGCGGTGAAGGCGCGCTCGTAGTTCCACGAGAAGTTCTGCTCCGGCGTCGCGCTGGTGCCCGGGCTGAGCAGCACCGGCTCGAGGGTGCCGTGCCGGAAGTCGCCCTCGCAGTGCAGCGCGGCGCGCAGCGTGGCGGCGGGCACCGAGAGGGGCGGCCCGGGGCGGTCGAGCGGCGCGTAGGGAGAGGACGCTGCCCCGGCGTGGGTCGTCGTCACAGCGGCAGCAGCCAGCACTGCGACGAGAAGTACCCGGACCGCGCGCATTCGTCCTCCAGTGATCAGTGTCGGAGGGACCAACGCCTCACAGCCATCCCGGATACGCCCGGCGGTGTGAGGCCCGGCCTGTGGGACATAGAGGAGCCGTGGACTGGGACGCGCTCGTCATCGGTGGTGGTCCGGCCGGGTTGAGCGCCGCCATCCAGCTCGCCCGCTACAACCGGCGGGTCCTGGTGCTCGACAGCGGCGAGGGCCGCTCCAGCGGTGTGCAGGTCAACCACAACTACCTGGGCTTCCCGGACGGCGTGGCCGCGCGCGAGCTGCGCGAGCTCGGGCGCAAGCAGCTCGCCGCGTATCCGCACGCGGAGGTCCGGGACGGCATGGTCGAGAAGGTCGTCCGAGACGACGGCTTCTTCGTCGCGACGGCCGGAGGCAAGCAGGACCGCGGGCGCACGGTGGTGCTCGCGTGCGGCGTGCTGGACGACTACCCCGAGTTCCCCGGAGCCGAGGACTTCCTGGGCCGGAGCATGTTCTGGTGCATCACCTGCGACGGGTACGAGTGCCGCAGCAGGCAGGTGGTCGTGCTCGGTGCCGACGACCGGGCGGCGGCGGAGGCGCTCCAGCTGCTCAGCCTCACCGACCGGGTGCTGGTCCTGACCGACGGCGAGACAGCGGGCCTGGGCGACGTCGCTCGCTCCCGCCTGCAGGCGGCCGGCGTCCCGGTGGTCGAGGACCGGCTGGTCGAGGCGTCAGGCGAAGACGGCCAGCTGCACGAGCTCCGTACGGCGGGAGGGCGCGCGCTGCCGGTGGACGCGCTGTTCGTCGTGCGCGGCGCACGACCTCGCACGGACCTGGCGGTGCAGCTCGGCGTGCAGCTGAACGACAGGGGCTACGTCGTGGTCGACACCGAGCAGCACACCAGCGTGAAGGGCGTTCTCGCCGCCGGCGACCTCACGTCGCTGCACGGCCACCAGGTCTCGACGGCGGTCCACGAGGGCGCCCAGGCGGCCTGCGCGGCGAACTACCTGCTCTACCCGGAGGCCTTCAAGATCGACTGAGGTCTACACCGACCGGCAGACGCAGATCCGGGCCAGCCCCGGCGCCCGCTTCGCGCCGGCCAGGATCGTCGGCACGTCGGCGTCCTCGAGGACCTGCGCGATGACGTCGTAGGGCCCAGAGGTCAGGACCGTGTCGCACACGGCGGGCAGCGTCGCGATGTGCGAGGCGAGCTCCGCTGCGCGCCCCGGGTCGGCCTGCAGCAGGAGTGTGGTCATGCTGTGAGCGTCCCGCTGTCGTGTTCCGGCGCGAGGTCGGTGCCGTTGCGCGCAGGTGACAGCATGGGACGCGTGTGCACTGTCGTGGTCCGATGGGAGCCTGGGACGGCTGTCCGCTTGCTGGCCCTGCGCGACGAGCTGACCCGCCGGGCCTTTGACGAGCCGGCGGAGTGGTGGCCCCACCTGCCGGGCGTCGTCGGCGGTCGCGACCGCACGGCCGGTGGCACCTGGTGCGCGAGCGACATCGCCTCCGGCCGGACGGCGCTGGTGCTCAACCGGCCGCAGAAGCGGGTGGCCGATGCGGGCGCGCCGAGCCGCGGCGTCCTGCCCCTCCTCGCCCTCGAGCACGGTGTCGACTGGCCCGACCACCTGGCGCTCACCGGTATGGCCAGCTTCGCGCTGGTGCTCGCCGGCGAGGACGTGCTCCGCCTCTGGGTCTTCGACGGCGACGACCTCACCGCCACCGATCTCGGGGCCGGCACCCACATGGTCACGTCCGGTGGCGCCGAGGACGGCAAGGCCGAGCGGTACCTCGAGCGCTTCGAGCACAAGCCGTGGCGTGAGATCGTCCAAGGGGAGACGCCCCAGGACGACCCTGCCGCGCTGGTGGTGCGGCACGAGAAGGACGACCTCGTCTTCGCCACCGTGTTCGGCCAGCTCATCGACGCGGCGCCGGGACGCCTGCACCTGGAGCACAGCCGCACACCGTGGACGACGGAGGGCTGGTCGGTTCAGGACTGGTAGGCCCAGTCCCGTTCCCCGGACCCCGACGACAGCAGCCGGCCCATCCGCAGACCGGGGAAGTGCGCGGCGCCGACGAGCGTGCCGTTGCCCTCGATCTCCTTCGCCAGGGCCTCCCGCGTCCGCGCCGCGGCGGGCGGGTCCACGTCCGCCAGCATCTCCCAGTCCTGGCTCATCATCTCGGCCGGGCAGTGCACGACGTCGCCCAGCAGCATCGCCCGGTCCGTGCCCGAGGACAGCACCACGACCGTGCTCCCCGGGGTGTGGCCGGGGGCGGCGCGCAGGTCGACGCCGGGGGCCAGTGCGGTGTCGCCCTCGAACAGCTCGAGCTGCCCGACCACGGGCATCAGCCGGTCCTTCGGCGTCATCGCACTGACCATGTCGCGCATGTACTCCTCGTGCTCCTCGACGACGAAGTGCTGCCAGTCCCGGACGTCGCACCGGTACGTCGCCGACGGGAACGTCGACGTCGTGCCCTCCGAGGCCCAGCCGATGTGGTCGAAGTGCAGGTGCGTGAGCAGGACGTCGGTCACCTCGGAGGGCTGTACCCCGAGCCCGGCCAGGCTCGCGAGCAGCGTGCCCTGCCCGAAGCCGGTGTCCACGAGGATGACCCGCTCACCCGACCTGACGAGGTAGCCGCCCATCTGGACCGGCATCAACCCCTCGGGCGTGAGCCAGCGCGCGTGCGGCACCTGGTTGAGCATCACGTCGACCGGCACGTCCATCGCCCCGTCCAGCACGGGCAGGATCTCGAGCTCGCCCAGCCTCATCGGCTCACACCCACGGACGTCGCGAGTGCCCGCACCTGCAGGTCGAACCAGGCGGGGTAGTCGGTGACGCTGCCCACCAGGTGGCCGAACAGCTCGAAGCTGATGCACCCCACCAGGTGCGTCCACGCCATGACGGCGCGCGCGAGCAGCGGCTCCGAGAACGTGCCACCGACCTGCCGGCGCAGCGCAGCGAGGTCGGTGCGCACCTGCCGCGGAAGCGGGGGCAGTGGGGCCGGATCGCCTGTGCCGTCGGCGATCACGGCGAGCAGCAGCAGCGGGATGCGGGCCGCGGGGTCCACCGTGTCGCGCGGCGCGGCATAGCCGGGCACCGGGCTGCCGAACAGCAGCGCCCACTCCTGCGGGTGGGCCACCGCCCACTCCCGGACCGCCCGGGTGGCGGCCAGCCAGCGGCCGAGCAGATCTCCTCTGCGGACTCCTGCGGCGGCGGTCTCGGCCGCGGCTCCCACGGCGTCGTAGGCATCGATGATCAGTGCCGTCAGCAGCTCGTCGCGACTCGGGAAGTACCGGTACACGGCCGACGACACCATGCCCAGGTCACGCGCGACCGCACGCAGTGACAGTCCGGCCGCGCCGTGCTCGGCCAGGTGCCGGCGCGCCAGGTCCTTGATCTCCCTGGTCAGCTCGGTCCTGGCCCGCTCACGCGCGTTCGTCACGACCGGCAGCATCGCGTACCCCGAGAGCACTGGCAACAGACGAGAGCACTGCTCTTGACAGCAGCGTTGTCGCGTCTAAAGTGAGAGCACTGCTCTCGCAACGGAGGTCGTCATGGAGAACCGCTATCTCGTGCCCGGATGGTTCACCCGGCAGGTGTTCAACCGCGCCGTTCGCCGGCTCACCCGGCTGGGCGTCAGCGTGGCCGGCTCGCGGGAGCTGCGGGTCCGCGGCCGCAGCAGCGGCGAGTGGCGCTCGACGCCGGTGAACCTGCTGACCCTGGAGGGTCAGCAGTACCTGGTGGCGCCGCGGGGTGTGACCCAGTGGGTCCGCAACCTGCGGGTGGCAGGTGCGGGGGAGCTGCGGGTCGGACGCCGCACGCAGCCCTTCAGCGCCACCGAGCTGCGAGACGCCGACAAGACGCCGGTGCTGCGCGAGTACGTGCGGCGGTGGGGGTTTGAGGCCGGGCAGTTCTTCGAAGGCGTCGACGCGAAGTCCGACGACGTCGCCCTTGCGCGGGTCGCGCCCGGCTTCCCGGTCTTCCTGCTCAGCTGATCCAGCGGCGCACGGCGAGCCCGGCGACGAGGACCAGTCCCAGTGCCATCACGGGGACGCCCATCGGGAGGCCCGTGGCGGCCAGCCCGGGGACCGGGCGGCGGTCGACCGACGACGGCACCATGCCGCTGCCGGTCGGCCCCTGCGGACCACCGACGCTGACCGCCTGGGCGCCGACGACGAACGGGCAGCCGAGCGACCCCGCCTCGTCGGCGTTCGGCACGATGAGGCCGCCCTCGTTGCGACGGGTGGTGATGGCGAAGCCGGTCAGCTTGGCGCCCTTCGCGAGGGTCTTGCCCTTGCCGAGCTTGGAGAAGAAGTCGGCGGGCACGTTGACGCGGACCTCGTTGGTCTTGTCGTCGAAGCTGCCGGTCAGGGCGGACCCGACGCTCGTGCGCAGGGGCGACTCCATGTGGAAGTCGTCGGCGGAGCCGGCGTTGCGGGCCGCCACCGCGAAGTAGCCGACCTTGTCGTAGGTGAACCCGAACTCGTACTGCTCGCCGGTCGCACCCGTCGGCGGGGTCTGCGACAGGTTCAGCACCTTGGTGTGCACCACGAGCTGCTTCTTGGTCGTGTCGTAGCTGAGGTAGCCCCTCGTGATGTCGAGCGAGGGCGCGTTGGGCAGCGGCGTCCCGACCACCACCTCCGTGGCGTCACCCGCCGGGTCTGTGAACGCCCCGTCCGTGGAGCAGAGCAGCTGCGCGGCCTTGATCTTCTGCTCGGGGAGCGGCTGGCCGGTCAGTAGGTTGATGCCGCTGGTCTGGCGGGTGTAGGCGCTGAGGAGCGAACCGGGCGACTCGGCGTTGTCGGCCAGCGCGATGTTGGCGCGGCCCTGCTTGTCGATCGCGACCTCGAAGAAGTCCAGCAGCGAACGGTCGCCGGTGCTGAAGGGGGCTCCAGGCACGGGCACCAGCGAGCAGAACGTGCCGTTCTGGCAGATGTCCCCCGTGTGCACGACGGGCGTGATCGCCTCGCTGTAGTTGAGGACCGTCGGCGACGTCTTCCCACTGCTGGTGCGGTGCGCGTTGCCGAGCTGGGTGAAGGCCACCGTCCAGCTGGTGTTCTTGTCGCCCGGGTCGCGGTAGGCCAGGTTGGACTGCGGCGCGCCGCCCTGGCCGTGGTACCAGATGAGGTCCAGGTAGCCGTCCGCCCCGGCGGCCAGCCACGGGAACAGGTCGCTCTTGCCGGGGTCCGGCTTCTCGGCGCCGGTGCCCGACACCAGCCCACGGTTGTCCTGGTTCACCTGGAACGGCTGGGAGAACGTCTTTCCGCCGTCGGTGCTCGCGGCGTACTGCACCTTGAACCCGTCGGACCAGACGACGTAGACGTTGCCGGCCTTGTCGACGTCGACGACCGGGAAGAGCAGGTTGAGCTCGCGGTGGCTCGCCGGGTCGACGCCGAAGACCTTGGTGTCCGTCCAGGTCAAGCCGCCGTCATCGGAACGGGCCAGGTAGATCGTGTCCACGTGGTTGTAGGCGCCGGCGCCCTGGGCGTTGCTGTCGATCTGCGCCTGGGCGTTGTCGGCCGCGTCACGCGGGGCGCCGAACACCGCGTACATCCGGTGCGTCGGCTCGCCCGACAGCACGTTGTTCGTGCCGGTCGGGTGCGAGTAGTCAGTGACGAGGTTGCCGACCTGGTTGGCGTTGGCCGCCGCCGGCAGCGTGGCCGCATCGATGATGCCGTGCGCGCCGTCCGGGGCCAGCGACACGTAGGTCATGCCGCCGTCGATGGACTCCGACACGACGATCTGGCTGGTGTCGACCTTGTGGTAGATGAGGAAGTTGGTCTTGCTGCCGTCGAACGCCTGCCACTGCCGGTCGGTCAGCGTGTTCTGGGTGGCGTACGGGTTGGCCAGCGAGAAGGTCTTCCCGCAGTCGGTCGAGACGGCCACCGTGAAGTTGTCGAGCAGGTCGATGTTGTGCAGCCCGGAGTAGGCGATCGGGTCGCAGCGCGTCTCGCCCATCGGCTTGTTGCCGACGCTGATCTCGGAGTCACCGCCGCCGGTCCCCAGGTCCGGCTGCTGCACGGGGCTCTGCACGAAGGTGTGCGTCTTGTCCTTGGCGTTGAACTGGTCGGTGATCCGCCAGAAGTTGCTGCCGAGTCCCGTGGGAGCCGACACGTAGGCCGCGGACAGCCCGTCGCTCGGCACCCGGATGCTCGGCTCCGCGCCGCCGCCCGCCAGCAGCAGCGGCGGGCTGAACGTCGCGCGGGAGGCAGCCTGCGCGGGCAGTGCTGACAGGGCGCCGCCGACGAGGAGCAGGCCTGCGGCGAGCGTGGCGGTGGCACGGCGACGGGTCATGCCCCCGGAGTTCGGCACAAATGACGCGGATCCTCCTGGCAGTGAGAGTCTGTTCAGGTGCGCCGTGCCCTCCCACTCCTGCTGCTCCTGCCGCTGCTGACCCCGACCGCTGCGCAGGCGGCCCCCCCGCCGTACCACTGGTCGTCGAAGCCGATCGACAGCGCCACGGCCTCCCGGATGCGCTACAGCTACCACTCCGGGTGCCCGGTGCCGCTGCGCGACCTGCGCTACCTGACGATGAGCTACATCGGGTGGGACGGCGCCAGCCACACCGGCGAGATGGTGGTGAACCACAACGCCGTCACCGCGGTGGCCAACGCCTTCAACCGGATGTACGACGCGCGCTTCCCGCTGCGTCGGATGCGTCTCATCGACGACTACAAGGGCAGCGACGACGCGTCGATGGCCGACGACAACACCAGCGCCTTCAACTGCCGCGCGGTCTCAGGCGGCTCTGGCTGGAGCATGCACGCCTACGGTCTGGCCGTCGACGTCAACCCGGTGGAGAACCCCTACGTGCACTCGGGGCAGATCGACCCACCGAACGGCCGGGCGTACGCGACCCGCAGCCCGGCGCGCAAGGGCATGGTCACGAGGGCGGTCGTGGAGGACTTCCGGGTGCACCACTGGGGCTGGGGCGGGTACTTCCGGACCACCAAGGACTGGCAGCACTTCTCCAGCAACGGGAAGTAGCCGCACCCTCCCTCTCGGGCGGACGCGCCCATCAGCGAGAATGGTGGGACCGCGATGCACCTGGAGGAACGACGTGACCGACGTCAAGCTGGAGACCCCGAACGGCGTGATCGAGCTGCCGACAGTCGAGGGGACCGAAGCACCGTCCGGTCTGGACATCAGCAAGCTGCTCAGCAGCACAGGCAACGTCACCCTCGACGTCGGGTTCGTCAACACCGCGAGCTGCCAGAGCGCGATCACCTACATCGACGGTGACGCGGGGATCCTGCGCTACCGCGGCTATCCCATCGAGCAGCTGGCCGAGAGCGCCTCCTTCCTCGAGGTCGCCTGGCTGCTGATCTACGGCGAGCTGCCGACCGAGGAGGAGCTGGCCGACTTCAAGCTCAAGATCCGCCGGCACACGATGCTGCATGAGGACTTCCGCGAGTTCTTCGGCGGCTTCCCCACCGACGCGCACCCGATGGCTGTGCTGTCGAGCGCGGTCTCCGCGCTGTCCACCTTCTACCAGGACAGCCTCGACCCGTTCGACCCTGAGCACGTCGAGTCCTCGACCATCCGGCTGCTCGCGAAGATGCCGACCATCGCGGCGTACGCCCACAAGAAGTCGATCGGCCAGCCGTTCCTGTACCCGGACAACAACCTCGGGTACGTCGACAACTTCCTCCGGATGACCTTCGGCGTGCCGGCCGAGGACTACGTCGTCAACCCCGTCGCGTCCAAGGCGCTCAACCTGCTGTTCCTGCTGCACGCCGACCACGAGCAGAACTGCTCCACGTCGACGGTGCGCATGGTCGGGTCCAGCAACGCCAACCTGTTCGTCTCGATCAGCGCCGGCGTCTCCGCGCTCTTCGGCCCGCTCCACGGCGGTGCGAACCAGGCCGTCCTGGAGATGCTCGAGGGCATCCAGGCCGACGGCGGCGACGTGGCGCGCTTCGTCCAGCGGGTCAAGGACAAGGAGCCCGGCGTCAAGCTGATGGGCTTCGGGCACCGCGTCTACCAGAACTGGGACCCGCGCGCCTCCATCGTGAAGAAGGTCGCGAAGGACGTCCTCGACTCCCTCGACGTCGTGGACCCGCTCCTCGACCTCGCGATGCAGCTCGAGGAGGTCGCGCTGGCCGACGACTACTTCGTGTCGCGCAAGCTCTACCCCAACGTCGACTTCTACACCGGTGTGATCTACAAGGCCCTGGGCTTCCCGGCCGAGATGTTCACGGTGCTCTTCGCCCTCGGCCGGCTGCCGGGCTGGATCGCGCAGTGGCGCGAGATGATCGAGGACCCGCAGACCAAGATCGGTCGACCGCGACAGGTGTACGTCGGCCCGCCGGAGCGCGCCTACACGGAGCTCACGGCCCGCTAGGGGAGCTCTCAGCCCACTAGGGAACACTGACCTGCGTGACGTCGCTCGCTCGCGCTTCGACGCTGCCCGCACTGCGGCACGGCGGCACCGCACGACGCCTCGTCCTCAGCGCAGGCTGCCTGGTCGTGTGGACCGGTTCGGTGCTGCTGCTGTCGGCCGGTTTCGTGCCGGAGCTGGACGGCGACGAGAGCCAGCTGAGCATCCGCATCCTCTTCCTCGTGCTGGGCTTCCTCGTCGCGGCGCTGCCGGTGCTGGTCGTCTGGCTGCCGGAGCGCCGGCAGGTGCAACGCGCGCTCGACGCGGTCCTCGCGGTCGACACGCCTCGCCCGGTCGTGCCGCCCGTGCGCGACTGGGCCGGTCCGGCTCGGATGTTCCAGCGGCTGCGCTGGACGTCGTGCACGTTCGTGCTGATCCCGCTGCTGACCCTCGTGGTCGCAGCGGCCTGCTACGGCCTCTTCCTCGACGAGGACGCCGCGGCGCTCGTCTCGCTGGCCTTCGCCGTGGTCCCGCTCGCCTTCCTGGTCGTCACGGCGACGCTGCCGCGCCGGCTGGTCAACGGCGTCCAGGCGGGCCTCGACGCGGGGCAGGTCGTGCCGGTGCGGGTGCCGCGCCGCATCGACCAGCCGCTCGTCCTGACCTCTGCGAACCGGTCGTGGTTCGAGACCCGACTGCCCGACGGTCAGCAGGTGCTGCTTCGGACCCCGGCCCACTTCAGCTGGGCCTCGGACCCGCGTGGGGTCGTCGAGTCCCCGGACCTGGTGCTCGTGATCGGTCTCGGCGGCCACCAGGGCGCGCTGCTCCTGCCCTCGCAGCCGCAGAACGCGGTCTGGCTGCTCGGCCCGGTGCCCCAGGTGCGCGTGCCGCGCGACGTGCTCCGGGCGTTCGAGGAGCCCCCCACCGCCTGACGGCGGTGGCTACTCGAACAGCTCGGTGTTGTCCCCTCCGTGCCGGGCGGGGAGCGGCCCCGTCGGCAGTGGGGCGTCAGGGGTCCCGGTCTGCACCTCCGGCTCGTCGCCCTGGGCGCCTTCGCCGCTGCGGAAGATCGCGACGGCCTCGTCGTGCCGGAGGGCCTCCACACCGGGCTCGTCGCTCGAGAGCCGGTGCAGCAGGTCACTGATGTGGCTGGCCAGCATCACGTCGAGCTCGGTCACGCCGCCGGCGTCGTCGGTGCGCAGCACGACGCGGGTACGCCCGTCGGCCTGCTCATAAGACGGGGCGTGCCCCATGACGCCGGCGTCGACGTCGAGCTGGCGGCGGAACTCGGCCTCCTGCTCGGCGTCGAGGTGCACGTCGCGCCACAGGCCAGTGCTGTCGCCCCCCCAACCCGGCAGCGACTCCAGCGTGTCCGCGATGAGGGCGTCGTCCAGGAGAGTGCTCACGACGTCTGCCTACCCGGCGCGGTGCAGGATGACTCCTCGTGCCCCTCCCCACCCGTGTGTCCGTCGTCGGCGCGGCGCTCCTCCGCGACGAGCGGGTGCTGGCCAGTCGCCGTACTGCACCGCCCCACCTCGCGGGGTTCTGGGAGTTTCCCGGCGGCAAGGTCGAGGACGGCGAGAGCGACGTGGTGGCGCTCGCCCGCGAGCTCGTCGAGGAGCTCGGCGTGACCGCGACCATCGGCGGCCGCCTCGGAGGCGACCTGCTCATCGGCGACACCGCGGTGCTGCGGGTCTACCTGTGCACCGACGTGGTGGGGGAGCCGCAGCTGGTCGACCATGACGCGCACCGCTGGCTGTCGGTCGACGAGCTGGACGACGTGCCGTGGATCCCGGTGGACGCGCCCCTGGTCGAGGAGCTGCGTCAGCTCCTCGGCATCAGCCGGACCGGTCCGAGCGGCGGCGCGGACAGGGCCGGTCCCGGATAGCCGGCGACCGTCCCGAACCGGCCGCTGCTCGACTCCCAGTCCGCGCGCGCCTGCACGACCTCGTCGTTGCTGCGGCAGACGAAGTTCCACCACAGCACCAGCTGCTCCTCCAGCGGCTCACCGCCCAGGACCATGACGCGGGCACCGTCCCCGTCGAGGCTCAGCTCGTCGCGGCCGAGGCCGAGCTGCACGAGCTCTCCCACCTCCGTCTCCGTGCCGTCGATCACCGCCGTGCCGTCGAGCACGAAGGCCACGTGCTCCCAGGAGGGCTCGAGCGGCAGCACACCGTCGCCACCCACCAGGACCTCCAGGCCGACGAGCGGCGTGTACGTCGAGCCGGGGCTGCTGATCCCCTGATGGCTGCCGAGCACCACGGTGGCGCACAGGACACCGTGCTCCACCTCCGGCAGGTCGGTGAAGTGCTCGTACGCCGGCGCGCCATGCCGCCCGCTCTCGGGCAGCGCCACCCAGAGCTGGACGCCGTGCAGCACCGGCGGCCGGTCGGCGGGCGACTCCTCCGCGTGCGAGATGCCGTCGCCGCTCGTCATGAGTGACAGCTCCCGCGGCCCGACCCGCTGCTGAGACCCGAGGCTGTCGCGGTGGACGATGTCGCCCTCGAGCAGCCAGCTGACGGTCTGCAGGCCGGTGTGCGGGTGCGGCGGCACCTTCATCCCCTCGGACAGCGACACGTCGTCGGGGCCGTAGTGGTCGGCGAAGCACCAGGCCCCGACCGTGCGCAGCCGGCGCTGCGGGATGAGCCGCCGGACCTCGGTGCCGTCGCCCACCTCGAACGGACGGGACTCGAGGACCTCGTGCACGGGTTGCTGGGGGTGCGTCATGTCGGCTCCGGCTCGGTCACGTCTGCCACCTGGGCGTCCAGCGCCGCGATCGCGTCGTCGGCCTGCAGCTTCACGGCGACGCCGAGCGCCCCGCCTCCGAGGGTGACCTCGCGGCCGACCATCGCGCTGTCGGCGACGACCGGCCAGGCGGTGGTGGAGCCGAACGGCGTGATGGTGCCGCGCTCGTAGCCGGTCGCCTCCAGGGCCTCGTCGGCACTCGGCAGCGTCATCCGGCTCACCCCGAGCAGCGCGCGCAGCTTCGGCCAGCTGATCTGCCGGTCACCGGGGACGAGCACGAAGAGGTAGTCGCCGGCTGCCCGCCGTACGACGAGGGTCTTGACCACCGCGGCGGGTGAGACGCCCCGCGCCGCCGCAGCCTCCGCGAGGCTGCGAACCGGGCCGTGCCGCACGACGGTGTGGGACAGGTCCCCGAGTGCCTCCAGCGCGCGCTGCTCGCTCACGGCTCCAGCCTAGGTAGCCGTCACCCACACCGTGCGAAGGGTGCCCGCGACGCCGTCGACGTAGAGGGCTGACAGGTCCGGCGACGGTCGGGTCGGCAGCCTGCCGGCTCGGGCGTTCGCGAGGGCCGCGGGCAGCCGCGACTGGTCCACGACGCCGTACCCCTCGAACTGCGGCGGGATGAGGGTGTCGTTGGAGCCGTCCTTGACGAACTGCTCGAGCGCGGCGACAGCGAGCGGGTGACCGCCCTGCCGCGAGGCGAGCAGCACCGCGGCCGCGAAGCCGGCGACGTAGGGCGTGCCGAACGACGTGCCGCCGCTGGAGACGTACCCGGTGTCGTCGGCGCTGGAGGGACCGACGATCGCGTAGACGGCGGCGACCTCGGGGTCCGTGGAGTTGATGAGGCCGGTCGAGCCCTGGGCCCCGACGCTGAGCGCATCGGGGGACGCGGCCGAGCTGCTCGCCCAGCCCGGGTCGCCCGGCACCATCCCGAGATCGCCCCAGCCGTTGCCGTTGGAGACGACCACCAGGACGCCGTGCGCCCGCGCGTAGCTGATGGCGTCGTAGACGTCCTGGTTGACGACGGCCGGGACCGGGACGATCGAGCCGATCGAGATGCTGACCACGGCCGCGTGCACGCTGTCGGTCGCCCACCGGATCGCGGGAGCGATCGCGTACGGGTCGATGGCCGACTCCTTGTCGGTGCTGCTGGCGGCGTAGTAGCTCACCTTGGCGATGGCCAGCTTGGCGCCCGGGTACGCCGACGGGGTCTTCTTCGGTGACACGTTCCGGCCGCCGGCCATGCTGGCCGTCAGCGTGCCGTGACCGACCTTGTCGTACGGGTTCCGGACCTGGCTGTCCCAGAGCTGGCCGCGGCGCGGCAGCACGTTCTTGCCCTTCACCTCGCTGCTGAAGTCCCACCAGGCCACGAACTGATCCGTCGTCGAGGCCGGCCCCCGGTAGTCGAACTCCTGGTGGGTGGCGCGGACGCCCGTGTCGATCAGGGCCACGACCGGCAGCTTCACGCTCGGCCGCGGAGTCGCTGCCGTGGCGTACGGGGCGGCGGCGACCGCCAGCGTCGCGGCGATCAGCAGCGCGGCACGACGGAGCACAGGACCTCCAGGGAGACGGTCGTCACGTCGGCCAACGAGCCGGGCTCTCGGGGGTGACGCTCGGTAGGATGGGCAGTCGCCGCTCTCGGCGACATTCCCCACGCTCGACGGAGACCCTCAGCCATGCCCACACGCGATGACATCCGCAACGTCGCGATCGTCGCGCACGTCGACCACGGCAAGACCACGCTCGTCGACGCGATGCTGCTGCAGTCCGGCGCCTACTCGCAGCACCAGCAGGACGAGGGCGCGGTCCAGGACCGGGTCATGGACTCGATGGACCTGGAGCGCGAGAAGGGCATCACGATCCTCGCGAAGAACACCGCCGTACGGCGGAAGGACCTGCTCATCAACATCATCGACACCCCGGGGCACGCCGACTTCGGGGGTGAGGTCGAGCGCGGCCTGTCGATGGTCGACGGTGTTGCCCTGCTGGTGGACGCCTCCGAGGGCCCGTTGCCGCAGACCCGCTTCGTGCTGCGCAAGGCGCTGCAGCAGAAGAAGCCGGTCATCCTCATCATCAACAAGGTGGACCGTCCGGACGCCCGCATCGCCGAGGTCGTCGACGAGACCTACGAGCTGTTCCTCGACCTCGACGCCGACGAGCAGCAGATCGACTTCCCGATCGTCTACTGCCAGGCCAAGACCGGCCAGGCGTCGCTGAACCGGCCGGCCGACGGCGCGTCGCCGGACGCACCGAACCTCGAGGCGCTCTTCCAGGTCATCAAGGACACGATCCCGGCACCGACCTACGACGAGGACGTGCCGCTGCAGGCGCACGTCACCAACCTCGACTCCTCGCCGTACCTCGGTCGCCTTGCGCTGCTCCGCATCCACAACGGCTGGATCAAGAAGGGCCAGACGGTCGCCTGGTGCAAGCACGACGGGACGATCGAGCGCGTCAAGCTCACCGAGCTGCTCGGCACCGAGGCCCTCACCCGGGTCCCGATCGAGGAGGCCGGACCGGGCGACATCGTCGCCATCGCAGGCATTCCCGAGATCACCATCGGCGAGACGCTGGCCGACCCGGACGACCCGCGGCCGCTGCCCCTCATCACCATCGACGAGCCGAACATCTCGATGACCATCGGCATCAACACCGCACCGCTGGCGGGCAAGAGCGGCAAGAAGCTCACCGCCCGGATGGTGAAGGACCGCCTGGACAAGGAGCTCGTCGGCAACGTCTCGATCCGCGTCAACCCCACTGAGCGACCGGACACGTGGGAGGTGCAGGGCCGCGGTGAGCTGCAGCTCGCGATCCTCGTGGAGGTCATGCGCCGTGAGCTGTTCGAGCTGACCGTCGGCAAGCCGCAGGTCGTCACGCGCAAGATCGACGGCAAGATCCACGAGCCGGTGGAGCGGCTCACCATCGACGCGCCTGCCGAGTACCAGGGCGTGCTCATCCAGCTGATGGCGCTGCGCAAGGGCCGGCTGGAGCAGATGGTCGACCACGGCACCGGCTGGATCCGGATGGAGTACCTCGTCCCGGCTCGCGGGCTGATCGGCTTCCGGACCGAGTTCCTCACCGAGACGCGGGGCACCGGCCTGCTGCACCACGTGCACGAGCGGTACGAGCCGTGGCACGGCGACATCCGCACCCGCCCCTCCGGCTCACTCGTGGCCGACCGCTCCGGTCCCACGACCGGCTTCGCGCTGGCCAACCTGCAGGAGCGCGGCACGATGTTCGTGCCGCCGGGCACCGAGGTCTACGAGGGCATGATCGTGGGCGAGAACTCCCGCAGCGACGACATGGACGTCAACGCGACCAAGGAGAAGAAGCTCACCAACATGCGGCAGAGCTCCTCGGACGTGCTCGTCCCGCTCATCCCGCACAAGGAGCTCAGCCTCGAGCAGGCGCTCGAGTTCTGCCGCGAGGACGAGTGCGTCGAGGTGACGCCCGACAAGGTGCGCATCCGCAAGGTCATCCTGGACGCCGGTGAGCGCCAGCGCTCGGGTCGCAACAAGGCCAAGGCCGGGCTGGCGCAGTAGGCCTGATGAGCTGGTCCGGGCGACTGCTGGTCGCCACCCCGGCGCTGACCGAGCCGACGTTCGCGCGCACGGTCGTCCTCCTGCTGCAGCACGGCGCACAGGAGGGCGCCCTCGGCGTCGTGGTCAACCGGCCCAGCGGCACGGCGCTCGGCGAGGTCCTCCCCGCCTGGTCGCCGCTCGCCGCCGAGCC